>NZ_CP043505.1:316675-633350 GCF_008365295.1 Agromyces intestinalis
GGCTCGGCGCCGGCGCAGTGGCGCCGATGGCGATGACCATCGTGGGCGACGTGTACACCGTCGCCGAGCGGGCGAAGGTGCAGGGGTACATCGCGAGCGTGTGGGCGATCTCGTCGGTGGTGGGTCCGGCGCTCGGCGGCGTGTTCAGCCAGTTCGCCTCCTGGCGGTGGATCTTCTTCGTGAACGTCCCGCTGTGCCTGATCGCGGGCGCGATGCTCCTGCGCAACTACCACGAGCGGGTCGAGCGCCGCCGGCACCGCATCGACGTCGCCGGTGCGGTGCTGCTCACGGTGGGATTGACGTCGGTGATCCTGGCCCTGCTCGAAGGTGGGCACGCTTGGCCGTGGGCGTCGTGGCAGACGGTCGCGGCGTTCGGCCTCGGCGCGGCCGCGCTCGTCGCGTTCGCCCTCGTCGAGCGGCGCGCCGCCGAACCGGTGCTCGACCTTTCGCTGTTCGGCCGGCGGCTCATCTCGACGACGACGCTCATCGGCGTGGGCGTCGGTGCGGTGATGATCGGCATCACGTCGTACGTGCCCACCTACCTCGAGGGGTCGATCCGAGTCGTTCCGCTCGTCGCGGGCGTCGCGGTCGCCGCGCTCACGCTCGGCTGGCCGCTCGCCGCGTCCCAGGCGGGCCGGATGTACCTGCGATTCGGGTTCCGAGCGACCGTGCTCATCGGGGCGACGATCGTGGTCGTCGGCTCGCTCGGGCTGATCGCGATCGCCCCGTACCCGAATCCGTGGTCGGTCGCGGGGGTCGCGTTCGTCATGGGCTTCGGGCTCGGCTGGGTGGCCGCACCGAGCCTGATCGCGGCGCAGTCATCGGTCGGATGGCACGAACGAGGCGTCGTGACCGGGCTGAACGCGTTCTCGCGGTCAGCAGGCAGCGCCGTGGGCGTCGCAGTGTTCGGCGCGATCGCGAACGCGTTCCTGCTCGACACCCCCGGCGGTGCGCAGAACCCCGCCGCCGTGGTCAACGCGACGGAGGCGGTGTTCATCGGGGTCGCGGCGACCGCGGTGCTCATGCTGCTCGCCACGCTCGCGATGCCCAAGGTGCGCGTCGAGCACCTCGAACCGACGCCCGCGGTCGAGGCCGCAGCCTGAGTGACTCGGGGTGGGCGCGACCCATCCCAAGACCCCCGAGCGGCGCGGATCTGGCCGCGCGGACCTGACCGCCGCCCGCGTGCCCTGACTAGCGCTGCCGCCGCTCGCGCACCCGCATGTTCACGACGATCGGCGAGCCCTCGAAGCCGTAGATCTCGCGCAGGCGCCGCTGGATGAACCGGCGGTAGCCCGGGTCGAGGAACCCGGTCGTGAAGAGCACGAACGTCGGCGGCCGGGTCGAGGCCTGCGTACCGAACAGGATGCGGGGCTGCTTGCCGCCGCGCACCGGGTGCGGGTGCTCTTGGGTGAGCTCGGTGAGGAACGCGTTGAACTTGCCGGTCGGGATGCGGGTGTCCCACGACTCGAGCGCGGTCTCCAACGCGGGCACGAGCTTCTCGAGATGGCGGCCGGTCTTGGCCGAGATGTTCACCCGGGGCGCCCATGCGACGTGGTGCAGGTCCTGCTCGATCTCGCGTTCGAGGTATCGGCGGCGGTCGTCGTCGAGCAGGTCCCACTTGTTGTAGGCGAGCACGAGTGCACGGCCCGACTCGAGCACCAGGTCGATGATGCGCACGTCCTGCTCGCTGATCGGCTGCGAGACATCCAGCAGCACGACCGCGACCTCGGCCTTCTCGAGGGCCGCCTGCGTGCGCAGCGACGCGTAGAAGTCGGCACCCTGCTGCAGATGCACCCGGCGCCGGATTCCGGCGGTGTCCACGAACCGCCACACCTTGCCGCCGAGCTCGATCTGCTCGTCGACCGGATCGCGAGTGGTGCCGGCGAGGTCGTTCACGACCACACGCTCTTCGCGTGCGGCCTTGTTCAGCAGCGAGCTCTTGCCGACGTTCGGCCGGCCGAGGATCGCGACGCGCCGCGGCCCCCCGACTTCCTGTTTGGCGACCGCCGAGATCTCGGGCAGCACCGTGAAGACCTGGTCGAGCAGGTCGGCCACGCCGCGGCCGTGCAGCGCTGAAACGGGGTACGGCTCGCCGAGGCCGAGGTTCCAGAGCGCGGCGGCCTCGGGCTCCTGCCTGGCGTCGTCGACCTTGTTCGCCACCAGGAAGACGGGCTTGTTCGCCTTGCGCAGCAGGCGCACGACGTGCTCGTCGGTCGAGGTCGCGCCGACGTTCGCGTCGACCACGAACATCACGACGTCCGCGAGGTCGATCGCGACCTCGGCCTGCGCCGCGACCGATGCGTCGATGCCCTTCGCGTCGGGCTCCCAGCCGCCGGTGTCGACGATCGTGAATCGACGGTCGAGCCACTCGCCCTTGTACGACACCCGGTCGCGGGTCACGCCGGGGACGTCCTCGACGACCGCCTCGCGGCGGCCGATGATGCGGTTGACGAGCGCCGACTTGCCGACGTTCGGCCGGCCGACGATCGCGATGACCGGCAGCGCGGGCAGGTAGCGCACGCCGTCTTCATCCTCTTCGCCGTGCTCGAGCAGTTCGAGGTCTTCGTCGTCGAGCTCGTACTCCTCGAGCCCTGAGCGCAGGGCGACGGCACGCTGGTCGGCGAGCTCCTCGTCGACGTCAGCGAGGCGCTCGGCGAGGTCGTCGTCGTGGCCTGCGTACTCGTCGTCGCGGTCGGTCATGGTCTCTCCTCAAGTCATCGGGGCGGGCACGGCGAACCGCCGATGCACGCTGGCCCCCGGTCTATTCAACCAGTGACCGGCTGGGAACCTCTGATGACGGCGATGACCGCGTCCACGGTCTGGTCGAAGTCCAATTCGGTCGAGTCGACGGTGACGACCCCGTCAGCTGCGGTCATGAAGTCGACGACCTTCGAGTCGGCCCGGTCGCGGGCCCGCAGCTGCTCGGCGGTCGCCTCGGCGGGCACATCGGCGAGTTCGGCGGAGCGCCGTGCCATCCGCACCTCTTCCGAGGCGGTGAGCAGCACTCGCACCGGTGCGTCGGGCGCGACGACCGTCGTGATGTCGCGGCCCTCGACGACGATGCCGGGCCGGGCCTCTGCGGCCATGATCGCGCGGAACAGCTCGATCAGGTGCGTGCGAACCTCGGGCACGCGGGCGACCCGGCTGACAATGCCCGAGATGTGCGGCTCGCGGATCGCGGTCGTCACGTCGGTCTCGCCGACGTGCACGCCGTAGCCGGCGGGGTCGGTGCCGATGCGGTAGTCGAAGCTCTCGAGGCATCCGATGACCGATGCCGCATCGTCGGTGTCGACACCCGACGCCTCGGCGTGCCAGGCGAGCGCGCGGTACGCCGCGCCGGTGTCGAGGAACCCGTAGCCGAGCTCGCGGGCGACGGCCTTCGAGACGCTCGACTTGCCGCTGCCGGCGGGGCCGTCGATCGCGACGACGATCGGGTACACGAGGGCGTGGGTCACGGTGGTCATCCTGCGATCCGCCAGCCGCGCGCGGCCAGCTCGGTCGAGAGGCGGTCGACCGCCTCGGGAAGCACGGCGATCTCGGCGAGACCGACCTGGCGGCCCTGCGCGTGTTCGAGCCGGAGGTCTTCGAGGTTCACACCGATCTCGCCGATCTCGGCGAGCAGTCGTGCGAGCTGGCCCGGGCGATCGTCGACCATGACGGTCAGCGTCGCGAACCGCTTGTCGGTGCCGTGCTTGCCCGGCAGTCGCGAGACGCCGGCATTGCCGCCGGCGAGCTCTTCGGCGACGCGCCGGCGCGCGCCGGGCGCAGCCGGATCGGCGAGCGCGTCGATGAAGCGGTCGAGGTCGTCGCGGTAGGCCACCAGGATGTCGCGCACGGATCCCGCGTTCGCACCGAGGATCTGCACCCACAGGTCGGGGTCGCTCGCGGCGACGCGCGTCACGTCGCGCACGCCTTGACCCGCGAGCCCCAGTGCGTCGCTCGGCGCGTCGATGAACCGGCGGGCCATGAGGCTCGACACCACCTGCGGCACGTGCGAGATGAGCGCGACACCGCGGTCGTGCTGCTCGGGCGTCATCTCGACGAGCGTGCCGCCGAGGTCGAGGATGAGGTCGTCGACCGCGCTCGCCCGCCGGTAGCTGATGTCGTCGTGCGCGGCGACGACCCACGGGCGCCCCTGGAACAGGTCGGCGCGGCCGGCGAGCGGCCCGCCGCGTTCACGACCGGCCAGCGGGTGCGAGCCGAGGTAGCGCGTGACATCCGCGCCCTGGTCGCGAAGCTCCTGCAGGATGCCGGCCTTCACGCTCGCGACGTCCGTCACGATCGCATCGGGGAAGGCGGCGAGCTCGGATGCCACGACCTGCGCCGTGACGTCGGGCGGCACGGCGACCACGATGAGCTCGGGTGCGTCGCCCGGGGCGGCCGCGCGGCCGGCGCCGAGGTCGACCGCGATCGCCACGTGCGTGGGCGAGGCATCCGCCAGGATCACGTCGACGCCGCGCTGACGCAGCCCGAGCGCGACGCTGGTGCCGAGCAGGCCGACACCGACGACGCGCACCGGCCCGGTGAGTCGTGACTCGACCAACCTCAGTCCTTTCGCTTGCGGCCGCCGTCTGCGGCACGCGACAGGGTGAGCAGTTGGCCGAGTTCCACCTTAGTCAACTCGCGCAGGCGGCCCGACTGCAGGGTGCCCAAGTGCAGCGGCCCGAACTGGCGGCGCACCAGCTCGATCACGGGGTGCCCCACCTCGGCCATCATGCGGCGCACGATGCGGTTGCGCCCCGAGTGCAGGGTGAGCTCGACCATCGTCGAGCCGGTCTCGCCGCGTGCCTGCGGCTGGCCCTGGGACCGGCCCTGGGACCCGCCCTGCGACTGCAGGATGCGGCCGCGATCGATCGCGATCGGGCCGTCCTCGAGCTCGATGCCCTGCTTCAGTCGCTGCAGGGTCTGCGGTGCGACCCGACCGCGCACCTTCGCGATGTACGTCTTCTCGACACCGAACGACGGGTGCGCGAGCACGTGCGCGAGCTCGCCGTCGTTGGTGAGCAGCAGCAGGCCGCTGGTGTCCTGGTCGAGTCGGCCCACGTTGTACACGCGATCCTCGAGCTCGTCGGTGTAGCGGCGCAGGTCGGGCCGGCCCTGTTCGTCGCGCATCGACGAGACGACCCCGCGCGGCTTGTTCAGCATGTAGTACCGCTTCGCGGTGTCGAGTTGCACCGCGACGCCGTCGACCTCGACGCGGTCGTGCTCGGGGTGGACGCGCGAGCCGAGCTCGGTGACGACCCGGCCGTTGACGCGCACCCGACCCTCGACGATGTACTGCTCGCTCACCCGTCGGCTCGCGACGCCCGCCGCGGCGAGCACCTTCTGCAGGCGCTCCCCCTCGTTCGACGCGGGCCCGGATGCCCCGCCGTCATGCCCGGTCGACATCGAAGCCTCCCTGTCCGTCGTCGAGCAGCGGCGAGATCGGCGGCAGCTCGTCGAGCGAGTTGATGCCCAGATGCTCGAGCAGCTGGTCGGTGGTGCCGTAGAGGATCGCACCGGTCTCGGGGTCGGTGTCCACCTCGGTGATGAGCGCGCGGCCCGCGAGCGTGCGCACGACCGAGTCGACGTTGACTGCGCGGATCGCGGCGATCGCCGACCGCGAGATCGGCTGCTTGTACGCGACGACGGCGAGCGTCTCGAGCGCGGCCTGCGAGAGCTTCTGGGTCGACTGCTCGATCACGAACCCCGCGATGAGGGCGTCGTAGTCGTCGCGCACGTAGAACCGCCAGCCGCCGCCGACCTCGCGCAACTCGAACCCCCGTCGGATGCCTCGCTCCCCTGACTGTTCGGTGGCCGCCTCGTCGGTACGGGGCTCGCCGGATGGCGCGCCCCCGTCGTAGTCGGCGGCGAGCCGAGCGATCGCGGCGCGGATCTCGGCGACCGGGCGGGCGACCGCCGCCGCGAGGGCCACCGTGCTGATCGGCCGGTCGGCGACGAAGAGCAGCGCTTCGAGGGCCCGATCGAGGTCGAGGCGCGGCTGGCCGGGCACGTCGAGCGGAGTCGCCACCGAGAGCTCGGGCGATGCGTGGGGCGCGGTGGGCGCTTCGGCTGGATCAGTCGTCATAGTCGGCTCCCAGGCTGTCGAGGTTCGTGTCCGACCAGTGCTCGGCGGCCCATCGCAGGGTCAGCTCGCCGAGCGGTTCGAGCTGCTCGAACCCGATGGCGGCGTGGCGGTAGAGCTCGAGCACGGCCAGGAAACGGGCGACCACGACGCCCGACCGGTCGACGCCGGCGATGAGCTGGCGGAAGGTCACCGGCTCGCCCCGCCGCAGCACGGCGACGACGTGGGCGGCCTGCTCGCGGATCGACACGAGCGGTGCGTGCAGGTGGTCGAGGCCGACGACGGGCAGCTCGCGCGGAGTGAGCGCGAGCACGGCGAGCGCGGCGAAGTCCTCGGGGGTGAGGGTCCAGCGCAGTTCGGGCACGCGCTCGCGGAACCGTTCCTCGAGCGGCACAGTGCGCGCGTGCCGCAGCGACTCGGCCTCGAGCCGCGCGGCGAACCACCGCGATGCCTCCTTGAACGCCCGGTACTGCAGCAGCCGGGCGAACAGCAGGTCGCGCGCTTCGAGCAGTGCCACGTCCTCGGCGTCGACGAGCTCGCCCTGCGGCAGCAACCCCGCCACCTTCAGGTCGAGCAGCGTTGCGGCCACGACGAGGAACTCTGACGCCCGGTCGAGATCCTCGGCCGAGTCGAGCCCCTTCAGGTATGAGATGAACTCGTCGGTCACCTTCGACAGTGCGACCTCGGTGATATCGAGTTCGTGCTTCGTGATCAGCGACAGCAGCAGATCGAACGGGCCCTCGAAGTTCGCGAGCGCGACGCGGAACCCGCCGTCGACGCCCGCTTCGGGGGCATCCGTCACCGTCGCGCCGACCGGCTCACGCGACCGCGCCACGGAAGACCAGCTCCCTGGCGAGCTGTCGATACGCCCGCGCCGCCTGGTGCTCGGGTGCGAACTCGGTGATCGGAGTACCCGCCACCGTCGCGTCGGGGAACTTCACCGTGCGGGTGATGACCGTCTCGAGCACGCGATCGCCGAACGCCTCGACGACCCGCTCGAGCACCTCGCGCGAGTGCAGCGTACGCGCGTCGTACATGGTCGCGAGGATGCCGTCGAGCGTGATGGCCGGGTTCAGCCGGTCGCGCACCTTGTCGATGGTCTCGATGAGCAGCGCGACGCCGCGCAGCGCGAAGTACTCGCACTCGAGCGGGATCACGACGCCGTGGCTGGCGGTCAGCGCGTTCACCGTCAGCAGGCCGAGCGACGGCTGGCAGTCGATGAGGATGACGTCGTAGTCGCCCGCCACCCGGCGCAGGACGCCGGCGAGGATCTGCTCACGCGCCACTTCGGTGACGAGGTGCACCTCGGCGGCCGACAGATCGATGTTGGCCGGGATGACGTCGAGACCGGGCACGCCGCTGTGCTGGATCACGTCGGCCGGGTCGAGCTGGCGCGACAGCAGCAGGTCGTAGACGGTCGGCACGTCGTGGGTCTGCACCCCGAGACCGGCAGACAGCGCGCCCTGTGGGTCGAAGTCGACGGCGAGCACGCGCCGACCGTACTCGGCGAGCGTCGCGCCGAGGTTGATGGTCGTCGTGGTCTTGCCGACGCCGCCCTTCTGGTTGCAGAGGGCGATGACCCGGGCCGGGCCGTGCGAGCGCAGTGACGCGGGCTCGGGGAAGTCGCGCAGGGGTCGACCGGTCGGACCGAGCTCGGGATCCAGCGAGGCCATGCCGTCCGCCGGGTCCTGTGTCTGCTCGATCACGTGCGATTCATCTCCTCGTCGGCCGGCATGCCCTGGCTCGTTGCTTGGTCGATTCTAGCGAGCACGCGGGTGCGCCTGCGTGTACATCTCGCGGAGTGTGTCGACCGTGACGAGGGTGTAGATCTGGGTCGTCGCGACCGATGAATGCCCGAGCAGCTCCTGCACGACCCGCACGTCCGCGCCGCCGGCGAGCAGATGCGTCGCGAACGAGTGCCGCAGCGTGTGCGGCGAGACGTCGGCGGTGATGCCGGCGCGCTCCGCAGCATCCGACACGAGGTCCCACACCGCCTGCCGGCCGAGCCGCCCGCCGCGCGCGCCGAGGAACAGCGCAGGCGTGGCCCGCCCCAGCGCCGACAGCAGGGGCCGGGCGCGCACCAGGTACGCGTCGAGCGCCGCTCGGGCGTAACTGCCGACCGGCACGATGCGCTGCTTGCCGCCCTTGCCGAACAGGCGCACGACCTCGTCGTCGACGAGGTCGTCGACGTTCAGCGCGGTGAGCTCCGAGACCCGCGCGCCGGTCGCGTAGAGCAGCTCGAGCACGGCGCGATCGCGCAGCCGCAGCGGTTCGTCACCCTCGGTCGCCGCAAGCATCGCCTCGACGTCCTCGACCGGGATCGCCTTGGGCAGCCGGCGGGGCGGCTTCGGCGGCCGCACGTCGCGCGAGGCATCCGTCTCGACATCGCCCTCGGCGAGGAGGAACCGGTGCAGCCCGCGCACGGCCGACAGCACGCGCGCGATCGAGCTGGTCGCCAGCGGCGGCTGCCGCTCGGCGGCGAGGTGGCGCTGGAAGGCGCCGAGGTCGGTGTCGGTCACGGCGGCGAGGTCGCGGATGCCCCGGGCTTCGAGCCATCCGTCGTAGATCGTCAGATCGCGGCGATACGCCGCAAGCGTGTTGCGGGCGAGCCCTCGCTCGATGGCCAGGTGCCGGAGGTACTCCTCGATGCCCGCCGCGGTCACGCCGTCGGATCGCCCTTCGGCCGCGCCGGCCACGGCGCAACGGCGGCGCCGAGCGTCTCCCAGTCGCGCGCGCGGGCGACGTGGGCGGCGAGCACGGCGGCCACGAGCGGCGCGTTCTGCACGCGGCGCGCAAGCACCGCGTCGACGCATTCGTCGAGGTCGACCCAGCGCGCCTCCATGTCGGCCTCTTCGTCGGTGCGCGCGAACGCGGTCGCAGTCGGCCGCACCCCTCGGGCGAGGAAGATGCGGATCGCCTCGTCGTTGCCCCCGGGCGAGGTGAACAGGTCGACGAGCACCGCCCAGTCATCGGCCTCGAGGTCGGCCTCCTCGACCAGCTCGCGCTTGGCCGCCTCGAGCGGCGACTCGCCGTCGACGTCGAGCAACCCCGCGGGGATCTCCCAGTCGCGGGTGCGGATCGGGTGCCGGTACTGCTTGATGAGCAGCACCCGCCCCCGGTCGTCCAGCGCGAGCACGCCGACGGCGCCGGGGTGCTCGACGTAGTCGCGCACGACCTGCGCGCCGCCGTATTCGACGGTGTCGCGACGCACGTCCCAGACCCGGCCCGCGAAGACGCGGTCGGACGTGACGACGGGGGCCCGGTACGGCTCGTCCGCGAGCAGGTCGAGCGCCACCTCAGGCATTCGTCTCGTCATCGTCGAACAGCTTGCTCGCGCTCTGCCGTTCGAGCGCCGCACCGACGAGTCCGCGGAACAGCGGATGCGGGGAGTTCGGGCGACTGCGCAGCTCGGGGTGCGCCTGGGTGCCGATATAGAACGGGTGGACGTCGCGCGGCAGCTCGACGTACTCGACGAGGTTGCGATCGGGCGAGAGCCCCGAGAACACCAGGCCCGCCTCGGCGATGCGGTCGCGGTACGAGTTGTTGACCTCGTAGCGGTGGCGGTGGCGCTCGGAGACCTCGGTGGCACCGTACAGCTCGGCCGCGAGCGACCCCTCGGTCAGCGCAGCCGGGTACAGGCCCAGCCGCATCGTTCCGCCCAGGTCGCCGCCCGCGATGATCTCGACCTGCTCCTCCATGGTCGCGATGACCGGGAACTCGGTGTCGGGGTCGAACTCGCTCGAGGATGCCCCCGGAAGACCGGCGACGTTGCGCGAGTACTCGATGACCATGCACTGCAGCCCGAGGCAGAGTCCGAGCGCGGGGATCCCGTTCTCGCGTGCGAAGCGCAGCGCGCCGAGCTTGCCCTCGATGCCGCGCACGCCGAAGCCGCCCGGCACGCAGATGCCGTCGAGGTGGGCGAGGTGCTTCTGCGCTCCCTCTGGCGTACGGCACTCGTCAGACGGAATCCACTCGACCTTGACCTTCGCGTCGTTCGCGAAGCCGCCCGCGCGCAGCGCCTCGGTGACCGACAGGTACGCATCGGGCAGGTCGATGTACTTGCCGACCAGGCCGATCGTGACCTCGTGCTTCGGGTCGTGCACGACGCGCAGCAGTTCGCTCCAGCCCGACCAGTCGACATCGTTCGCCTTCTCGTCGAGTCCGAGCGCGTCGATGAGGTACGCGTCGAGGCCCTGGTCGTGCAGCATCGTCGGGATGTCGTAGATCGACGGCACGTCGACCGCGTTCACGACCGCCGCCTCGTCGACGTCGCACATGAGCGCGATCTTGCGCTTGTTCGACTCGGTCACCGGCCGGTCGCTGCGCAGCACGAGCGCGTCGGGCTGGATGCCGATCGAGCGCAGGGCCGCGACCGAGTGCTGGGTGGGCTTGGTCTTCTGCTCGCCCGACGCGCCCATGAACGGCACCAGGGACACGTGCACGAAGAAGACGTTCTTACGACCGAGCTCGTGCCGCACCTGCCGAGCCGATTCGATGAACGGCTGCGACTCGATGTCGCCGACGGTGCCGCCGATCTCGGTGATGATCACATCGGGCTTCGGCGACTCCGACGCCTGCAGGCGCATGCGCCGCTTGATCTCGTCGGTGATATGCGGAATGACCTGCACCGTGTCACCGAGGTACTCGCCACGTCGTTCCTTCGCGATCACGGTCGAGTAGATCTGCCCGGTGGTCACGTTCGCGGCCTGGCTCAGCTCGATGTCGAGGAACCGCTCGTAGTGACCGATGTCGAGGTCGGTCTCGGCGCCGTCGTCGGTCACGAACACCTCGCCGTGCTGGAACGGGTTCATCGTGCCGGGGTCGACGTTGAGGTACGGGTCGAGTTTCTGCATGACGACGCGGAGCCCGCGTGCCGTGAGCAGGTTGCCGAGGCTGGCCGCCGTGAGGCCCTTGCCCAACGAAGAAACGACACCACCAGTCACGAAGATGTGCTTGGTCGTGTCGTCGGAGAGATCAGTATTCGAAGTCTGTGCGCCGCGTTCATCCACCACGGGCTTATAGCCTATCCGACGATTCTCGGAGTCGGCCCAGAACCGACCGGGTGTCGTCGACTCGGTTGCCCATCGCGACAGCGAAATCCGGGCCTCACGCCGCATCCGCGGCGAGTTCGAGCAGTTCGCGCGCGTGTGCAAGACCGCTCGCGGAGTCGGCCAGCCCCGACAGCAACCGCGCCATCTCGGCCTCGCGATCGAATCCCGCCAGCTGTCGCACGCTCGACGCGGTCACCTGACCGTCGGTGCCCTTCACCACGGTGAGGTGGTTCGTCGCGAAGGCCGCGACCTGCGCCAGGTGGGTCACGACGATGACCTGCGATCGCTCGGCGAGCTTCGCGAGCCGGCGCCCGATCTCGATCGCGGCCGCACCGCCCACGCCCGCATCCACCTCGTCGAACACGAACGTCGGCACCGGATCGGCGCCGGCGATCACGACCTCGATGGCCAGCATCACCCGCGACAGCTCACCGCCCGATGCACCGCGCGAGACGGGCCGCGGCTCGGTGCCCGGGTGAGGCCGCAGCAGCAGCTGCACCTGGTCGCGGCCGTGCGAGGCGGGCTCGGCGAGCGGCTCGACCACCACGCTCAGCTCGGCGTCGGGCATCGCGAGCGCCGCGAGCTCGGCCGTCACCTCGATGGCGAGCCGCGACGCGGCGGCTTCGCGCAGCGAAGTCAGCCGGTCGGCCAGCTCATCGACGCGGGCTTCGAGTTCGGCGACGGATGCCTCGAGCTGCTCGATGCGGTCGTCGTCGCCGTCGAGCTCGATGAGCCTGAGACCGCCCGTGCGACGGAACTCGATCACGTCGTCGAGGGTCGTCCCGTGCCGGCGGATGAGGGCGGTCAGCTCGGCCCGTCGCTCCTGGACCGTCTCGAGCTCGCGCGCGCCATCGGCGTCGAGCCCGGCGAGGTAGCTCGAGAGCTCACCGGCGGCCTCGGCGAGCAGGAACCCGGCGTTCTGGAGCGTCTCGGCGAGCGGAGCCAGGGCGGAGTCGTGCGGAGCCATGCGCTCGACGTGTCGTCGCGCACTCTCGACGAGCGTCACGGCGTCGGGCGCGTCATCGATCGCCTCCTCGGACGAGACCAGCTCACGGGCCTGCGCCGCGGCGAAGCGCAGGTCCTCCAGGTTGGTCAGCCGATCGGCTCGCTCGGCGAGTTCGACGTCCTCGCCGGGCTGCGGGTCCGCGGCCTCGACCTCGTCGAGCGCGGTTCGCAGCTCAGCGGCCTCGCGCGCCCGGGCGTCGTGCTCGGACCGCAGCCGCACGAGCAGGTCGGCGTCGTCGCGCCAGGCCCGGAACGCGGTGCGGTACTCCCCCAGCACCTCCAGCAGCTCGGCGCCGGCGAACCGGTCGAGCGCCTCGCGCTGCGCCGTCGCCGAACGCAGCCGCTGCTGGTCGGCCTGACCGTGCACGACCACGAGTCGTTCGCCCAGCTCGGCGAGCACGCCGACGGGCGTGCTGCGACCGCCCACGACCGCACGGCTACGGCCTTCGGCCGACACCGAGCGGCCGAGCAGCAGCTCGCCGGCTTCGATCTCGCCACCGGCCTCCTCGACCCGCTCGCGGACCTCATCGGCCGAGGCATCCGAAAGCAGCCAGCGACCCTCGGCCCAGGCCTGCTTCGCACCCGACCGCACCGCCCCCGCGTCGGAGCGGGCCCCGAGCAGCAGGCCGAGCGCGGTCACCACCATCGTCTTGCCGGCGCCGGTCTCGCCGGTCACCGCGGTGAACCCGGGCCCGAGCGGAAGCCTGGCCTCAGCGATCACGCCGAGATCGCGGATGCCGAGTTCTTCGATCACGCGCGTCCCCCACTCACGGCAGTCACGGTGCTCATTCGCGACCCACCGGCCCGCGCCAGCCGGTCACCGGCAGGTCGAACTTGTTGACGAGTCGATCGGTGAACGGCGCCTCGTGCAGCCTGGCCAGACGAACCGGCACCGATGAACGCCGTACGACGACGCGGGCGCCGGGCGGCAGGTCGAACATCCGCCGCCCGTCGCACCAGATCACCGCGGCGGCATCGGTGCGCTGCAGCACCTCCACCGCGAGCGACGACTCGGGCCCCACCACGATCGGTCGTGCGAAGAGCGCGTGCGCGCTCAGCGGCACGAGCAGCAGCGCTTCGACGCTCGGCCACACGACCGGCCCTCCGGCCGAGAACGAGTACGCGGTCGACCCCGTCGGCGTCGACATGACGACCCCGTCGCAGCCGAACGACGACAGCGGTCGGCGATCGACCTCGATCACCACCTCGAGCATGCGCTCGCGCTCGGCCTTCTCGACCGTGGCCTCGTTGAGCGCCCACCCCTCGTACACCACCTCGGCGCCGACCTTCGCGCGCACCGACAGCGTCATGCGTTCCTCGACCGTGTAGTCGCGCGCGAGCGCGCGCGTCACGGTGTAGCCGAGGTCGTCGCGTTCGCTCTCGGCGAGGAACCCGACATGGCCGAGGTTCACCCCGAGCAGCGGAATCGGAAGGTCGCGCGTGAGCTCGGCGGCCCGCAGGATCGTGCCGTCGCCGCCGAGCACGATGGCCAGCTCGATCTGGTCGGCGTCGACCTCTTCGAGGGCGCGCACCCGCCCGTTCAGGTCGGGCACGTACGTGTGCACGTCATGCCAGTGCTCTTCCGCGATGACCGGCACCGCGCCCGCGGAAAGCAGTTGCGTGCACACCTCGCGAGTGGCCTCGAGTGCGGCCTCGCGGCCGGTGTGGGCGACCACGAGGAAGTGACGTGCCTGGTTCACCGGGCTCCTCCTGTCAGGCCCTCGATACGACCCATCCATTCTGTCGGATGCCCGGGCGCACCCGGCCGCAGATGCACGAGGAACTCGCGATTGCCGTGGGTGCCGGCGATTGGGGAGGAGAGCACGCCGCCGACGCCGAGACCGAGGTCGAAGCCGGCCCACAGCACACCGGCGACCGCGTCCGCCTGCAGCGCGGAGTCGCGCACCACGCCCTCGCGGACACCCCCGCGACCCACCTCGAACTGCGGCTTCACGAGCAGCACGAACTCGGCGTCCTCACGAGCGGTCTGCCGAAGCGCGGGCAACACCGTGGTGAGGGAGATGAACGAGAGGTCGGCGGTGACGAGTGTCGGCCGCTCGTCGACGCCCGTCAGCTCCGCCAGCCGCTCGGCGTCGAGATCGCGCACGTTGCATCCCTCGACGAGGACGAGTCCCGCCGCACCGGCCAACGACGGCGCGAGCTGGCCGTGCCCGACGTCGATCGCGAGCACCGTGCGGGCTCCGCGCTCGAGCAGCACCTGGCTGAACCCGCCGGTCGACGCGCCCGCGTCGAGCGCTACGCGATCGGCTGGATCCACCGCGAACCCGTCCAGGGCTGCGATGAGCTTGTGCGCGGCGCGACTCACGTAGTGGTCGACCTGGTCGACCTCGAGTCGGGCGTCGTCGTCGACCCGGTGCGACGGCTTCACTACCGGTTGGCCGTCGACGCGCACCGCACCCGACGCGATGAGCGTCGCCGCGTGGGTCCGCGAGCGGGCGAGCCCGGCGTCGGCCAACGCCGAGTCGAGGCGTCGCTGCGCCACCCGTCAGCCGCCCTCGGCCGGATCGGACTGCTCGAGCGCCTCGCGCAGCCGATCGACCAGCGACTGGTAGCGGGCGCCGCGCTCGGCGAGCGGTGCACCCTCGATCGCGTCGAGCTCGTCGCCGATCTGCGAGGCGCGCTCGTCGGCCGTCGCGGCGTCGCCCGCGCCCTCGGCCTCGACCTCGTCGGGAACCGCGCGCGCCTGATCGGATGCTTCGTCGGTGCTCACGCCCTCAACGCTACCCCGGCCCGCCGACGGCGCCTCGGTGCTCACGCGTACAGGCGCTCGGGAACCTCGAGCGCGTGGATCGGCGAGCCCGACTCCCAGATCACGGCGCACGCGGCGCGCAGGGCGTCGAGCCCTTCGCCCGACTCGACCACGACCCGGCGCCCGTCGAGGCGCACACGGGCGCCACGGACCCGCACGCCGCCGCGTACCCGTTCGATCTCGGGATACGGCTCGTGCAGCTCGCGGAGGTCGCCGAGCAGGTAATCGGGCCGGCTCGCCGCGTCCGCGGCGAGCACCTGCTTCGCGCGGTCGATTCCCGTGAGCACGACCGCCGACCTCATTCCGGCACGGTTCGCACCGAGGATGTCGGTGTCGAGCCGGTCGCCGACCACGAGCGGATGCTCCGCGCCGAAGCGCGCCCGCGCCTCCTCGAAGATCGGGGTCTCGGGCTTGCCCGCCACGAGCGGGAACCGCCCGACCGCGGTGTGCACCGCCGAGACCAACGTGCCGTTGCCCGGCGCGATGCCCCTCGCCACGGGGATCGTCCAGTCCATGTTCGTCGCGATCCACGGGATTCCGTGCTCGTCGGCGAACCCGCCGGCGTTCAACGCGAACGCCGCCTCCGCCAACTGCGTCCAACCCACGTCGGGCGCGAACCCCTGCACCACCGCATCCGGACCATCGTCGGCCGAGCGCGTCACGCGGTAGCCGTGCCGGTCCAGTTCGGTGACGATCCCCTCGCCGCCGACCACCAGCACGAGCGCGCCTGGCTCGACGACACCGGCGAGCAGGCGCATGGCCGCCTGCGGCGACGTGACGACATCGGTCGGCGCGACGGTGAGTCCCAGCTCCGCGAGATGGGCGGCGACGGATGCATCGCTGCGCGACGCGTTGTTCGTGATGTATCCGACCGCCCGGTCGCGGCGCGCGAGGTTCAGCGCCTCGACCGCGTGCGGAATCGCATGCGGCCCCTGGTAGACGACGCCGTCGAGATCGGCGAACACGGCGTCGACGCCGTCGAGCGGCGTGCGCGACTCAGTCCTGCGGAACAGCGCCATCGCCGTCCTCGGAGCGAACAGGATCCGTCTCGGCGAGCAGTTCGGCCACCTCGGGCTCGATCGCGTCCTCGGGTGCGGACTCGGCCGAGGCATCCGTTTCGAGGTCGTCGACCTCGGCCGTGTCCTCGACCTCGATCTCGACCTCGATCTCGTCATCGGGGTCGTTCTGCGCGACGGCCTCGTCCGCGACGTCGGCTTCGTCCTCGACCGGTGTCGCGGGCTCCTCGAGGGGCACCTCGTCGATCTCGTAGACCTCGAAGATCTCCGCGTCGGCAGGCTCCGCGAGCGCCTCCGCCGCGTGCTCCGCGAGAGCGCGCCAGTCGGATGCCTCGACGGCGCGTCCGAGCTCATCGAGCACCTCGGCGTATGCGGAGAACAGCGCGGGGCTGTAGCTGAACGCACGCGCGCGATCGAGCTGCGGGATCTCGAGTTCGGCCAACGCGAGCTCGGGCTGTTCGAGGTCGAGCCGCGCGCCCGACATCGCGATCGCGAGCGCGACCTGCACAGGGGCGGCGAGCGTGGTCCGATCGACCGAACGACCGAGCTCGAGCGCACGGTCGGGCCGCCCGACGCCGCGCTCGCTGTCGACCATCAGCGGCAGCTGGTCGTTCTTGCCCGAGATGCGGCGGTAGGTGCGCAGCTCGCGCAGCGCGAGCGCGAAATCGCCGGTTTCGTAGGCGGTGATCGCGAGCGTCTCGCGAACGACCGCGATGCGCCCGGCACGTCGTGCGGCCGCGAGGGCGTGACGGTGAGCGAGCGGTGCGTCTTCGAGCAGCAACTCGGATGCCGCGGCGAGGTGCCGCGCGACCCACTCGGCGTTCTCCTTGCTCAGGGTCTTCAGCTCGGCGCGAGCCTCGCGGTTGAGCGACCGCGGTTCGATGTGCTCGGGCACCAGCGGATCGTCGTGACGCGGCCGGTCCTCGTAGGGGCGCGGTCGGTCCTCATAGGGACGCGAGGACGCGGGCCGGTCGCTCCGCGACCAGCTGTCGGTGCGCCCGCGCTGCGGGCGGCCGTCATGCCGATCGTCTCGCGACCCGCCGTACGCGGGCTTCCCGCCGCGACGGTCGTCACGCTGTGCACCCGATTGGCCGCCGCGGTGATCGTCGTTCCGACGGTACCCCGACTGCCGCGCAGCGCCACGGTCGTCGCCGCTTCGCGGAGGC
This sequence comes from Agromyces intestinalis, assembly GCF_008365295.1. NCBI lineage: Bacteria > Bacillati > Actinomycetota > Actinomycetes > Micrococcales > Microbacteriaceae > Agromyces > Agromyces intestinalis. The sequence continues at coordinate 333,748 of NZ_CP043505.1, forward strand.
CGACGGTCGTCGGAACCAGCGCGGTAGCCGCCGGATCGGCGATCCTCACCGTCTCGCCGATACCCACTGGTGGGCCGACCCTCGCCCTGCGGACGATACCCACCGCCCGAACGGCGGTCGTCTCCATCACGGCGATACCCACCGCCGGATTGGCGCGCATCGCCCTGTGGCCGGTATCCGCCACTCGAACGACGGTCGTCTCCATCACGGCGATACCCGCCCGACTGACGATCACCGCCCTGCGGACGATACCCACCGCCCGAGCGGCGATCCTCGCCATCCCGGCGGTATCCACCGCCCGAGCGGCGATCCTCGCCATCCCGGCGGTTTCCGCCGCCGGACGGGCGCGCATCACCGTGTGGCCGGTATCCGCCACCGGAACGACGGTCGTCTCCATCACGGCGATACCCGCCCGATTGACGATCACCGCCCTGCGCCCGGTACCCACCACTCGAACGGCGATCCTCACCATCACGGCGATACCCACTCTGGGGCGATCCGGTGGCGCCGTCGCGACGCGGACGATCGGACCGGCGCCGGTCGTCGGCGGAGCGGTCGCCACCGTAGCCGGCTCGCGCTGCGGATCCCTGCGAACGGGGGCGGTCGTACGACTTCCGCTCCCGGCCGTCGCGCTGCTGGCCGCGTCCGCCGCGGTCGTCTCGGTTGTTCGACGAGGGCTCTCGTCGACGGTCCGGCCGGTCGTCTCCGACCGGGCCTTGACTCGAATCGCTCACGAGAGTCCTCTCGACATGGGAGTCCGTTCGGACTCAACCGTACTGCGGCCGGCTTCGAGCCGGCCGAAAACACGAAAGGGGCCACCCGTCCTCGGGTGGCCCCTTCGCTCAATGAATGTCCGGCGGTGTCCTACTCTCCCACAGGGTCGCCCCTGCAGTACCATCGGCGCTGTCAGTCTTAGCTTCCGGGTTCGGAATGTGTCCGGGCGTTTCCCTGACGCTATGGCCGCCGAAACTCTAGAACCAACGTGCCCGCCCGGGTGGGTGGGGGTTGGTGGTCTGTGTTTCGAACACTGTTCTGTTGTCGGTGTTCTGTGTTGTGTGTTGGGTTTCCGTCTGAAGGGAACCACAGAGTGGACGCGAGCAACCAGGAAATTCCTTTGAACTGGAATGTGGGGTTGTCAAGTTGTTGGCATATTAGTACCGGTCAGCTGCACAAGTCGTTAGTCCTTGCTTCCACATCCGGCCTATCAACCCAGTCGTCTACTGGGAGCCTCTCCCCCTCGAAAGGGGATGGAAATCTCATCTCGAGGCCGGCTTCCCGCTTAGATGCTTTCAGCGGTTATCCATCCCGAACGTAGCTAACCAGCGGTGCTCCTGGCGGAACAACTGGCACACCAGAGGTTCGTCCAACCCGGTCCTCTCGTACTAGGGTCAGATCCTCTCAAATTTCCTACGCGCGCAGCGGATAGGGACCGAACTGTCTCACGACGTTCTAAACCCAGCTCGCGTACCGCTTTAATGGGCGAACAGCCCAACCCTTGGGACCTACTCCAGCCCCAGGATGCGACGAGCCGACATCGAGGTGCCAAACCATGCCGTCGATATGGACTCTTGGGCAAGATCAGCCTGTTATCCCCGAGGTACCTTTTATCCGTTGAGCGACAGCGCTTCCACAAGCCACTGCCGGATCACTAGTCCCGACTTTCGTCCCTGCTCGACCTGTCAGTCTCACAGTCAAGCTCCCTTGTGCACTTACACTCGCCACCTGATTGCCAACCAGGTTGAGGGAACCTTTGGGCGCCTCCGTTACTCTTTGGGAGGCAACCGCCCCAGTTAAACTACCCACCAGGCACTGTCCCTGAACCGGATCACGGTTCGAAGTTAGACATCCAGAGTGACCAGAGTGGTATTTCAACAACGACTCCACGAACACTGGCGTGCCCGCTTCAAAGTCTCCCACCTATCCTACACAAGCCACACCGAACACCAATACCAAGCTGTAGTAAAGGTCACGGGGTCTTTCCGTCCTGCTGCGCGTAACGAGCATCTTTACTCGTAGTGCAATTTCGCCGAGTTCGCGGTTGAGACAGCTGGGAAGTCGTTACGCCATTCGTGCAGGTCGGAACTTACCCGACAAGGAATTTCGCTACCTTAGGATGGTTATAGTTACCACCGCCGTTTACTGGGGCTTAAATTCTCAGCTTCGCCTTGCGGCTAACCGGTCCTCTTAACCTTCCAGCACCGGGCAGGCGTCAGTCCGTATACATCGTCTTGCGACTTGGCACGGACCTGTGTTTTTAGTAAACAGTCGCTTCCCACTGGTCTCTGCGGCCACTCCACGCTTCCCCAGCAAGTGGGTTCACGCTTCGGGCCCCCCTTCTCCCGAAGTTACGGGGGCATTTTGCCGAGTTCCTTAACCACGATTCTCTCGATCTCCTCGGTATTCTCTACCTGACCACCTGAGTCGGTTTGGGGTACGGGCGGCTAGAACCTCGCGTCGATGCTTTTCTCGGCAGCATAGGATCACCCACTTTTCATCCGCATCGCGTCTCAGCCTGTATGAACCGCGGATTTGCCTACGGTTCGGCCTACACGCTTGCCCCGGGTCAACCATCGCCCGGGTTGGGCTACCTTCCTGCGTCACACCTGTTAATACGCTCACCGCACCAGACCGGGTCCCACGCTCCCCACCACGATGCTCCCGAAGGGAACGGTGTGATGGTTCGGATGGTTAGCATTACTGGATTGGTGTGGGCGGTTCTTCGCCGGTACGGGAATATCAACCCGTTGTCCATCGACTACGCCTGTCGGCCTCGCCTTAGGTCCCGACTTACCCAGGGAAGATTAGCTTGACCCTGGAACCCTTGGTCTTCCGGAGGACGGGTTTCTCACCCGTCTTTCGCTACTCATGCCTGCATTCTCACTCGTGTGCCGTCCACGGCTGGATCACTCCGCCGCTTCACCCGGCACACGACGCTCTCCTACCGATCCGCACGACTGGACCACGAAGGCCTATCGATAATGCGAATCCCACGACTTCGGCGGTGTGCTTGAGCCCCGTTACATTGTCGGCGCGGAATCACTTGACCAGTGAGCTATTACGCACTCTTTCAAGGGTGGCTGCTTCTAAGCCAACCTCCTGGTTGTCTGTGCAACTCCACATCCTTTCCCACTTAGCACACGCTTAGGGGCCTTAGTCGGTGGTCTGGGTTGTTTCCCTCTCGACGATGAAGCTTATCCCCCACCGTCTCACTGCTGCGCTCTCACTTACCGGCATTCGGAGTTTGGCTGACGTCAGTAACCTGTTGGGGCCCATCGGCCATCCAGTAGCTCTACCTCCGGCAAGAAACACGCAACGCTGCACCTAAATGCATTTCGGAGAGAACCAGCTATCACGAAGTTTGATTGGCCTTTCACCCCTATCCACAGCTCATCCCCTCCATTTTCAACTGAAGTGGGTTCGGTCCTCCACGACGTCTTACCGTCGCTTCAACCTGGCCATGGATAGATCACTTCGCTTCGGGTCTAGGACCTGCGACTGAATCGCCCTATTCAGACTCGCTTTCGCTACGGCTACCCCACACGGGTTAACCTCGCCACAAATCACTAACTCGCAGGCTCATTCTTCAAAAGGCACGCCGTCACAGCTACAAGGCTGCTCCGACGGATTGTAAGCGAACGGTTTCAGGTACTATTTCACTCCCCTCCCGGGGTACTTTTCACCTTTCCCTCACGGTACTTGTCCGCTATCGGTCATCTGGGAGTATTTAGGCTTACCAGGTGGTCCTGGCAGATTCACACGGGATTTCTCGGGCCCCGTGCTACTTGGGATACCTCTCCGGGCGGCACGACATTTCGGCTACGGGACTCACACCCACTCCGGTCCGGCTTTCAATCCGGTTCGCCTATACCATGCACAATCACCGTGGCTGTCCGGCAGAACAGCCCGAAAGGTCCCACAACCCCGACCATGCAACCCTGCCGGGTATCACACATGACCGGTTTGGCCTCTTCCGCTTTCGCTCGCCACTACTCACGGAATCACGGTTGTTTTCTCTTCCTGTGGGTACTGAGATGTTTCACTTCCCCACGTTCCCTCTACCCGCCCTATACATTCAGGCGGGAGTCACCAGGTCACCCAAAGGGCCTGGCGGGGTTTCCCCATTCGGAAATCCTCGGATCACAGCTCGTTTATCAACTCCCCGAGGCTTATCGCAGATTACGACGTCCTTCTTCGGCTCCAGATGCCAAGGCATCCACCGTTCGCTCTTAGAAACTTGAAACCACACATGAGTTCAAAGAAACCACCACAACCCCGAAAGGCCGCGGCGGTGACCAATGAATACGTCAACAACACCCTCCCCAAACGAGAGAAGATGCTGCAGAACACATTCGAAACAACAACAAAAGTTGGTGCTTCTAAGATGCTCGCGTCCACTATGTAGTTCTCAACAGACGGCCAGAACCCCCACCCCACACCACCAACCGGTGATGCTTCATGAAGGCCTGAAGAAACCCGCCAACCCCGAAAGGTCGCGCCCGGTCCCTCAGGACCCAACAGCGTGCACGCACCAACCCCGCCCACCCCAACCATTCCAACCAACCCGAAGGCCGGCGTACTCGATCAAGACGCTTGCGACTGATGCCTATGTCAATGTTCCACCCATGAGCACCCAGCAGGAACATTCGCCCTGCAATGGGCCTCCTGGAAGACCCGAAAGTCTCCAGTGCTCCTTAGAAAGGAGGTGATCCAGCCGCACCTTCCGGTACGGCTACCTTGTTACGACTTAGTCCTAATCACCGATCCCACCTTCGACGGCTCCCTCCAAAAGGTTGGGCCACCGGCTTCGGGTGTTACCGACTTTCATGACTTGACGGGCGGTGTGTACAAGGCCCGGGAACGTATTCACCGCAGCGTTGCTGATCTGCGATTACTAGCGACTCCGACTTCATGAGGTCGAGTTGCAGACCTCAATCCGAACTGAGACCGGCTTTTTGGGATTCGCTCCGCCTTACGACATCGCAGCCCTTTGTACCGGCCATTGTAGCATGCGTGAAGCCCAAGACATAAGGGGCATGATGATTTGACGTCATCCCCACCTTCCTCCGAGTTGACCCCGGCAGTCTCACATGAGTTCCCACCATGACGTGCTGGCAACATGCGACGAGGGTTGCGCTCGTTGCGGGACTTAACCCAACATCTCACGACACGAGCTGACGACAACCATGCACCACCTGTAACCGAGTGTCCAAAGAGTTCACCATTTCTGGCGCGTTCTCGGTCATGTCAAGCCTTGGTAAGGTTCTTCGCGTTGCATCGAATTAATCCGCATGCTCCGCCGCTTGTGCGGGCCCCCGTCAATTCCTTTGAGTTTTAGCCTTGCGGCCGTACTCCCCAGGCGGGGCGCTTAATGCGTTAGCTACGACACGGAAACCGTGGAAAGGTCCCCACATCTAGCGCCCAACGTTTACGGCGTGGACTACCAGGGTATCTAATCCTGTTCGCTCCCCACGCTTTCGCTCCTCAGCGTCAGTAAGTGCCCAGAGACCTGCCTTCGCCATCGGTGTTCCTCCTGATATCTGCGCATTCCACCGCTACACCAGGAATTCCAGTCTCCCCTACACCACTCAAGTCTGCCCGTACCCACTGCAGGCTCCAGGTTGAGCCTGGAGATTTCACAGCAGACGCGACAAACCGCCTACGAGCTCTTTACGCCCAATAATTCCGGACAACGCTCGGACCCTACGTATTACCGCGGCTGCTGGCACGTAGTTAGCCGGTCCTTTTTCTGCAAGTACCGTCAAGGAGCAAGCTCCCCTTCTTCCTTACTAAAAGAGGTTTACAACCCGAAGGCCGTCATCCCTCACGCGGCGTTGCTGCATCAGGCTTGCGCCCATTGTGCAATATTCCCCACTGCTGCCTCCCGTAGGAGTCTGGGCCGTGTCTCAGTCCCAGTGTGGCCGGTCACCCTCTCAGGCCGGCTACCCGTCGACGCCTTGGTGAGCCATTACCTCACCAACAAGCTGATAGGCCGCGAGTCCATCCCAGACCGAAAAAACTTTCCACCCCACACCATGCGGTACAAGGTCATATCCGGTATTAGCTCCGATTTCTCGGGGTTATCCCAGAGTCCAGGGCAGGTTACTCACGTGTTACTCACCCGTTCGCCACTAATCCACCCCACAAGTGAGGCTTCATCGTTCGACTTGCATGTGTTAAGCACGCCGCCAGCGTTCGTCCTGAGCCAGGATCAAACTCTCCAAAAAAACTTGGCCCCAACCACCCCAAAAGAGCAGCCAGGAAATTCAATCACTGACAGAGAAACAACTGACTCTCGCCAAATTGTCCATCAATCAAAGGAATCCCACCCACCCCAAAAAAGAGGCAGGACAGGGTTCAAAAATTGGCATTGAACATAGTGCACGCTGTTGAGTTCTCAAGAAACGGACGCTCTCGCTTCGTCACCCCAACGGATGGTTCACTCGAGGCTTACGTCTCCACCCGGGCATCCTGTGAAGGACGGATCCGAATGCTTCGACCAGGCGGAACCGAGTGGCTCGTTCTGATCGGGAATCGCTGCTAGTTGAGGGCCGGTGAGCTTCTCGCTCTCCCGCGCCCTTTGCGGCAACGAGTGATTACTCTACGGAGATCCACTCCCTCCTGCAACTCGGGCTTGCATCCCGGGCGTGTCGCGCGGATTCCTGCGGATCTCGCTCGCAGCACAGGAGGGGCGCCGAGGTCACGTAACAGCGTTCATCCGGGCGAGGTGGGCCTCACTCAGCGGTGAGGCGACGGCATCCATCGCGACGTCGAGCTGAGCGAGCTTGCTGCCGCCGAGCATGGGTCGAATGCCCCTCGCGACGAGCCAAGCCAGCACGGTCGCCCCTCGGGTCGTTCCACGCTCGGCTGCCACTTCGTCGAGTACCGCGAGCCGACGCGTGGTTCCGGGGTGGTCGTACACCTCGGGGATCGGCTTCTCGGGGTTGTCGTAGGCGCCCGAGAGCAGCGGGGTGTACGCCCAGACCTCGAGGCGATGCTCGATCGCGTAGTCGCGTTGCTCATCGCTCAGCACGCCATGCGGGTGCACCACGCCGGGCGGGAGAGTGCCTGGACGGACGCTCAGGTAGGTCGCGTTCAGCTGCAGGGCGTCGATCGGGATGCTTCGCGTTGCGGCTGCTCGGGCACGCGCACGCTCCACACGCCACGCTGGATGGTTCGACGCGCCGACTCTGGCCACCTGCCCGGTTGCCGTCAGCTCGCCGAGCGCATCGACGGTCTCTTCGATCGGGGTCGAGCGGTCCTCCTGGTGAAGCCAGAGCAGGTCGACCCGGTCGACGCCGAGACGGTCGAGGCTCCCCCGGAACGCCTCGGCGACGGCACGGCGCGAGAGCCCGGCGCGGGCCTGCGGCCAGGAGTCGGCCCACAGCGGCTCGGCGCCGAGCTTGGTCGAGATCTTCACGCGGTCGCGGGCGCCCGGGCGCGCGGCGAGCCAGCGGCCGATGACTGTTTCGCTGTCGCCGCCGAGGCCGCTCGCACTGGCCCAGAAGCTGTAGCAATCGGCCGTGTCGATCCAGACGCCGCCGCGCTCGACGAACCGGTCGAGCAGGGCGAACGAGGTCTCCTCGTCGACGTCGGTGCCGAACATCATCGTGCCGAGCACGAGGGGTGAGGTCTTGGGGTGATCAGTCATGCACCCAGCCTGCAATCTGGAGTTCGCTCCAGGTCAAGTGCCGGATCGGATTAGGCTGCAGCCATGTCCACCACGTACACCCCCGCTCGCGCCGCCGCGCTCTCGGGCTTCACCCTCGACACGCTGCGGTACTACGAACGCGAGGGCATCATGCCCGCCGTCGCTCGCACCGCCGGCGGTCACCGGCTCTACTCCGAGGCCGATATCTCGACGCTCGGTTTCCTGCGGTGCCTACGGGACACGGGCATGCCGATCGAGCTGCTGAAACGCTACGGGCAGTTGTGCCGCGACGACGACACGCTCGCCGAGCGCCTCGACCTGCTCCGCGAGCACGCCGCCGGTGTGCAGCAGCAGATCGACGAGCTGCTCGAGCAGCAACGCCGACTCGACGAGAAGATCGGCTGGTATCGCGGCGAGCTCGATCGTCGCGCCGGCACCGCCTGACCGATCGCCGGAGCCGCACTCACCACCACTGCGGCGGGTCGATGCCCAGCGGGTGAGGCGGGGCGGTCCATTCGAGCGGGCCTCCGACGCCGGCGACGGCTGGCGCGGTCGTGCGCACCGTGCCACCTGCGAGGTCGAAGGACCGACGGTGCGGCGCGCGCTCTGCGTCGGACAGTTCGCGCCCAGGTGTACGAACGTTCGTACGTGGAAGAGCCAGGAGTTCGGCCGCGGTGCGCCGGAGGGACAGGGCGACCCGACCGGTGCGACGCCCGCCGCCGACGAGCTGCGACGTCACCGCGGCGGCGAGCAGGTAACCGGTGGCGTGATCGAGCGCCTGGGCGGGGAGGGTGCCGGGCGCTCCGTCGTCGCCTTCGATGACCGCGATGCCCGATGCCGCCTGTACGAGGCTGTCGAATCCCCGCTCTTCGCCCGCTTCGGCGCGGTCGCCCCACGCGGATAGCGACGCGACGAGCAGGTGCGGATGCCGCGCCCGCAGCGCATGGGCGTCGAGCCCGAGCCTCGCCATCGCGGCCGGCCGGTATCCCGTCACCACGACGTCGGCGTCGCCGACGAGCGCGTCGAACCGCGCTCGATCCGTGCGCGTGTCGAGGTCGAGCAGGCTCGACCGCTTGCCGGCACCCGTGTCGAGGTGCTGCCACTCGAACTCGGGCAGGCGGGGCGAGTCGACGCGCAGCACGTCGGCGCCGAGCAGCGCGAGCGTGCGCGTGGCGACGGGCCCGGCGATCACGCGGGTGAGGTCGAGCACGCGCACGCCGTCGAGCGGGCCGTCACGGCCTCGGGATGCCTCGCGGCGCCCCGCGCGCACGGCGAGGTCGTCTCCACCGCTGCCGACGTCGACGATCGGGTGCGAGCGCCACGCGGCATCCGCGGCCGGGTCTTCGGCTCGCACGACGACGCACAGCCCGCCCGCCGCGACCACCTCGGCGGCGAGCTCGCCCGCCGAGCGCGCCAGCATCGCCTCGGCGATGCGATCGCGAGCAGCGCCGTCGGCAATGCCGAGCACGCGCTGCAGCACCGCCGCGTGGTGCGGATAGTTGCCGTGGGTGCGTACCCAGCCATCGGCGGTGCGCCAGAACCCCGACAGCGGCGACCAGACGTCGGGCGCGCGACCGTCGACGAGCAGGTCGCGGTCGCTCGTGAACGCCACCGCGATGCGATCGCCGTCGAGCCGCAGTCGAGTGCGCCGCGCACGGTCGCCATCGCCGGAGGCCCCGGCGAGCGAGGCGGCGGTGACCGACCCGACGGCCAGCGACGAGACATCCAGCCGGGCCGGAAGCGGAGCCTCGGGCAGCCGATCGAGACGTTCGAGCTCGCCGAGGTCGCGACCGAGCTCCGCCCAGACGCGTCCGACGAGTTCGCGGGCGACCTCGTCGGACACCGCGCTCACTCCACGAAGAGGCCCGCGAGGGTCTTCTTGCCGCGACGCAGCACCGACACGCCGCCGGGCAGTGCGCCCGAGACCGTCGCCGTGTCGTCGTCGACGCGTACGCCGTCTAGGGTCACGCCGCCCTGGGCGATCGCACGCCGGCCCTCGCCGAGGCTCTCGACGAGCCCGGTCTCGACGAGCGCCTGCACGACCGGTGTTCCGCCGGCGATGGTCGCGTTCGGCAGTTCGGCCAGCGCGCTGCGCAGGGTCGCCGCATCGAGCGCGGCGAGATCGCCCTTGCCGAACAGCGCCTCGGATGCCGCGATGACCGCCTCGGCGGCCTCGGAGCCGTGCACGAGCGTGGTGACCTCGAGCGCGAGGCGTCGCTGTGCCGCCCGCCGGAACGGCTCGGACTCGACGAGCGCCGCGTACTGGTCGATCTCGGCCCTGGTCAGGAAGGTGAAGACCTTCAGGCGATCGATGACATCGCCGTCGTCGGTGTTGAGCCAGAACTGGTAGAAGCGGTAGGGGCTGCACATCTCGGCGTCGAGCCAGATCGCATTGCCCTCGCTCTTGCCGAACTTCGTGCCGTCGGAGTTGGTGACCAGCGGGGTTCCGATCGCGTGCACGCTCGCACCCTCGACCCGGTGGATGAGGTCGGTGCCGCTCGTGAGGTTGCCCCACTGATCGCTGCCGCCGGTCTGCAGCACGCAGCCGTACTGACGGTAGAGCTCGAGGAAGTCGTAGCCCTGCAGGATCTGGTAGCTGAACTCGGTGTAGCTGATGCCGGCGTCGGAGTTCAGGCGCGAAGCGACCGCGTCCTTCTTCAGCATCGTGCCGACGCGGTAGTGCTTGCCGATCTCACGCAGAAAGTCGATCGCGCTGAGCCCCGCCGTCCAGTCGAGGTTGTTCACGAGGCGCACCGCGGCGTCGCCCTCGCTCGAGAGGAACCGTGAGACCTGCGACTGGAGGTAGCCGACCCACTCGGCCACGGTCTCCTTCGTGTTGAGCGTGCGTTCGGCCGTGGGCCGAGGATCGCCGATGAGGCCGGTCGACCCGCCGACGAGCCCGAGGGGCCGATGCCCGGCGATCTGGAGTCGACGCATCACGATGAGCTGCACGAGGTTGCCGAGGTGCAGGCTGGGTGCCGTCGGATCGAACCCGCAGTAATACGTGATCGGCTCGCCCGCGAGCAGCTCCTTGAGCGCGGCCCGCTCGGTCGAGACGTGCACGTGGCCGCGCCAGACGAGCTCCTCCCAGACATCCTCGAAGGATGGGTCGTTCTGCTGGGTGGCGAGGATCACGGGGTCTGACACGAGTGCAAGGGTACCCGATCCACTTGCCCGAACCGATAAAGCTTGAGTCATTGAATCCAGTCGATTCGCCCTGTAGCCTTGCTCTTGGGCAGTTCACTCTCAAGGCTTGATTCGGGGCACATATGTTCGTCATCACCGCAGACCAGATCGGCAGCCGACGCAGCTTCGACCAAGCCTCCGAGCTCATCGACCGACTCGAGTCCATACGCGGCGACGACCTGACCCTTCCGGCGGATCAGACCGCCGGTGACGAGGTGCAGCTCCTCACCGCATCCGCGGCGGCGGCACTCGATCTCGTGCTCGAGGCCGCGCGCGACGGCCGGTGGAGCGTCGGTCTCGGCGTCGGCGAGGTTCGGACGCCGCTGCCCGATGCCGCGCGCAAGGCGAGCGGGCCGGCGTTCATCGCAGCCAGGGACGCGGTCGAGGCGGCGAAGCGGGCCGACGGCCGAGTCGCCCTGCGCAGCGGAGCACCGGATGCCTCCGGCCGGGCCGGCCACGTCGAGGCGCTGCTGCGACTGCTCGTGCTGCTGCGTGCCCGACGCAGCGACGCCGGCTGGGAGGTCGTCGACCTCGCCCGCGAGGGCCGTCCCCAGAAAGAGATCGCCGCCCTCCTCGACGTCAGCCCCGCGGCGGTCAGCGCACGGCTGAAGGCCGCCCTCTGGCGGGCGGAGGAGGCCGCCGTTCCCGCGATCGTCGAACTGCTCGCCGACCTCGACGCGGCGTCGGGCGCGACATCCGATCGCCCGTCCTGACCCACCCGGGCGCGGCGACCCGCGGTGTCCGCCGCCCTCGCTACACTGCTCGAAGTCGCGCCCTGCCGCGGCGCGGAGGGAGCCCCGTGAATCCGGTCGTGATCGCCGATGTCGCCACTTGGGTCGCACTCATGCCATCGCTGGTGGTCGCGGCGGCCTTCTCGGTGCTCGCGTACTTCCGCCCGAACCGCGTCTTCACCTGGATCGCCGCGGCCGCACTCGGCGTCGCAGTGATCGCGGCAGCCTCGCTGTCGGAGCCCGCGCGCTGGGGCGGCGCTGTGATCGCGCTGCTCGCGCTCACCACCGGCATCTTCGGCGGCGGGCCCGCCGCCGGTGCCGCGTTGTCGCTCGCGATGGGCTCGGTCTCCCCCGGCCTGCACGGCGGCATCCTCATCGCCGACCGGAGTGCCGACGGGCAGACCCTCGCCGCGGCACCCCGACGCGAGGTGCTGCGCGGCGGCCAGACCATCGGCGTGCTCGAGCGCATCGCCACCACCGGCGCGATCGTCGCCGGGTTCCCCGAAGGGCTCGCGGTCGTGGTCGCCGTCAAGGGCGTCGGCCGGTTCACCGAGCTCGACGCCCCCGAGGCGCGCGAGCGATTCATCATCGGTACGTTCGCGAGCCTGATCTGGGCGTGCGCGGCGGGGCTGGTCGCGCACTTCGTGCTGCGCTGAACCGTGCCGCGCCGCACCGTGCTGCGTCGCGGGCGCAGTGCACTCAGTCGTGCGAGCGCGCGTGCCTGCGGTAGACCGAGACCGCCGGCTCCCCCGCGAGCACGAACCGCCACGGATACGCTGCCCCTCCACCGGCACCGCTGACGCCGGTGCGGGGGGTCGCGACGACGTGCGCGAGCGGTTCGACAGGCACGCGCAGCCGGTACGGCGGCGCGAGCAGGTCGGCACCCGACTCCGACAGCGGCACGCCGAGTGCCACGGCGAGCCGCGCCGGTCCGCGGGCAAGGTCGCGATCGGATGCCCCGCCGCGCCGGGTGCGCGCGAGCTCGATGCCCTCGACCACGGCGGCGCCGCGCAGCAGCACGGCACCGGCTCGACCGGGGGCGTGGCCGACGATGTTGAGACAGGTGTGCATGCCGTAGGTGAAATAGGCGTAGAGCCGGCCGCCGTCGCCGAACATCACCCGGGTTCGCGGCGTCGGTCCGCGGTGGGCGTGCGAACCCGGGTCCTCGCCGAGACCGCGGTAGGCCTCGACCTCGACGAGTCGCACCGCGACGGTGCCGTCGGCGGTCTCATGGGCGAGCACGGCGCCGAGCAGTCGTGGGGCGAGGACGACCGGGTCGACCGCGAAGAACGCGCGGTCGGGTGCGACGAGATCGGCTGCCTTCACCGAACGCGCCTCGATCAGCGGCGCCCCTCGGGCAGCGCCTGCACGAGCCGGCGAACCCGCTCGGCGAGCCGGGCCCGCTGCACGGCGACGGCGTCGGGTGCGGTGCCGCCGATGCCGTCGCGACTCGCGACGGACCCCTCGACGCTGAGCACGCCGCGCACCTCGGGCGTGAGGCGCGGGTCGATCGCGGCGAGCGCGGCGTCGTCGACCTCGTCGAGCTCGAGCGCGTGCTGCTCGGCGTAGCGCACGAGCGCCCCCGTGATCTCGTGGGCGTCGCGGAACGGCACCCGCTGCTTCACCAGCCACTCGGCGACGTCGGTCGCGAGGGAGTACCCGGCCGGCGCGAGTCGTGACATCCGCTCGGTGTCGAAGCGCAGCGTCGCGATCATGCCCGTGAAGGCGGGCAGCACGACCTCGAGGGTCTCGACCGAGTCGAAGACCGGCTCCTTGTCTTCTTGCAGGTCGCGGTTGTACGCGAGCGGCAGACCCTTCAGCGTCGCGAGCAGGCCCGAGAGGTTGCCGATCAGCCGCCCCGCCTTGCCGCGCGTGAGCTCGGCGATGTCGGGGTTCTTCTTCTGCGGCATGATGCTCGAGCCGGTCGAATACCCGTCGTCGAGCGTGACGTAGCCGAACTCGCGGGTGTTCCAGATGATGACGTCTTCGGCGAGGCGCGAGAGGTTGACGCCGATCATCGCGGCGATGAACGCGAACTCGGCGACCACGTCACGACTCGCGGTGCCGTCCAGCGAGTTCTCGGCCGGAGCGGCGAGGCCGAGGTCGGCGGCGACCTGCGCGGCGTCGAGGCCGAGGGTCTGCCCGGCGAGCGCGCCGCCGCCGTAGGGCGAGACATCCACCCGCTTCGTCCAGTCGGCGAGTCGCTCGAGGTCACGCGAGAGCGCCCAGCCGTAGGCGAACAGGTGATGCGCGAGCAGCACCGGCTGGGCGTGCTGCAAGTGGGTGCGGCCCGGCATGACCGCGGTGGGGTGCGCGTCGGCCTGCGCCGACAGCGCGTCGATGAGGTGCACGAGCTGCTCGCCGATGACCGCTGCATGGTCTTTCAGGTAGAGCCGCACGAGGGTCGCGATCTGGTCGTTGCGGCTTCGGCCGGCGCGCAGCTTGCCGCCCAGCTCGGGCCCGATCTCGGCGATGAGGGCGGACTCGAGGGCTCCGTGCACGTCCTCGTCGGACTCCTGCGCGACGAGCTCGCCCGAGGCGATGCGCGCGGCCAGCGCGTCGAGGCCGGCCAGCATGGCGGCGAACTCATCGGCGTCGAGGTAGCCGGCGCTCGCGAGGGCCCGCGCGTGCGCGCGAGAGCCCGCGAGGTCGTACGGGGCGAGCTGCCAGTCGAAGTGGGTCGACTTCGAGAGCCGCTGGAGTTCGGGCGACGGCCCGGTGGCGAACCGCGCACCCCAGAGCGAGCCCTCGTTGGTGCCGTGTGCCGTGGCGTTGTCGTCGGCCATCACGCGTCCTTCCGTTCGAGCAGCCAGGCCAGCAGCGCCTTCTGCGCGTGCAGGCGGTTCTCGGCTTCGTCCCAGACCACCGACTGCGGGCCGTCGATGACGTCGGCGGCGACCTCGACCCCGCGGTACGCGGGCAGGCAGTGCAGGAAGATCGCGTCGTCGGCTGCGTGCGACATGAGCGCGGCGTCGACCATGAACCCGTCGTAGCGGGCGAGGCGCTCGGCCTTCTCACCCTCTTGCCCCATCGACACGAAGGTGTCGGTGACGACGACGTCGGCGCCGTCGGCCGCCGCCACCGGGTCGGTCGTGACGAGCACGGATCCCCCGGTCGTCGCGGCGATGCGCTCGGCGTCGGCGACGACATCGGTGCGAGGGGCGGATGACTCGGGGGCGCCGATACGCACGTGCATACCGGCCGTGGCTCCGGCCAGGAGGTACGAGTGCGCCATGTTGCTGGCGCCGTCGCCGAGGAAGGCGACGGTGAGCCCGGCGAGTTCGCCCCGGTGCTCGCGGATGGTCTGCAGGTCGGCGAGCAGCTGGCACGGGTGGAAGTCGTCGCTCAGCGCGTTCACGACGGGCACCGTGGTGCCCGCCGCCATCTCGTCGAGCCCCGACTGCGCGAACGTGCGCCACACGATCGCGCCGACCATGCGCTCGAGCACCCGAGCGGTGTCGGCGATCGACTCCTTGCCGCCGAGCTGGCTCTCGCTCGAGGAGATGATGAGCGGCACGCCGCCCAGGTCGGCGATGCCGACCGCGAACGACACGCGAGTGCGGGTCGACGTCTTGTCGAAGACGACGGCGACGGTCTGGGGGCCTTCGAGCGGGCGTTCGGCGAAGCGGTCGGCCTTCAGGCGGGCGGCGAGGTCGAGCACCTCGGCCTGCTCGGCCGGCGTCAGGTCGTCGTCGCGGAGGAAGTGGCGGGTCATGCGGCTCCTTCGAGCGATCGGGTCGGGTGGGCTCGTGCGGGCGCGGGCGCGGGCGTCATGCGCATCATCGGTCGACGTCGACGGCCGCGAGAGCGCGCGCGAAGCGGTCGGCGAACACGTCGAGTTCGGCATCGCCGATGATGAGCGGCGGCGCGATGCGGATCGTGCGATCGTTCGCGGCATTCACGATGAGGCCGACGTCGAGCGCGGCGAGCGCCACCCGCTCGGCGACGGGCTCGGCGAGCGCGACGCCGACGAGCAGGCCCCGGCCTCGCACCCCGGTCACGAGCGGCGCGTCGAGGCCGAGGATGCGCTCGCGCAGCTGCACGCCGCGCAGCGCCGCGTTCTCGACGAGGCCGGCGCGCTCGATCTCACCGAGCACCGCGTTCGCGGTCGCGGTCGCGAGCGGGTTGCCGCCGAACGTCGAGCCGTGCATGCCCTTCTGGTACAGCTCGGATGCCTCGCCGAACGTGACGAGTCCGCCGATCGGGAACCCGCCGCCGATGCCCTTCGCGACCGTGATCGCGTCGGGGACGATGCCGGTGTGCTGGAATCCGAACCAGGCGCCGGTACGGCCGGCCCCGGTCTGGATCTCGTCGACGATGAGCAGCACGCCGTGCCGGTGCGTGAGCTCGCGCGCCGCTTCGAGGAACCCGGCGGGCAACTCGACCACGCCGGCCTCGCCCTGGATGGGTTCGACGAAGAGGGCTGCGACCGAGTCGTCGATGGCGGCCTCGAGGGCGTCGATCGTGGCGGGGATGTGTTCGACGCCGCCCGCGAGCGGTTCGAACGGTTGGCGCATGTGCGGCTTGCCGGTGAGGGCGAGCGAGCCCATCGTGCGGCCGTGGAACGCATCGACGAGCGCGACGACGCGCGTGCGCGCCCCGCCCGAGTTGTTGAGGCGCGCGAGCTTGAAGGCGGCCTCGTTCGCCTCGGCGCCCGAGTTGCCGAACCAGGCCCGGCCGCGGTCGCCGGCGCCCGTGAGCCGGGCGAGGCGCTCGGCGAGCTCGAGCGCGGGCTCGGTGGCGAAGTAGTTCGACACGTGCGCGAGCGTCGCAGCCTGCCTCGACACCGCTTCGACGAACACGGGGTGCGCGTGGCCGAGCGAGTTGACCGCGATGCCGGCGAGGAAGTCGAGGTACTCGCGCCCCTCGTCGTCCCAGACACGGGCGCCGGCGCCGCGGACGAGCTTGCGAAGCGGCATCCCGATCGAGCGCATGATGCGCGAGTCGAACCGCTGCTGCCAGGCGCTCATGCCGCCACCACCTCGGTGCCGATGCCCCGCTGAGTGAACACCTCGAGGAGGATCGAGTGCGGCACCCGACCGTCGATGATCGCCGCCTTCGACACACCCTGCTCGACCGCGTCGAGGCAGGCGCGCATCTTCGGGATCATGCCGGACTCGAGTGCCGGCAGCAAGCGACCGAGCTCGTCGGTGTCGATGACCGAGACGAGCGAGTCTCGGTTCGGCCAGTCGCGGTACAGGCCCGCGACGTCGGTGAGAATGACGAGCTTCGCCGCACCGAGTGCGACGGCCAGCGCTGCGGCGGCGCTGTCGGCGTTCACGTTGAGCGACTGACCCGGCTGGTCGGCGTCGGGGGCGATCGAGGAGACCACCGGGATGCGCCCGGCCTGCAGCTGGGCCTCGACGGCGGCCGGATCGACGGCGACCACGTCACCGACGAGCCCGAGATCGAGCTCGACCCCGTCGACCTCGACGCCGCGTCGGCGCCCGGTGAAGAGCCCGGCGTCCTCGCCGGAGAGCCCGGCGGCGAGCGGCCCGTGCGCGTTGATGAGGCTCACGAGTTCGCGGTTCACCTGGCCCGAGAGCACCATGCGCACGACGTCCATCGCCTCGGGCGTCGTGACGCGGTAGCCGCCGCGGAATTCGCTGCCGATGCCGAGGCGCTCGAGCATCGACGAGATCTGCGGCCCGCCGCCGTGCACGACGACCGGCTTGATGCCGGCGTACCGCAGGTAGACCATGTCTTCGGCGAACGCGCGCTGCAGTTCGGGGCTCACCATGGCGTTGCCGCCGAACTTCACGACGATGGTCTCGCCGTGGAATCGCTTCAGCCACGGCAGGGACTCGATGAGGGTCGCCGCCTTTTCGGCGGCGGTGGCGGCCCGATCGTCGGCCGCGGTGGGGTTCGTGTCGTCGGTCATCTCAGCTCGAGTACGCACTGTTCTCGTGCACGTAGTCGTGCGTGAGGTCGTTGGTGAGGATGGTGGCGGATGCCTCGCCGGCGTGCAGCTCGATGAGCACGTGCGTCGTGCGCGGCGTGAGGTCGACCTCGTCGCGCGGGCGGTCGGGGCCGCCCGAGTGGCAGACGCGGACGCCGTTCATGGTGACATCCACGAGGTAGGGGTCGAAGGGGGCGCTGGCGGTGCCGATCGCGGCGAGCACCCGGCCCCAGTTCGGGTCGTTGCCGAAGATGGCGGCTTTGAACAGGTTGTTGCGGGCCACCGATCGGCCCACCTCGACCGCGTCGCCTTCGGTCTCGGCGCCGCGCACCTCGATCACGATGTCGTGGCTCGCGCCCTCGGCGTCGCCCTGCAGCTGCAGGGCGAGGTCGCGGCAGGCCTCGGTGAGCGACTCGGTGAAGGATGCCTCGTCGGGCGCGACGCCCGAGGCGCCGCTGGCGAGCAGCGTGACCTGGTCGTTCGTCGACATGCAGCCGTCGGAGTCGAGCCGGTCGAAGGTCACCCGGGTCGCAGCGCGCAGCGCGCGGTCGAGGGTGTCGGCCGGCAGGTCGGCGTCGGTGGTGATGACGACGAGCATGGTGGCCAGGCCCGGCGCGAGCATGCCGGCGCCCTTGGCCATACCGCCGATCGACCAACCGTCGCCGGTCACGACGACCGTCTTCGGCTTCGTGTCGGTCGTCATGATGGCCCGCGCCGCGTCGAGGCCCGCCGCGTCGTCGGAGGCGAGCCGGTTCACCGCCGACAGCACGCCCTCTTCGAGGACTTCGCCGTCGAGCTGGTCGCCGATGAGCCCGGTCGAGCACACCAGCACGTCGCCGGCCGACACGCCCAGCGCGGTCGCCGCCGCCTCGGCGGTGCGATGCGTCACCTGGAAGCCCTGGTGGCCCGTGAAGCAGTTCGCACCGCCCGAGTTGAGCACGATGGCGCTCACGACGCCGTCGGCGGCGACCTGCTGCGACCAGAGGATCGGGTTGGCCTTCGCCCGGTTCGAGGTGAACACCGCGGCGCCGGCCTGCGACGGGCCGCGGTTCACGATCACGGCGAGGTCGAGGGCGCCGGTGCGTTTGATGCCCGCGGCGATGCCCGCCGCGTCGAAGCCCGCGGGGGCGGTGACGGTCACGGGGCGACTCCGTTCACGGGAAGGCCGGTCGCCTCGGTGAGGCCGAGCGCGAGGTTGGCGGACTGGATGGCGGCACCCGCGGTGCCCTTCACGAGGTTGTCGACCGCGGTGACGACGACGACCCGGCCGGCAGCCTCGTCGATCGCGAGCCCCATGAGGGCGGTGTTCGCGCCGAGCACGTCGGCCGTGCGCGGGAACTGCCCCTCGGGCAGCAGCTGCACGAACCGCTCACCCACGTAGGCGTCCTCCCAGGCGGCGCGCACGGTCGCGGCGTCGATGCCGGGGGTGATCCGCGCCGTCGACGTGGCGAGGATGCCGCGAGACATCGGCACGATGACCGGCGTGAACGAGATCGTCGGCGCCGCCGCGCCCGCCCAGCACAGCGCCTGCTGGATCTCGGGAATGTGCCGGTGCACCCCGCCGACCGAGTACGGGTTCGCCGACCCGAGTATCTCGGCGCCGAGCAGGTGCGCCTTCAGGCTCTTGCCGGCACCCGACGGGCCGACCGCGAGCACTGAAACGAGATCGGTCTCTTCGATGACGCCGGCGCGGATGCCGGGCGCGAGCGAGAGCGCGACCGTGGAGGCGTTGCATCCGGGCGCGGCGATGCGACGCGTCTTCGCGAGCCGGTCGCGCTGCGTGCCGCTCACCCGCGGTAGCTCGGGCACGCCGTACGTCCACGCACCGTGATGCTCGCCGCCGTAGAACGCGGCCCATGCGTCGGGCGACTCGAGCCGGTGGTCGGCGCCGCAGTCGATGACGAGCGTGTCGGGCTCGAGCTGCGCGGCCACCGCGCCGGATGCGCCGTGCGGCAGGGCCAGGAAGACGACGTCGTGACCGGCGAGGGTCTCTGCCGAGGTCTCCTTCAGCGTGAGGTGCGTGTAGGTGCGCAGGTGCGGCTGCACCGCGACGAGCGGCTGGCCGGCGTTCGAGTGCGCGGTGACCGTGCGCACCTCGAACTCGGGATGATCGGCGATGAGCCGGAGGAGCTCTCCTCCGGCATAGCCGGACGCGCCGGAAACGGCGACGGAGTACGTCATGGATCCACCTTATGGGCTGTGCGGAATCGGATCGGAGCCGGCGACGCCCCGCACAGCACGGCGGATCACGCCGTTGCGGGGGTCGCCTCGATTCGGCGGCCGCCACGGCGTCGGCGCACGACGACGGAACGCGTCGCGATGGGCCGGCCGGTGAGCATGGTGCGACGATAGCGGTCCATCCGCCGGGTGCGCAAACCGGCCGGATGCCTCACCGTCACACGATGACTCAGCCGCGGGCGTGCACCCACGCGAGATCGATGAGCGAGGCGAGCACCTTCGTGTCGATGCTCGTCAGCCGCCCCACCCAGAGGCAACCGGCGCCGACCTTCACCTTGCCGAGCTGCTCGACGAGCTCCTCGCCGCCGGGCGTCTGCAGGCCGTAGAGCGATATCGACGCCTTGCGCGGCGAGAACCCGACCACCATCCACTCGCCCTCGCGCCCGGTCGCGTACCGGTAGTGCTGGAGCCCGTACCCGACGATCGATGGACCCCACATCACCGCGTCGGTGCCGGTGACCCGGTCGAACAGCTCACGCAGCGCGAACCCGTCGGCGCGCCTGCCCGCGGGCTCGACTGCGTCGAGGAACGCGGCGACCGACTCCCCCGTCGGCAAGGTCTTCGGTGACTCGGCCATGCCTCAGGGTATCGCCGAGGGCGGGACATCCGCTGCCCCGCCTTCGGCGATCTGATTCCGCGCTCGGTGCCGCTACTCGCGGATCGCGGCGCCGGTGCGCTCGCCCGCGAGCGCCGCGCCCGCGAGCTTCGCCTCACTGGCCTCTGCCGCGGTGAGCGTGCGATCGGGCGCCCGGAAGCGCAGCGCGAACGTGAGGCTCTTGCGGTCGCCGGCGACGCCGGCACCGCGATAGTCGTCGACCAGCGCGAGGTGCTCGAGCAGTTCGTCGGCGCCCTCGCGTACCGCGCGCTCGACCTCGGCCGCGGGCACGTCGCGCGCGACCACGAGCGAGAGGTCCTGTGTGGCCGCCGGGAACGTGCCGAGCGCGTGCGCCTCGATGGGCTCGCCGGCCGCGATGACGGCGTCGAGGTCGAGCTCGGCGACCGCGACGACGCGCGGCAGGTCGAGCTCGTCGGCGATGGCCGGGTGCAGCTCGCCGGCATACCCGATGACCGCTCCGCCGAGTCGGATCTCGGCGGTGCGACCCGGGTGCAGCGCGTGGTGGCTGCCCTGCGCGAACTCGACCTCGACGCCCGCGGCGAACGCGATCTCACGCACGCGATCGAGCGCGTCGGCGAGGCCGGCCGCGACCGGCAGCTGCCCGGGTGCCTTATCGACCACGTCGCCGAGCACGAGCACTGCGGCATGGCGGGGCTGAGCGGGCAGACCCGCGTTCAGCGCCGCGAGCGCGGCGTCGGCGGGCAGCGCGGCGCCGACGGGCAGCTCGGCGCTGCCGAGCGTGCCGCCGACCGCCGGCAGGAACACCAGGCCGAGCTCGAACAGGTCGAGGTCGGTGAACCCGCGCGAGAGATTGCGACGCGCCACGTCGATGAGCCCGGGCAGCAGCGAGCGGCGCAGGTACGGCGTCGACGCGTCGAGCGCGTTCGCCACCTTCACCTGCGGCACGGATGCCCCGTCGACGCTGCCGAACCTGAGGTTCTCGTCGGCGGTCACGAATGGGAACGCGAGCACCTCGGTGGCGCCGGCACCCGCGAGCACGTCGGCGACCTGCTTGCGCAGGCGCTGCGAGCGCGTGAGGCCGCGACCGGGTGGGGCGACGGGCAGCACCGACGGGATGCGGTGGTAGCCGACGAGCCGGGCGACCTCTTCGGCCAGATCCTGCTTGAGCTGCAGGTCGGGGCGCCAGCTCGGCGGCACGACCTCGAAACCGGCATCGGTACCGGTGACAGCGCCGCCGATCTCGGCGAGCGCGTCGTGCACCTCGTCGTCGGTCGCCTCGACGCCGACGAGCGCGGTGACGAAGCCGTGCGGCAGCAGGATCGCGGTGCGGCCGGGTGCCTCGCCGACGATCGAGCCCGTGTCGGCGGTGCCGCCGGCGAGCTCGACCATGAGCTGCGCCACGCGCGCCGCGGCCGCCTCGGCGATCTGCGGGTCGACACCGCGCTCGAAGCGCTTGGATGCCTCGCTGGGCAGCTTGTGCCGGCGCGCGGTGCGCGCGATCGACACGGGGTCGAAGTTCGCCGCCTCGATGAGCACATTGCGGGTCGACTCGCCCATCTCGGTGTCGGCGCCGCCCATGACGCCCGCGAGGCCGATGGGGCCGCGGTCGTCGGTGATGAGCAGGTCTTCGGCGTCGAGCGTGCGCTCCTTCTCGTCGAGCGTGGTCAGCTGCTCGCCCGGCTGCGCGCGCCGCACGACGATGCCGCCCTGCAGGCGGTCGAGGTCGTAGCCGTGGATCGGCTGGCCGAGCTCGAGCATGACGTAGTTGGTGATGTCGACGAGCAGCGACAGCGATCGGATGCCGGCGAGCTTCAGCCGGGCGATCATCCACGGGGGCGTCGGGCGCGACGGGTCGACACCGCGCACGATACGGGTCGCGAACACGCTCGCACCGATCTTTCCGCGGATCGGCGCCTCGTCGCGGATCTCGACGGGGAACGCGTCGCCCGAGACATCCGCCACCTCGGCCCGCTCGACCGGGTCGCGGAACCGGGCGCCCGTGGCATGCGCGTACTCGCGCGCCACGCCGCGGATCGAGAACGCGTAGCCGCGGTCGGGCGTGACGTTGATCTCGATCGCCGCGTCGTCGAGGCCGAGCAGCGCGATCGCGTCGGTGCCGACCGGCGCCTCGATGCCGAGCGTCGACAGCCGCAGGATTCCGTCGTGGTCTTCACCGAGACCGAGCTCGCGCGCCGAGGCGATCATGCCGTCGGAGACGTGCCCGTAGGTCTTCCGCGCCGCGATCGGGAACGGGCCGGGCAGCACCGAGCCGGGCAGCGTCACGACGACCTGGTCGCCGACGAAGAAGTTGCGGGCGCCGCAGACGATGCCGTGCACGGCCTCGCCGCCGTCGGCCGCCTGCTCACCGTCGGGTGCGACGCGAACCTGACACCAGCGGATGATCTTGCCGTTGGACTGCGGCTCCTCGACGAAGTCGAGCACCTCGCCCACCACGATCGGGCCCTGCACCTCGAACGTGTGCACGTCCTCTTCTTCGAGGCCGACCTTCACCAGGGCGGCGTGCACCTCTTCGGGCGTCGTGCCGGGCACGAGCTCGACGTACTCGGCGAGCCAGCTCAGGGGTACTCGCATCGTCAGACCACCATTCCGAACTGCTGGGAGAAGCGGATGTCGCCCTCGGCCATGTCGCGCATGTCCTGGACGTCGTTGCGGAGCATGAGCCCGCGCTCGATGCCCATGCCGAACGCGAAGCCCGAGTACACCTCGGGGTCGATGCCCGCCGAACGCAGCACGTTCGGGTGCACCATGCCGCAGCCACCCCACTCGATCCAGCGCGCGCCGCCCTTGAAGGTCGGGTGCCAGAAGTCGAGCTCGGCGCTCGGCTCGGTGAACGGGAAGAAGCTCGGCCGCAGGCGCACCTTGGCCTCGTCGCCGAAGATCGACTTCACGAAGTGGTCGAGGGTGCCCTTCAGGTGGGCCATCGTGAGGCCCCGGTCGACCGCGAGCCCCTCGAACTGCATGAACACCGGAAGGTGCGTGGCGTCGAACTCGTCGGTGCGGTACACCCGACCCGGAGCGAGCACGTAGATCGGCACCTCGCGGTCGAGCATCGCGCGCACCTGCACCGGGCTGGTGTGCGTGCGCAGCACGAGGTGCGCCTCGGGCGGGTCGATGAAGAAGGTGTCCTGCATCGCACGCGCGGGGTGGTCGGCGTCGAAGTTCAGCGCGTCGAAGTTGAACCACTCGCTCTCGACCTCGGGGCCTTCGGCGATCTCCCAGCCCATCCCGGTGAACACCTCGCTCACCCGGTCCTGCAGCAGGGTCAGCGGATGCCTCGCACCCGTGCGGCGTCGCGACGGCAACGCCGTGACGTCGACCGCCTCTGCGGCCAGCTGCGCCTCGGCCTCGGCGGCCGTGATCTCGGCCTCTCGCGCGGCGAACGCCTGGTTCACCCGGCCGCGGGCCTGCCCCACGAGCTTGCCGAGGGCGGCCTTCTGGTCGTTCGGCACATCGCGCAGCAGCGCGTTCAGCTTCGCAAGCGTCGACTTCTCGCCGGAGTGCTCGGCGCGGGCCTGCTTCAGCACGGCGGAGTCGTTCGCCGCCGCGATCGCGGCGAGCGCCGCTTCGACGGCCGCGTCGACCGCGGGTTCGGTGATTTCACTGGGCTCGGACACGAGCAACGAGTCTACCGGCGCGGGCGCGAGGCATCCGACCGGCTAAACGAGCGGTCCGCCCGCGGAGTGTCCCGTATCGGAGCGGCGCGCTTCGGCATTCGCCTTCGCCAGGAGCATCGCCTGGCCGGGGTCGTCGGGTGGCAGCCGCTGACCGCTCGATCGAGCAGCGGTGCGCTTGGACAGCCACCTGGCGAACCACGAGAGCAGGAGGTTCATCGTGAGATACAACGCCAGCGCGACGACGAAGAGCGAGAAGAGGTAGCGGTTGCCGTAGAAGCTCGCGAGGTTGTTGAGCGTGACGCGCATGAGTTCGACGTAGCCGACGATGTAGCCGAGCGACGTGTCCTTCAACAGCACGACGAGCTGAGCGACGATGATCGGGAGCATCTGGCGGAACGCCTGCGGGAACTCGACGAGCATCTTCGACTGCAGCGACCGCATCCCGAGGCTGAGACCCGCCTCGCGCTGGCCTCGCGGCAACGCGGCGAGTCCCGCGCGAAGCGCCTCGCCGATCAGCGCGCCGTTGTAGAGCGTCAGCGCGGCCACGACCGCCCAGAACGCCCCGGTCTGCAGCACCAGGAGGATGAAGAGCATCATCAGCAGCACGGGCATGCCGCGGAAGAACTCGAGCACGATCGCGGTCGGGATACGGATCCACGCGATCTCCGAGCTGCGCAGCAGGGAGAACAGGATGCCCGCCGCCACCGCCAGCACCGCAGCGGTCAGCGCCGCACGCAGCGTGCCCCACACGCCTTCGAAGATGATGAAGCGCCACACCTGCGGGTCGGCGAAGATGTCCCACCGGCTGGGATCGAAGAAGCCGGGCAGGGTGATGCCGCCGCTCTCGCGCGGGGCCGCGAGCGTGAGCGCGATCCAACCGAGCGCGGCGAGGATGAGGACGCCCGCGACGATCGACGAGATCAGCGAGACTCGGCGGGCCCTGGGGCCCGGAGCATCGAACAGCACACTCGAACCGCTCATCGCTGCACCACCCACTTCCGCTCGAGCTGGGCCGCGATCACGCCCAGCGGGATCGTGATCGCGAGATACAGGGTCGCGGCGCCGAGCAGCACCGCGATGACGGCGTTCCCGTGCGCGTTCGCGAGTTCACGAGCGGCTGCGAAGGTCTCGAAGACGAAAAACCCGCCCGCCACCGAAGTGTTCTTCGTCAACGCGATGAAGACGTTGATCAACGGCGGGATGGTCATGCGGAACGCCTGCGGAAGCACGATGAGGCTCACCGTCTGCCCGAACCCGAGGCCCACGCTCCGCGCGGCCTCGGCCTGACCCACCGGCACGCCGTTGATTCCCGACCGCAGCGCCTCCGCCACGAACGGCGACGTGTACACCGAGAGCCCGATCATGGCTGCGGTCGCGTAGTCGAGACGCGAACCGAGGTACGGAAGGATGATCGCGCAGAAGAACAGCACCAGCGTGAGCGGCGTGTTGCGCACGATCTCGGTGTACGTCGTCGCGAACCCGCGCAGCGACGCCACCGGCGAGATGCGCATCGCGGCGATGAGCGTGCCGATCACGAGGGCCGAGACCCCGCTGACGCCAAGCAGCAGCAGGGTCATGCTGAAGCCGCGCCAGTAGGTCGGCAGATTGTCGATGACGACGTCCACGCTCCTCCTTTCTGTGCCCGTCGGGCGGTGGTGCGGCCCGGGCGCTCGAACGCCCGGGCCGCGAACCGATCAGTAGCGGTCGACCGCGGGCGGATCGACGAACGGCAGGACGGTTCCGGCGGTGGAGTTCCACGCCTCCTCGTACCGGCCGTCCTCGAACGACGCCTCGAGCACGTCGTTGATCCACATCCGGAACTCGGTGTCGTCGAGCTTCAGCCCGATGCCGTACGGCTCCTCGGTGAACGGCTTGCCGACGACCTTGAACTCGCCCTCGTTCTGGGCCACGAGGCCCGCCAGGATCACGTTGTCGGTCGACACGGCGACGACCTGGCCGCTGCGAAGCGGCTCCAGGCAGTTGGTGTACGTGTCGGTCTCGAGCACCTCGGCGCCGAGCTCCTTCAGGTTCGCCGCGGGCGTCGAGCCCGTGACCGAGCACACCGGCTGGCCGACGAGGTCGTCTTCGCTCTTGATGTCGTCGTTGTCGGACAGCACGAGGATCGACTGGCCGGCCATGAAGTACGGGCCCGCGAACGAGACGACCTCCTTGCGGGCGTCGTTGATCGTGTACGTCGCCACCACGATGTCGACCTGGCCGTTCTCGATGAACGGCTCGCGGTTGGCCGACACGGTCTCGACCCACTCGATGTTCTCTTCATCGATACCGAGTTCGCTCGCGATGATCTTGGCGATCTCGACGTCGAAGCCGACGGGCACGCCGTCGGGGCCGACGAGGCCGAAGAGCGGCTGGTCGAACTTCGTGCCGACCGTGATGGTGCCCGCCTCCGAGAGACGCTCCATTGTGCTGCCCGCGGGGAAGGTGGGGGCCGTCTCGTCGGCGGGCTCCTCGGTAGCACCGGTGTCGCCGCCGGCACAGCCGGCGAGCACGAGCGCGGTTGCGGCGGCAGCCGCCGCGAGCGCGATTCTCATACGTGTCATCTCTTTGCCTCTTCTCCTGTGTGGTGTTTCCTCGCCGCTCGTGGCAGCGCAGGTCTAGTGCGCGAGGATCTTGGAGAGGAAGTCCTTCGCCCGATCGGACTTCGGGTGGTCGAAGAACTCGGCCGGCGGCGCCTCCTCGACGATGCGGCCGTCGGCCATGAACAGCACGCGGTCGGCCGCCTTGCGTGCGAAGCCCATCTCGTGGGTGACGACGATCATGGTCATGCCCTGGTCGGCGAGGCCGACCATGACGTCGAGGACCTCGTTGATCATCTCGGGGTCGAGCGCGCTCGTGGGCTCGTCCATGAGGATGACCTTCGGGTTCATCGCGAGCGAACGGGCGATCGCGACACGCTGCTGCTGGCCGCCCGAGAGCTGTGCCGGCAGCTTCTTCGCCTGGTTCGCGACGCCGACCCGCTCGAGCAGCTCCATCGCCTTCTGCTCGGCGTCCTTGCGCTTCATGCCCTTCACCTTGATGGGCGCGAGCGTCACGTTCTCGAGCACGGTCTTGTGCGCGAACAGGTTGAACGACTGGAACACCATGCCGACATCGGCGCGCAGCTTCGCGAGTCCCTTGCCCTCCTCGGGCAGACGCTGACCGTCGATGGTGATCGTGCCGGAGTCGATGGTCTCGAGCCGATTGATCGCACGGCACAGCGTGGACTTGCCCGACCCCGACGGGCCGATCACCACGACCACCTCACCGCGGTTCACGACGGTGTTGATGTCGTTCAGCACGTGCAGGTCGCCGAAGTGCTTGTTGACGTGCTCGATCACGACAAGCGGCTCGCCGCGCCGGACGGAGATGTTCGAGGTCGGCGCCGGGGTGGTGGCCGGCGTGGGCGAAGCCGGCTGCGAGGTGCTCATTCCCCCAAACTAGGGAGGTTCGGCACCGACACGCCACGGACGCGGCGAGGCGGTTATCGATTCGTGACGCGCGAGGAGTGCTCAGCTGCGGTGCGCGAAGGCGCTCTCGTAGAGGCAGACGGATGCCGCGGTCGCGAGGTTCATCGATTCGGCATGCCCGTAGATGGGCACCGTCACCACGCGATCGGCGAGCGCGAGCTGGTCGTCGTCGAGCCCGTGCGCCTCGTTGCCGAAGAGCCACGCGGTCGGACCGGCGAGCACGCCCTCCTCGCGGACTGACAGCAGATCCTCGCCCTTCACGTCCGCCGCGAGTACCGCGAGCCCGGCCTCTCTCGCGCGCGACAGCACGTCGTCGAGATGCGCGCCGACGGCGACCGGCAGGTGGAAGATCGACCCCGTCGTCGACCGCACGACCTTCGGGTTGTACAGGTCGACGGCGCGACCCGAGAAGATCACCGCATCGGCGCCTGCGGCGTCGGCCGCACGCACGATGGTGCCGGCGTTGCCGGGGTCGCGCACCTCCTCGAGGATCGCAACGAGTCGAGGCTTCTGGGCGAAGACGTCCTTCACCGCCGTCGGGAACTGCCGGCACACCGCGACGAAGCCCTGCGGCGTGACGGTGTCCGCCATCGCGTCGAGCACCTCCTCGGTGACGAATTCGACCTCGAGGTCGGCCGCGAACGCCGCTCGTGCGAGCTGGTCGTACCGCTCGAACGCGGTGGGAGTGGCGAACAGCTCGACCACGAGTTCGGGGCGGAATCGCAGGGCCTCGGACACCGCCTGCGGTCCCTCGAGCAGGAACAGGCCGCTCTCGTGTCGGGCGGGCTTCTTCGCGAGCTTCGCCACCGCGCGCACGCGCGGCGATCGCGGGTTCTCGAGCATGCGTCCAGTCTAGGGACGGCCGGATGCCTCGCCGCGGCGCCGCGCGCGAGGCATCCCGCCTGCTCGCCTGACCTCACGGGGTCGCTCGTGGTCGCGTGCCGGGTCGCGGAGCGACCACGAGCGACCCCGACGAACGAATGCGCGATGGGACGGCGCGTGCCGCGAGGCATCCGGGGCATGCGAAACGGCCCGGCTCCCCGAAGGGTGCCGGGCCGTTCGTGCCGAAGCGGGCTTACGCCGCGTTCTTGGGCGCGTTGACGTCGCCCGGAAGCGCCTGCTTCGCCGACTCGACGAGCGCCGCGAACGTCGCGGGCTCGTTGACGGCGAGCTCGGCGAGGATGCGACGGTCGACCTCGATGCCGGCCAGGTTCAGGCCCTGGATGAAGCGGTTGTAGGTGAGGCCGTGCTGACGCGAGGCCGCGTTGATGCGCTGGATCCAGAGGCGACGGAAGTCGCCCTTCTTCGCGCGGCGGTCGTTGTACGCGTAGACGAGGGAGTGGGTGACCTGCTCCTTCGCCTTGCGGTAGAGGCGCGACCGCTGACCGCGGTAGCCCTCGGCGCGCTCGAGGATGACCCGACGCTTCTTGTGGGCGTTGACGGCCCTCTTCACTCTTGCCATGACTGTTTCTTCCTTACGGGTCTGGCCGGGTCAGCGGCCGAGGAGCTTCTTGATGACCTTGGTGTCGGGCGCCGACAGGACCTTGTCCTGGTTGAGACGGCGGGTGCGCACCGAGGACTTGCCCTCGAGGTTGTGGCGCATGCCGGCCTGCTGCTTCTTGAGCTTGCCGGTACCGGTGATCTTGAAGCGCTTCTTGGACCCGGAGTGGGTCTTCTGCTTCGGCATTCTCGTGTTTCTCCTTGGTTCTGCCGCCACGGGTGGCGGAGTGGGGGTTACTGCGCCTCGGACTCCGCGACGGCTTCCGCCGCCGGGCGCGCCTTCGCCGCAGCACGTTGTGCGTTCTGCTCGGCCTTGGCCTCGGACTTGTTCTTCAGAGGAGCGATGACCATGACCATGTTGCGGCCGTCGATCGTGGGGTTGTGCTCGACGGTGCCGAACTCCGCCACGTCTTCAGCGAAGCGCTGCAGGAGGCGCACGCCCATCTCGGGACGCGACTGCTCGCGACCCCGGAATAGGATCATGGCCTTCACCTTGTCGCCGGCCTTCAGGAAGCCCACGGCGCGCTTCATCTTGGTCTCGTAGTCGTGCTTGTCGATCTTGAGGCGGAACCGGACCTCTTTGAGGATGGTGTTCGCCTGGTTGCGCCGGGCTTCCTTCGCCTTCTGCGCAGCCTCGTACTTGTACTTGCCGTAGTCCATGATCTTGACGACCGGCGGACGCGAGTTCGGAGCGACCTCGACGAGGTCGAGGTCTGCCTCCTGCGCGAGCCGCAGGGCCACCTCGATCTTCACGACGCCGACCTGTTCTCCGCCGGGGCCCACGAGGCGGACCTCGGGGACGCGGATACGGTCATTGGTACGCGGATCGCTGATGCGTGTCTCCTCTGCTCAAGCTGTCTTCATGAGCTTCGACGGGAGACGGATGCCGCCCGGCGAAACGAGAGCGGAGATCCACGCAGAACCCCCACGGAACCTGCCGTTCCGTGGGCTCTTGCAGCACCCTGTCTACCCGCGCCGTGACGACGCGGGCGGAGTGCAACGACCCGGTAACCTTGATGAAGCGGTATGCGCGGGTGGGAGAATCTCCACTTTCGTACCGGGGAACTGGCCCCGGAGCCCGAAACAGTCTAGCAGAGGAATCCGGTGACCCACAGTTCCGACGAGCCCACGACCGTGCCCGAGGCCGACGAGGCCGCAGCCGACGCGGTCGACGAAGCCACCCGCGACATCGCCGAGGTGCCCGCGGTCGAGATCATCACGACCGCCGCCGTGCACCTGATGAGCGCCGCGGCGGTCAAGGTCGGGCTCGCCGACGACCCCGACGCGCAGCTCGACCTCGACGAGGCGCGCAAGCTCATCAACGCCCTCGCGGGGCTCATCACGGCCGGCGCCCCCGAGATCAGCGACATGCACGCACGCAGCCTGCGCGACGGACTGCGGTCGCTGCAGCTGGCGTTCCGCGAGGCCTCCCCCATCCCCGACGCGATCGGGCACGGGCCCGGTGAGAAGTGGACGGGGCCGGTCACCTGAGCCGTTCCGTCCGTCTGCGCCGTTGCACGCTCACCGCTGGCAGTTCGGGCACCAGAACGTGACGCGCTCCTCACCCTCGACGCGGCCGAGCTCGCCCCGGTCGATGCGAGTGCCGCAGCGGCGGCACGGCTCGCCGCCGCGCCCGTAGACCCAGAGTCGCTCACCGCGTCGGTCGACGCCCGTGGTCACCCGCGCGATGCGGTCGCGGTTCGCGACGATGAGCCGTCGCCCCAGGTCGACGACCGCGTCGAGGTCGGACACGTCGCCGATGCGCCGGTGCGGTCGGATGCCTCGGAGGAAGCACAGCTCGTTGACGTAGACGTTGCCGAGGCCGGCGAGGTTGCGCTGGTCGAGCAGGGCCACCGCGATCGGCACGTCGGGAGCTGTCGCGATACGTCGCACCGCCTCTCCGGCATCCCAGTCGGGTCCGAGCAGGTCGGGCCCGAGGTATCCGACCGCATCGGGCTCGGCGTCGCGCGCGATGACCTCGACCATGCCGAGCTCGAACCCCACCGCCACCGCGTCGGACGTCTCGAGCACCGCGCGAGCCAGGTGAGCCGGGCGGTTCCACCGCTCGCCCGGCCGGAACACCCGCCAGCTGCCCTCCATCTTCAGGTGGGAGTGGATTGTGGCATCGCCCGTGCGAATGAGCAGGTGTTTGCCGCGCGCGGCGACCTCGTCGACCGTGCGGCCCGACAGGTCGACGGTCGCGAACCTCGGCACCCGGAAGTCGGTGCGGGTGAGCAGCCGGCCCTCGAGCGCCCGCCGGAGCCGCACTGCGGTCTGGAAGACGGTGTCACCCTCGGGCATCGATGCGGAGCCCCTTCGGCGTCTCGGCGAACCCGGCGGCCTGCAGCGCCCGGCCGAGCGGTGTGCCGATGACGAAGCCGCCGTTGACGCTCTCGACCGCGAGCCGCCGGACGCGGCCGCTGCGAACGAGTCCGGCGATCGCGTCGGCAGCCGCCCGCAGCACCCGTTCGTCGTCGACGTAGGCGAGCATGGTCTTGCCGCCGCGTTCGACGTAACCGACGAGCTCGCCGTCGACGAGGGCGACGAGCGCCCCGGCCTTGCGCGCCGCACGGTGCGAGCTCTCGCCCGGCGGATCGGGCCAGCCCAGGGCGGCGCCGTACGCGTTCGCCGGGTCGGTCGCGGCGAGCACGACGACCTTCGGCTCGTCGGCGGTCGGCCGGTCGTCGCGATCGGCATAGCCCCGCAGGCGGTCGACCGCACCCGCGCCGGCGAACTGCGCGGCGCCGAGCCGGTCGACGAAGTAGCCGCGGCGCGCGCGACCCGACTCCTCGAATCCGCGCAGCGTGCGGTAGACGAGCGCGAACCCGCCGATGACCCCTTCGGCGACGGCGGTGCCGCGCGTGACCACGCCGTACCGGTCGAGCAACATCTCGCCGAGGGCGTGCGCACGGCGGGTGGCATCGTCGTCGGGAACCGGCAGGATCGACCACCGGCCCGCGACCGAGGGCGGCCCGGTACGGCTCGGCATGCTGGGTCGCGGGAGCGACCTGCCCCGGAGCATCCGCGACCTGGGCGTTTGGCGCGGAGCCTTGTGCGCGCTGCGCCCGCCCGCGACGAGCGCGCGCAGCGGGGCGAACGTGTCGTTCGTGATCAGACCGGCCCAGGCGAGGCCCCACAGCGCCTCGACCAGTTCGTCGTCGGCGACGGGGCTCTCGAGTTCACCGAAGCTGCCAACCGCGTCGGCGAGCTGGCGGAAGAAGTAGGCGCCGCCCGACCCGAGGGCGACGAGGATCTCGCGCTGCAACGGCGTCGTCTCGACCTCGAGCGCCGGCTCGAGCGTGAGCGGCGCCGACTCGGCCAGGTGCAGTGTGACCCACCCGTCGTCGCCGGCGAGCGCGCCGGCGCCCGCCCACACGACCTCGCCGGTCGCCATCAGCTCGTCGAGCATCGCGGGGCTGTAGTCGGAGACTCGTGCCGGGAGCACCAGCGATTCCCACGCCGACGCGGGAAGGCGCGCGCCTTCGAGCTGCTCGATCGCCGCCAGCACGCCGTCGATGCCGCGCAGCGGCCGGCCGACGTGCTGCCACTCGGGCAGGAACCTCGCCAGTGCCCGCTGCGGCACTGGCTCGACCTCGTGGCGCAGCGCGGCCAGCGAGCGCCGGCGAAGCCGCCGCAGCACCTCGGCGTCGCACCACTCGGTCGTGGTGCCGTTCGGGCGGAACTCGCCCTCGACGACGCGCCGCTCGTCGGCGAGCCGGCGCAGCGCGGCCTTCGCGACCGCGACCCCGATACCGAACCGATCGGCGGCCTCCTCTGCGCCGAACGGGCCGTGCGTACGCGCATACCGGCCGACCAGATCGCCGAGCGGATCGCCGACGTGCTCGGCGAACGCCACGGCGACGCCCGGTGGCACCGGGACGCCGAGCGCATCACGCAGCCGACCGACGTCCTCGACGGCAGCGACGTGCTCGCGCCCCGCGAAGGTGAGCCGCACCGCTCGCCGCGCCGCGATGAGCTCGGCGGTCGCCGACGAGGCATCCGTGTCGTCGGCGACGCGTGCGGCGACCTCGTCGTCGGTCAGCGGACCGAGCACGCGAAGCAGGTCGGCGACGCCCTCGGTGCCGCGCACCCTGCGGTCGTCGGCGAGTCGCTGCAGCTCGCGCTCGGTCTGCTCGATGACGCCGGGGTCGAGCAGCTCGCGCAACTCGACCCGGCCGAGGAGCTCGCCGAGCAGGGCCGAGTCGATCGCCAGCGCGGCCGCTCTGCGCTCGGCCAGGGGCGAGTCGCCCTCGTACATGAACGCGCCGACGTAGCCGAACAGGAGTGAGCTGGCGAAGGGGCTCGGCGAATCCGTCGTGGTCTCGACCAGGCGCACCCGCCGTGCGGCGATGTCGCGCGCGAGCTCGGTCAGCGCGGGCACGTCGTAGACGTCTTGCAGCACCTCGCGCACGGTCTCGAGGATGATCGGGAAGGTCGGGAAGGCGCTCGCGACCTCGAGCAGCTGCGCGGCGCGCTGGCGCTGCTGCCAGAGCGGCGAGCGCCGCCCGGGCTGGTAGTTCGGCAGCAGCAGGGCGCGTGCCGCGCACTCGCGGAATCGGCTCGCGAACAGCGCCGAACTGCCCACCTCGTCGGTCACGAGCTGTTCGAGCTCGTCGGCCTCGAACACGAACAGGTCGGCACCCGGCGGATCGACCCCGGTGTCGGGAATGCGCACGATGATGCCGTCGTCGGCGGCGACCGCAGCACCGTCGACGCCGTGCCGCTCACGCACCCGTGCGGCCACCGCGAGTGCCCACGGTGCGTGCACCGGCATGCCGAACGGCGAGTGCAGGATGACCCGCCAGTCGCCCAACTCGTCGCGGGTGCGTTCGACCACCAGCGTGCGATCGCTCGGCACGTGCCCGGTTGCCTTGCGCTGGTCGGCGAGGAAGGCGAGCAGATTCGCGGCCGCGAATCGGTCGAGGCCGGCGGCGGTGATGCGCACCTGCGCGTCGGCGACGGCGGCCGTCGAGAGCTCGCGCATGAACCCGCCGAGGGCCCGCCCGAGCTCGGCGGGCCGGCCGAGCCCGTCGCCCTTCCAGAACGGCACCCGCCCGGGCTGTCCGAACGCGGGCACCACGTTCACCCGATCGAACGTGATCTCTTGGATGCGCCAGCTCGTCGCGCCGAGCGCGAACACGTCGCCGACTCGCGACTCGTAGACCATCTCTTCGTCGAGTTCGCCCACGCGCCGACCGCCCGCCTCGTCGCCGACGAGGAACACGCCGAACATGCCTCGATCGGGGATCGTGCCGCCGCTGGTGACGGCGAGCCGTTGCGCACCGGGGCGGCCGACGATCGTGCCGGCCTGGCGATCCCACACGATGCGCGGGCGCAGCTCGCCGAAGCGGTCGGACGGATAGCGGCCGGCGAGCAGGTCGAGCGTCGCCTCGTACGCCGACCTCGGCAGACCGGCGAACGGCGCCGCACGCCGCACCGCGTCGAACCACCCGTCGACGTCGAGCGGATCGACCGCGGCGGCCGCGATGGTCTGCTGGGCGAGGATGTCGAGCGGGTTCGCCGGCACCCGCATGGTCTCGATCGCGCCCGCGAGCATGCGCTCGCTCGTGACCGCTGCGTGCACGAGGTCGGCGCGCTGCTTCGGGAAGATCACCCCGCGCGACACCTCGCCCACCTGGTGGCCGGCTCGGCCGAGCCGCTGCAGCCCGCTCGAGACCGAGGGCGGCGACTCGACCTGCACGACCAGGTCGACCGCGCCCATGTCGATGCCGAGTTCGAGGCTCGACGTCGCCACCACGCAGCGCAGCCGCCCGCTCTTCAGGTCGTCTTCGATCTCGGCGCGCTGCTCTTTGCTCACCGAGCCGTGATGGGCGCGGGCGAGCACCTGCGGCGCGCCAGACGTCGAGCCCGACTGCGCCATGACCGCAGCGGGCGGACCGGTCGCCGCGTTGGCCACGAGGAGCGCGTCGCGTTCGGATGCCTCGAGCGCGAGTTCGTTCAATCGCGCCGTGAGGCGTTCGGCGAGCCTGCGGGAGTTGGCGAACACGATCGACGATCGGTGCGCCAGCACCTGGTCGAGGATCGCCTCCTCGACGTGCGGCCAGATCGACCCGGTCGCGTCGTCGTTCGCGGGCAGCTGCGCCATGTCTTCGACCGGCACCACCACCCGCAGGTCGAACCGCTTCTCGCTCGGCGGGGCGACGATCTCGACCGGCGCGCTCGCGCAGAGGAACCGCGCCACCTCGTCGACCGGCCGCACCGTCGCCGAGAGCCCGATGCGCTGGGCGGGCTTCGGCAGCAGCGCGTCGAGGCGCTCGAGCGAGAGCGCGAGGTGCGCGCCGCGCTTCGTCGCCGCGACTGCGTGGATCTCGTCGACGATCACCGTCTCGACGGTGCGAAGGGTTTCGCGCGCCTGCGAGGTGAGCATGAGGAACAGCGACTCGGGCGTGGTGATGAGGATGTCGGGCGGCGTACGCAGCAGCGCACGCCGGTCGGAGGCGGGGGTGTCGCCCGAGCGCACCCCGACGCTCACGTGCGGCGGCTCGACGCCGAGTCGCTCGGACACCCGTGCGATACCGGTGAGCGGCGCCCGCAGGTTGCGTTCGACGTCGACGCCGAGCGCCTTCAGCGGCGAGAGGTACACGACACGCGTGCCGGACTCGGTCGGCGGCGGCTCGGCGTGCAGCCGGTCGATCGCCGAGAGGAACGCCGACAGCGTCTTGCCCGACCCCGTCGGCGCGACGACCAGGGCGTGCGCGCCGCGCCCGATCGCCGCCCACGCGGCGGCCTGCACGGTCGTCGGCGCGCGGAACGACTCGGCGAACCACGTGCGCGTGGCTTCCGAGAAGGCGTCGAGCGGGGCATCCACCATCCCGTCCATCCTGCCGCGCACCGCCGACATCCGCGCAGCGCTGCGGTCGGCGCCGTTCAGCCGTCCGAGGGCAGTTCGCCGAGCACCCGCTCGACGGCTTCGATCGTGCGGGCCACCTCCGTGGCATCCGTGCCTCGATTGCTCACCGAGAAGCGCACGATCTCGCGACCCCTCCAGCGCGACGGCGATGCCCAGACGACGCCGTCGTCGACCAGACCGCGCACGAGCGCCGCCGTGCGTGCGTCGTCCTCGGCCGCGACGCAGACCTGCGTGAAGACGACGTCGTTGACGATCTCGAGCCCGGGCAGGGCGGCGAGGCCGTCGGCGAGGTCGCGAGCCGATGCGACGAGGCCGTCGACGAGGTCGGCGACGCCGGCCCGTCCGAGCGAGCGCAGCGTCGCCCACACGGACACGCCGCGGGCCCGGCGCGACAACTCGGGCGTGTGATCGTACGGTTCGGACACGGCGCCGGGGACGGGCAGGTACGCCGCGTGGGCGCCGAGCGCCGCCGCCATCGCCGACTCGTCGCGTACGATCGCCACGCCGCAGTCGTAGGGCACGTTGAGCGTCTTATGCGCGTCGGTCGCCCATGAGTCGGCCGCCTCGAAGCCCGTCACGAGGTGCCGCAGCGACGGACTCGCCGACGCCCACAGCCCGAATGCCCCGTCGACGTGCACCCACGCGCCCGCGGCGTGCGCGACGTCGATCGCCGCCGCGAAGTCGTCGAAGGCGCCCGAGTGCACGTCGCCGGCCTGCAGCGCGACGATCACCGGCCCGGCGCCCTCGGCGAGCGCGGCCTCGAGGCCGCGCACGTCGATACGGCCCTCGTCGTCGGCCCCGACCGTGCGCGGCAGGCCGAGGCCCGCCATCCGGCCCGCGAGCGCCATCGAGCTGTGCACGGCGTCGCCGGCGAGGAACCGCACCGGGGGTGCGCCCGCCAGGCCATCGCGTTCGACGTCCCATCCGGCTCGCCGCAGCACCTCGCCCCGCGCGGACAGCACGCACGAGAGGTTCGCCGTGGTGCCGCCGGTGACGAAGCCGACCCCGCTGCCCGGCGGCAGCCCGAAGAGGTCGAGCAGCCACCTCGCGGCCAGTTCCTCGACGGCTGCGGTGCCCGGCGTCGGGATGCGCGAGCCGGTGTTCTGGTCCCATGCCGAGACGAGCCAGTCCGCGCCGAGCGCGGCGGGGTGGATGCCACCGATCACGAACCCGTAGAACCGCGGCGACGACATCGCCGTGAGTCCCGGCTCGATCGCCTCGGCCAGCTCGTCGATGACGGCGGCGGGATCGCGGCCTTCATCATCGAGTTCGGTACCGAGCGCCGCAGCGACCTCCTCGGGTGTCGCAGCCGCAGCGACCGGCCGCTCCCCCACCGAGTTCAGCCACTCGCGCGCGTGGTGCTCGGCCGCGGCCAGCACCGCCGTGTACTCGTCATCGGGCATGTCGTGCTCCCCTCGAACGACACGCCCATCATGCGCCGCGCGCGCCGCAGCGGCAATCCGGCTCTTCCCCTGCGGGGTGTGGGCGGGGCGGAGCGTCGGCGATACTGTCGGCGAGGAGGGCGAGGAGTACGGGTCCAGCATGCTGCGGCGGCGGCTCCTGCGCGAGCACCCGGCCGGGTGGAGGCGGCTCTGGTCGCTGCCGGCCGAGTGATTTCCTTCAAGCGCGACAGCGAGCAACTCCTCACCAGAAGGTATTCCAACGCAGAGGAGCGCCCCATGAGCACAGTGGTCATGAATGCCTCGGTGTCGGTCGACGGCTTCATCGCCGACGAGAACGACGATCCGGGACCGCTGTTCGAGTGGTTGGTCAGCGGTGACGTGCCGCTGGATGACAGCGGCGTCTTGAAGGTGTCGCAGGCGTCCTACGACCACATCCGGCCGTACTGGGATCAGGTCGGGGTGACGATCGCCGGTCGCCACGTCTTCGACATCACGGACGGCTGGGACGGGACGCCGCCGAGCGGGATCGACCACGTCGTCGTCGTGACCCACCGGGGCAGGCCCGAAGGCTGGGATCCCGAGGCGCCGTTCCACTTCGTCGACGGCATCGAGGCCGCCGTGGACAGGGCGCGGGAGCTTGCGGGTGACCGCATCGTCGAGTTCGCCGCAGGCGACGTCGGTGGCCAGGCACTCGTCGCGGGCCTGGTCGACGAGGTGCGCATGGATGTCGCACCCGTCGTGTTCGGGTCCGGCAAGCGGTACTTCGGGTCGGTCCGCGCGCAGCACCTCTTGGAGGACCCCGACGTGGTGATCGAGGGCAACCGGGTGCTTCACCTGCGCTATCGCGTACGCCGTTGAGCGATCTGGACGGGAGCGAACGGCACACGCGACGACACCCTCGACTGCAGACCGGGCGATCGTCGGGTCGCTCGGGCGCGCATCGACGCGGCGCGGATGTCTCAGCTCGCGGTGAGCCGCACCGTGAGCGAGTCGACCGCGGTGGCGATCAGGTCGTCAGCCGCCCACCGCCTGGCGAGGCGCGCCGTCGTGGCGTCGAGCTCCTCGCGCGTCAGACCTGCCACGAGGGCCAGGCGCACCACCAGCTCTGGGCCGGCGAGCCGCGCGTCGGCGTCTCCGGCGCGCAGCTCGACGCCCACGACCGCGAGCTCGGTCGCGATCGAGCGCTCGAAGGCCGCCTGCACCTCATCGGACTCGAACGGCGGTCGCCACGGCCGCGACTGCGCCACCGCCCAGACCGCCGGCCGGCGCAGCACGAACTCGCCGGGCGAGCCCGGGTCGAGCACGACGAGGTCGGTGCCGTCGTCGGCGGCCGCCAGGGCGACGCGCACCCCGTCGGCGGGCACCGGCCGGGCAGCCGGATTCCAGCGCGACATCGCCGCGACCGACGAGAAGACCGGCAGCACTCGCCGGCCGTCGGGGCCGGCGACCGTGACGATCGAGAGCTCCTGGCTCTTGTCGATGGCGAGACCGTGCGCACCGAGCTCGATTCCCCCGTCGCCGAGTTCGGCGAGCAGCGGGATCAGGAGCCGCGAGGCGCCGAACGCCTGCACGACATCGGCCTGCCCGCCGTCACCCGACCGGAAGCGGCCGACGGCTGCCGCGAGCAGCGGCGGTGCGCTGCCGTCGTCGGCCGCATGCGGGTTCTGCTCGAACGACCGCCCCGCCCAGGGGCGACCGGCCGAATCGGCGTCGCCGCCCGGGGTATCCGGTCGCCCAGCGTCCGCGACCATCAGTGCGAAGCGACGTCCAGGGCTTCGGGCAGCGTGAACGCGCCCGCGTACAGCGCCTTGCCCACGATCGCGCCCTCGAGGCCCTGGGGAACCAGCTCGCGGAGCGTCGCGATGTCGTCGAGGCTCGAGATGCCGCCCGACGCGACGACGGGGCGGCGTGTGCGCTCCATCACCTGACGAAGCAGGTCGACGTTCGGCCCCTGCAGGGTGCCGTCCTTGGTGACGTCGGTGACGACGTAGCGGGCAGCGCCGGCGTCCTCGAGGCGGTCCATGACGGCCCACAGGTCGCCGCCGTCCTTCGTCCAGCCGCGTGCGGCGAGCGTCGTGCCGCGCACGTCGAGGCCGACGGCGATCGCCTCGCCGTACTGCGCGATGACCGAGGCCGCCCACTCGGGGTTCTCGAGGGCCGCGGTGCCGAGGTTGATGCGCTTCGCGCCGATCTCGAGCGCGTGCTCGAGCGACGCGTCGTCGCGGATGCCGCCCGAGAGCTCGACGTTCACACCTCTGACCTGGCGGATGACCTTCTTCAGCACGCCGCCGTTGGATCCGCGACCGAATGCCGCGTCGAGGTCGACGAGGTGGATCCACTCGGCGCCCTGGTCGGCCCAGTCGACCGCCGCGTCGACCGGGTCGCCGTAGCTCGTCTCGGTGCCGGCCTCGCCCTTGGTCAGGCGGACCGCCTTGCCCCCCGCGACGTCGACCGCCGGAAGCAGTACCAGGCGGGGGGTCTTGTTGAACTCACTCATCACTGTCCTCGAATCGGATGCCGCAAATTCGGCGTTCGGCACAGTCACAGCATCCTAGTCGCGTCGGAGCCCCGGCGTTGACCATCACTGAGGCCGGCTCAGTTCTCAGTCGAGCGATCGCAGCCAGTTCGCGAGCAGCTTGATGCCGGCCTCGGCCGATTTCTCGGGGTGGAACTGCGTCGCCGACAGCGGTCCGTTCTCGACGGCGGCAAGGAACCGGCCGCCGTGATCGGCCCACGTGAGGCTCGGCCGCGGGAACGGCGGCATGACGTCGAGTGACCACGACTGCGCGGCGAACGAATGCACGAAGTAGAAGCGCTCGTCTTCGATGCCGTCGAACAGCACGCTGCCCTCGCCTGCGTCGACCGTGTTCCAGCCCATGTGCGGCAGCACTTCGGCGGGCAGTTCGGTCACCGAGCCCGGCCACTCGCCGAGGCCCTCGGTGTCGACGCCACGCTCGACGCCGTGCTCGAACATCACCTGCATGCCGACGCAGATGCCGAGCACCGGCCTGCCGCCGGCGAGTCGCCGGTCGACCACCTCGTCGCCGCGCACCGCGCGAAGCTGCTGCATGACCGCGGCGAACGCGCCGACGCCGGGAACCACGAGCCCGTCGGCCTCGAGCGCCGCGGTGCGATCGGCGGTCAGCTCGACCTCGGCTCCGGCACGCTCGAGCGCCTTGGCAGCGGAGTGGACGTTGCCCGACCCGTAGTCGAGCAGCACCACCCGCTTCGGACGCGTCACAGGGCGCCCTTCGTCGAGGGGACGCCGCTGACCTGCGGGTCGAACGCCTTCGCCTGGCGGAACGCGCGCGCGAACGCCTTGAACTCGCTCTCGGCGATGTGGTGCGGGTCACGGCCCGCGAGGACGTTCACGTGCACGGTGAGCGCCGCGTTGTACGCGATCGCCTCGAACACGTGCCGCACCATCGAACCCGTGAAGTGACCGCCGATGAGGTGGAACTCGAAGCCCTCGGGCTCGCCGGTGTGCACCAGGTACGGCCGCCCCGAGATGTCGACGACGGCCTGCGTGAGTGCGTCGTCGAGCGGCACCAGCGCGTCGCCGTAGCGCGAGATGCCGCGCTTGTCGCCGAGCGACTCGCGGATCGCCTGCCCCAGCACGATGCCCACGTCCTCGACGGTGTGATGAACGTCGATGTGCACGTCGCCCGTCGCCCGAACGGTGAGGTCGGTCAGCGAGTGCTTCGCGAACGCGGTGAGCAGGTGGTCGTAGAACGGCACGCCCGTCTCGATGTCGCTGGTGCCGGTGCCGTCGAGGTCGACCGACAGGTCGATGCTCGATTCGCTCGTCTCGCGCTGCACGCGGGCGATCCGCCGTGCGGTCGGGGTGGTCATACGTCCATCCTATTCGGGCCGATTCGGCACGTCTCGGCGCGCTTCGTATGCCCTTCGGGCAAGCGGTTCGGGCACTACCCGTGGCGGTTCGGAGCGAACGCGGCGATCGCCTCGAGGAACGCGGTCGTCTCGATCTCGGTGCCGGCCGTGACGCGGAGGGTGTTGGGCAGGCCGATCTCGCGGATCAGGATGCCTCGGGCCAGCAGCGCCTCGAACACGGCGTGCGGGTCGTCGACGCCACCGAAGAGCACGAAGTTCGAGCCGCTGCGGTACGGGTGGAAGCCGAGCCGGGAGAGCTCGGCCGAGATGCGCTCACGCTGGCCGCGGATTTCGTCGACCATCCCGAGCATGAGGTCGCTGTGCGCGAGTGCCCCCAGCGCGGCCGCCTGAGTCAGCGCCGACAGGTGGTACGGCAGCCGTACGAGCCGCAGCGCGTCGACGACCGCCGGATCGGCGGCGAGGTAGCCGACCCGCGCGCCCGCGAACGCGAACGCCTTGCTCATCGTGCGCGAGACGACCAGGCGCGGGTGGTCGGGCAGCAGTTCGAGCGCGCTCGGCGTGCCGGGGTCGGCGAACTCGTGGTACGCCTCGTCGACGATCACGATGCCGTGCGCCGCGTCCGCGACCGCACGGATCGTCTCGAGCGACAGCGGCGTGCCGGTGGGGTTGTTCGGCGCGCAGAGCAGCACCAGGTCGGGGTCGTGCTCGCGGATGGCACGCACCGCCGTGTCGGGCGAGAGCTCGAACTCCTCGTCGCGAGGGGCGGCGATCCATGCGGTGCCGGTGCCCGACGCGAGCAACGAGTACATCGAGTACGTCGGCGCGAAGCCGAGGGCCGTGCGGCCCGGCCCGCCGAACGCCTGCAGCAGGTGCTGCAGCACCTCGTTCGAGCCGTTCGCCGCCCAGAGCTGCTCACGGACGAGCCCGTGCCCCAGGTAGGCGGCGAGCGCGTCGCGCAGTTCGGTGAACTCGCGGTCGGGGTATCGATTCAGCCCGATCACGGCGGCGGCGATTCGAGCGACGATGTCGTGGGCGACTGCCTCGGGGATCGGATGGGTGTTCTCGTTGACGTTGAGGGCGACGGGGACGACCTCCTGCGGAGCCCCGTAGGGCGACTTGCCGCGGAGGTCGTCTCGGATGGGGAGGTCGTCGAGGCTCGTCACCCGAACATGCTAGCCGCGCCGTCGAACGCGAGCCCGCCGAGTGCGACGCCGTCGACGCGCGAGGTCACTCGAAGACGGGGAGCGCGAGTTGCTGACCGGGCTGGATCGCGTCGCGCAGCCCGTTGAGGCGCACGATCTCGTCGATGATCTCGCGCGGGTCTTCGCCGGGGGCGATCGATTCGGCGAGCTCCCAGAGCGTGTCGCCGGTCGCGACCGTCACGGTGCGGAACGACGTCGCGCCGCGGACGGGGTCGGTGTCGGCCGCCGCGGCACCGGCACCGAGCACGGCCATCGCCGTGAACAGTGCGATGGGGACGCCGGCGACAGCCGTCAGCACCACTCGCCCACGGCGGGTGAGGCGCAGCCGCGTGCGCGGCGCGAGCGGCGTGCCCGGGCCGGAGACCGGTGATGCCCCGGCCTGCGACGACGTGGCCGACGAGAGCACGGCGGGCGGCGGTGGTGCGTACCCGCCGATGGATCCGGTTGCGGCGAACGAGCTCATGACCCCTCCGATTGCGTGGCGAGTCGTGTCGGGCGCTCGGCCGGGAGCGCCCGACACGAAACTCTGTTCCGAATGTATCTTCGAATGAACTGAAGCGCAACCACCCGGCGCCCGGGATTCTTCGCGCGCGCGTTCGCGACACGCTCGAACAGATGTTTGCCGCATGCTCACCGCCCGGATACAGTTTCGAATGTCGACACGAGTCGATCACCTACCACCGACATCGGCCCGGTGCGGCCGCAACGAGGGGCGGATCCCGTGACCAACCAGACCGAGGGCCAGCGCGACACCGGGCGGGTGCGCCGCCGGCGCAACCTCAGCCCGAAGCAGGTCTCGATCCTCGAGGTGATCCAGTCGTCGGTGGCCTCACGCGGGTACCCGCCGAGCATGCGCGAGATCGGCGACGCCGTCGGGCTCTCGTCGCTCTCGAGCGTCACGCACCAGCTCAACCAGCTCGAACTCGCCGGTTACCTCCGACGCGACCCGAATCGGCCGCGTGCGCTCGAGGTGCTCATCGAGCTGCCCGGCTCCGAGGAGCGCACCGCCGAGTCGGGCTCGGCGGCCCCGGTGGGCGACGCCGCGATGGTGCCGCTCGTCGGTCGCATCGCGGCGGGCGTGCCGATCACGGCCGAGCAGCAGATCGAAGAGGTCTTCCCGCTCCCCCGCCAGCTCGTCGGCAAGGGCGAGCTGTTCATCCTGAAGGTCGTCGGCGAATCGATGATCGACGCCGCGATCTGCGACGGCGACTGGGTCGTCGTGCGCTCGCAGCCCACCGCCGAGAACGGCGAGATCGTCGCGGCGATGCTCGACGGCGAGGCGACCGTGAAGGTGCTGCGCCAGCGCGACGGCCACACGTGGCTGCTGCCCCGCAACACCGCCTTCGAGCCGATTCTCGGCGACCACGCCGAGGTGCTCGGCAAGGTCGTCGCGGTGATGCGCGCGGTCTAGCGAATCGACACCGGCACCGGCACCGGCACCGGCGCGACCGTCGGCGCGAGCGAGCCCAGCCAATCGGTCACGGTTCGCATGAACCCCGGGTGGTCGTCGCGGAACACGGTATGCCCGGTGCCGGGCAGGGTCTGCACCGTCATGCCGAGCAGGCGCAGCGAGGCGGCCGCCGCATCCGTGATGAGCAGGCTCTTCTCGGCGAGCACGACGAGGCTCGGCGCGACGAGGCGGGCGGGCGGCATGAGCGGGCGGGTGTCGGCGAAGCCGAGAATGGTGCGCTTGTCCCAGTCGCGCAGCGTCGCCAGCTCGATCTCGACGTCGGCCGGGTCCCAGCGGGGGTTCATTTTCACGAGGGCCGATCGTCGCGGGCGCGGCGCGACCGCGAAGAAGGCCTTGAAGAGCATGCCCCGGATGCCGCGGGGGAACGCGAACGCGGGGTCGACGTAGATCGCGGCGCGGGGAGCGAGCCGATCGGCGACGAGGCTCGCGACGAGGGCGCCGAGCGAGTGCCCCATGACCACGTCAGGCGCACCGTCGAGCATCGGTTCGAGGGTCTCGATGACGTCGTCGGCCCACGACGACGGCGAGTAGCTGCGAGAGCGCGGGCTGCGGCCGTGACCGGCGAGGTCGACGGCGATCACCCGGAAGCCGTGCTGCTCGAGTTCGGCGGTCACCCGGTGCCAGGCGCGCGAGTCGGACATGATGCCGTGGACGAGGATCGCGGTCCGGGGCCCCGCCCCCGACTCCTGCACTGCGAGCTGCATGCCCAGAGCGTACGGCCGCCGGCTGTGCGTCGGCCCGGCCGCGGCTGAGCGGATGCTTCGAGTCATCCGCTCAGCCGCGCCGCCCGCGCGAACGGGCGGGCTCAGCCCGCCAACGCGGCGCGCACCTCCCGTGCCGCTTCGACGACGTGACGCAGCGAGGCGACCGTCTCGTCGTAACCTCGGGTCTTCAGGCCGCAGTCGGGGTTCACCCAGAGCCGAGTCGCCGGGATCTCGGCGACGGCGCGCTCGAGGAGCGATCGCACCTCCTCCGCGCTCGGCACCCGCGGCGAATGGATGTCGTAGACCCCCGGACCGATGCCGTGGTCGAACCCGCTCGAGGCGAGGTCGTCGACGACCTCCATCCGGCTGCGTGCGGCTTCGATGCTCGTGACATCCGCATCGAGCCCGCGGATCGCGTCGATGATCGCACCGAACTCGGAGTAGCAGAGGTGGGTGTGCACCTGCGTGTCGGGGGCCGCCCCGCCCG
Organism: Agromyces intestinalis; assembly: GCF_008365295.1. Taxonomy (NCBI): domain Bacteria; kingdom Bacillati; phylum Actinomycetota; class Actinomycetes; order Micrococcales; family Microbacteriaceae; genus Agromyces; species Agromyces intestinalis. The sequence goes on from NZ_CP043505.1 coordinate 378,619, forward strand.
TGGCGAGCCGGAACGCTCCCACCGACCAGTCGAGGTAGGCGGGCTGGTCGGCCCGGCGCAGCGGCAGCAGTTCGCGAAGCGCGGGTTCGTCGACCTGGATGACCCGGATGCCCGCGCGCTCGAGATCGGCGACCTCGTCGCGCAGAGCCAGTGCGACCTGCGTCGCAGTATCGCCGAGCGGCTGGTCGTCGCGTACGAACGACCACGCGAGGATCGTGACGGGGCCCGTGAGCATGCCTTTCACCGGCTTCTCGGTGAGCGACTGCGCGTACGCCGACCACTCGACCGTCATCGGCGCGGGCCGCGACACGTCGCCCCACAGGATCGACGGCCGCGTGCACCGCGACCCGTACGACTGCACCCACCCGTGCTCGGTGACGGCGAACCCGTCGAGGAGCTCGGCGAAGTACTGCACCATGTCGTTGCGCTCGGGCTCGCCGTGCACGAGCACGTCGAGGCCCAGCTCCTCCTGGAGGCGGATGACCCGTTCGATCTCACCGCGCATCGCGGCGCGGTAGCCGTCGTCGTCGAGCTCGCCGCCGGCGAGGTGCGCTCGCGCCCGGCGGATCTCGGAGGTCTGCGGGAAGGACCCGATCGTCGTGGTGGGCAACTCGGGCAGACCGAGCGACGCCTGCGCCTCGACTCGAGCGCCGTAGCCGACACGGGCGAAGTCGGCGCTGGACAGCGCCGCCACCCGGGCGCGCACGGCCGGTTCCCGGACCCCGGGCGCGGCGGCTCGGTCGGCCAGCGCACGCGACGCGGCATCCAACTCGTCGGAGATGGCCGCGCGCCCTTCGGCCAGCCCACGAGCGAGCACCGCCACCTGCCCGACCTTCTGATCGGCGAAGGCGAGCCAGCTGCGCAGTCGAGCGTCGAGCGCGGTCTCGTCGTCGACGTCGTGCGGCACATGCTGCAGCGACGTCGACGTCGACACCGCCACGCTCGCCGACCGCGAGCGCAGCGCGTCAGCGCGATCGAAAGCGGCGGCGAGGTCGCCGCGCCAGATGTTGCGACCGTCGACGACGCCGGCGACGAGGGTCTTGGCGGCGAGCGCCTCCTCGGTCGCCGGGTCGAGCAGGTCGGGCACCGCGCCGCGCACGAGATCGAGGCCGATCGCCTCGGCGGGCGATGCCGCCAGCACCGCGAGCGCGTCGCCCAGCTCGCCGTACGGCGCGGCGACGAAGATCGCCGGGCGGTCGTCGGCCGCACCGAGCACGTCGTACGCCTCCGCGGCCGCAACGAGCGCCCGCTCGCGGGAGTCGGGCAGCGACTCGCTCACGAGCGCCGGCTCGTCGAGCTGCACCCACTCGGCACCCGCCGCTCGCAGATCGGCGAGCAGCCGGGCGTAGACGGGCAGCAGATCGCCGAGGCGGTCGATCGGCCGGAACCCGGCCGGGGCGCCGTCGGCAGGCTTGGCGAGCAGCAGCAGCGAGACCGGGCCCACGAGCACCGGCCGGGTGACGAACCCGGCGGCACGCGCCTCGACCACGTGCGCGACGAGGTCGTCGCTGCGTGCCGCGAACACCGTCTCGGGCGCGATCTCGGGCACGAGGTAGTGGTAGTTCGTGTCGAACCATTTCGTCATCTCGAGGGGTGCGTCGACGCCGTCGCCGCGTGCGAGGGTGAACGCGCCGTCGAGGTCGACTCCGCCGGCGCCGCGCAGGTGCTCGAATCGCGGCGGCACCGCGCCGGTCGCCACGATCGCGTCGAGCACCTGGTCGTAGTGCGAGAAGGTCTCGGGGATCGACGAGTCGGTGCGACCGAGGCCGAGCTCGGCAAGTCGTTCGCGCGTCGCCGTGCGCAGGTCGGCCGCGCGGGCCGCGAGCTCGGCCGCGTCGATCGCGCCCGACCAGTACGCCTCGACGGCGCGCTTGAGTTCGCGGCGACGGCCGATGCGTGGGTACCCGAGCACGGTGCCGTGGGGGAAGGTTGCGGCGGTCATCGTTCTGATGCGGTCCTCTCGTCGGTGATGCCGACCCGCTCGAGCACGTCGAGCACGGCCTCATGGCGGTTGAAGGTGTACAGGTGCACGCCGGGTGGGCTGCCCGCGAGGACGTCGCTGACGAGTCGGGCGGCGAACGCGACGCCGAGTTCGGTCTGCGCCTCGAGATCGGGCTCGACCTCGAGCCCGATCTCGAGCTCGGACGGCGGCACGACCCCGGTCAGCTCGGTCAGCCTCGCGAGTCGGGCGGGCGAGGTGACCGGCATGATTCCGGGGAGGATGGGGATCGTCACGCCGGCGGCGCGGGCACGCTCGACGAAGTCGAGGTAGTGCTCGGCATGCCAGAAGAGCTGGGTGATCGCGAGATTCGCCCCGGCCACCTCTTTCGCGAGGAGCGCGTCGATGTCCTGGCTGAGGTTGCGCGAGCGCGGATGCCCCGTCGGGAATGCCGCGACCGCCACCCGCTCGGGCCGGGGGCGATCGGCGATGCGCGACGCGCCGGGCACGCCCGACATGGTCGCGGTGCCGAACGGCTCGCGCTCCTGCTGGACTCGATGGATGAGCTGCACGAGCTCGGCCGCAGTGCGCAGCTCGCCGAGACCGGCGTCGGGGTCGTGCGGGTCGACGCCGACGGGCGGGTCGCCGCGCAGTGCCAGGAAGCTCGTGATGCCCGCGTCGAGGAACTCGCGCACGAGCCGGTTGGCCTCCTCGTGCGTCGAGCCGACGCAGGTGAGATGGGCCATCGGTTCGACGTCGGTGTGTTCGAGGAGGTAGCGCAGCACCGTCAACGAGCGGTCGCGCGTCGACCCGCCGGCACCGAAGGTCACCGAGATGAACGCGGGTCGCGCCTCGGCGAGCCGGTCGATGGTGCGGCCGAGCGCGAGCGCCGCCGCGTCGGAACGGGGCGGGAAGAGCTCGAACGACACCGGCGGTCGGCCGGCGGTGTGGGAATCAGGCCCCTGCGCGGTCATCTGCATCCTCGAGAGATGCCGTCACACGGGATGCGGCACGCCGCGCTCCCCGCGGGACGGCGGGTCTGCTCGCGGGCGGGTGCCGGGCTCGGCGGTCGCTCCTGGCGGCGGGCATCCGGCCCGTCGCCGACGATCATCTGCGACGATACGCCAGGTCGGGTCGCGTACGCGGGAAATGTGACCGAGGGTGACGGATGCCGCGAAGCCGCGTCGTCCGAAGCGGCTCAGTCGACCGGATCGGTCGCCGCGGCCGGTCGATCGATCAGGCGAGCGCGCCGGCGCCGACGCGGAACGCGTCGAGCTGCCCTGCGAGTTCGGGCGAGACCAGCGCACGCACGCGTGTGCCATCGCCGACGTACTCGATCGACAGGACACGGGACGTCTCATGCAGGTTCGAGATCACCTCGCCGCGATCGTACGGCACCAGCAGATCGACCTCGACCGACGGGTCGGGCAGCATGCGCCCGATCGCGTCGAGCACCTCGTCGACGCCCTCGCCGGTGCGAGCCGACGCGAACACGGCGTTCGGCTCGAGCCCGCGCAGCACGAGCCGCTCTTCCGGCGTGACGAGATCGGCTTTGTTGAACACCACGAGCTCGGGGAGGTCGCGCGCCCCGACCTCGCCGATCACGTCACGAACGGTCGCGATCTGCCCGGCGGGGTCGGGATGCGCCGCGTCGACGACGTGCACGATGAGATCGGCGTCGCCGACCTCCTCGAGCGTCGAACGGAACGCCTCGACGAGCTGGTGGGGAAGGTTGCGCACGAACCCGACCGTGTCGGCGATCGTGTACACCCGGCCGTCGGCGGTGGTGTTGCGACGCACGGTCGCGTCGAGGGTCGCGAACAGGGCGTTCTCGACGAGCACGCCCGCGCCCGTGATGCGGTTGAGCAGGCTCGACTTGCCGGCGTTCGTGTACCCGGCGATCGCGACCGACGGCACCGCATTGCGCTTGCGGTTCGCACGCTTGGCGTCTCGGGCCGGCTTCATGCCGGCGATCTGCCGACGCAGCTTGGCCATGCGGGTGTGGATGCGGCGACGATCGAGTTCGATCTTCGTCTCACCGGGGCCACGCGAACCCATGCCCGCTCCGGCGCCGCCGACCTGGCCACCGGCCTGACGGCTCATCGACTCGCCCCAGCCGCGCAGGCGCGGCAGCAGATACTCGAGCTGCGCGAGCTCGACCTGCGCCTTGCCCTCGCGGCTCTTGGCGTGCTGGCTGAAGATGTCGAGGATCACCGCGGTGCGGTCGATGACCTTCACCTTGACCGCGTCCTCGAGGGCACGCCGCTGGCTCGGGGCGAGCTCGGTGTCGGCGACCACGGTGTCGGCGCCGAGGGCAGCGACGATGTGGCGCAGCTCTTCGACCTTGCCGCGGCCCAGGTACGTGCTGGGGTCGGGGTGCGGCCGTCGCTGGAGGACGCCGTCGAGCACACGCGCGCCCGCGGTCTCGGCGAGCGCCGAGAGCTCGCGCAGCGAGTTCTCGGCTTCGTCGAGCGAGCCCTGCGAGTACACGCCGATGAGTACGACGTTCTCGAGACGCAGCTGCCGGTACTCGACCTCGGTGACATCCTGCAGCTCGGTAGAGAGTCCGCTGACGCGCCGAAGCGCCGCGCGCTCGTCGCGGTCGAACTGCTCGCCGTCGGCCGAGGTGGCCGGCGAGGCATCCGTTCGCTGGATCGAGGTGGCGGTCGACGCGTCGAACCGAGTGACCTCGGCACGCTGCTCGACGCTGCGCAGCACGCGCTCGACGTCGTCGTCGTGGTGCTGGTGCGCGTCTTCGTTCATCCTGTCCACCCTACTTCGCTTTCCTGCGACCCGTCCCAGCTGGGATAGGTTCGCCGTATGCCCCAGGAGCACTACTTCTCGCCGAGCCCCGCTGCGCCCGAATCGCTGCGCAGCATCCCGGTCCGGCTCGCGGGGCGCGACCTGGAGGTCGTCACCGCGCCCGCGGTGTTCAGCCCCGGCCACCTCGATGGCGGCACCGCGGTGCTACTCGACGAGGTTCCCGACCCGCCCGCGACCGGGCACCTGCTCGACCTCGGCTGCGGGTGGGGCGCGATCGCGATGTCACTCGCGATCACCGCGCCCGAGGCGACGGTCTGGGCGGTCGACGTGAACGACCGGGCCCTCGACCTCGTGCGGCGCAACGCCGATCGTCACGGCCTGTCCAAGGTCAACGCGGTGCGACCCGACGGTGTTCCCGACGGCGTCGAGTTCGCGACAATCTGGTCGAACCCGCCGATCCGGGTCGGCAAGGCCGTCCTGCACGAGCTGATGCTCACCTGGCTGCCGCGCCTGCAGCGCGGTGGCACGGCGTGGCTCGTCGTGCAGAAGAACCTCGGCGCCGACTCGCTGCAGCGCTGGCTCGCCGAGCAGTTCGCCGACGGGTACGAGGTGTCGCGCGCGGCGACCTCGAAGGGGTTCCGGGTGCTGCGGGTCGACCGCGCGTGAGCGCGTCCGTCAGCCCAGCGCGAGCACGCCGTCGAACACGAGCTCAGCCGGGCCGCTCAGCCACACCCGCTCGCCCTCGTCCGAGGCGGTGACGCGCACGCCCAGTACGCCGCCCGGCACCTGCACGCGCCATTCATCTGGCGCGCCCGCGCCCGCCCAGTAGCGCACTGCGACGGCGGATGCCACGGCACCCGTGCCGCACGAGAGCGTCTCGCCCGACCCGCGCTCGTGGACCCGCATCCGGATCCGACCCACGCCGTCTTCGACGAGCGGATCGGCGGGCACCACGAACTCGACGTTCGCCCCGGCGAGCGGCGCGGGCTCGAGAACCGGCGCGTACCCGAGGTCGAGTCCGGCGAGCTCGTCATCATCGGCGAGGGCGACCACCACGTGCGGGTTGCCCACGTCGATGCCGAGCCCGGGCCGCGCGACGGGCAGTGACTTCGCACGCACGAGCGGCTCGGCCGCCTCGCCCTCGGCGAGTCGCCAGACGCCGAGGTCGGCCTCGAACCCGCCCGGAGCACGCCGCACGCGACGGACGCCGGCGCGAGTGCCGATCGCGATCGACTCGTCGTCGGCGAGTTCGACCAGCGCCTGGTCGATGAGGAACGCGGTGAACACGCGGATGCCGTTGCCGCACATCTCGGACACCGACCCGTCGGCGTTCCAGTAGTCCATGAACCACACCGCGCGGGGGTCGTCGGCCAGCGTCGCTGCGCCCTCGGGCAGGTGCCGCGAACGCACGGCGCGGATCAGCCCGTCGGCGCCCACCCCGAACCGCCGGTCGCAGATCGCGGCGATCTGGGTCGGGGTGAGATCGAGGTCGCCGTCGGGGTCGCTCACCAGCACGAAGTCGTTGCCGGTGCCCTGCCCCTTCGTGAACGCGAGGTCGAAGGACATGCGGTTCAGTCTAGGGGCGCGCTCGGGCCGCCTCCCCCGTCGGCCCGGCCGGCCAACGCACCACGGCTACCCGAGCGCGACCTGGCGGGCCAGCTCCGCCGCACGCGCGTCGCGATCGTCGGGATCGACGACGTATGCCGCGACGTAGCGCTTGAACCAGCTCACCTGCCTGCGGGCATAGACCCGGGTGAGCTGCTGGGTCTCGGCAATCGCGTCGGCCTCGGTCATCGCACCGTCGAGCTGCGCGAGCGCCTGCTGGTAGCCGATTGCCCGCCGCGCGGTCGCACCGTGTTCGATGCCGAGCGACACGAGACCGCGGACCTCGTCGACGATGCCGTCGCGCCACATGAGCTCGACGCGGCGGTCGAGGCGCTCGACGAGGGTCGCGCGGTCGGCGCGCAGGTGCACGATGCGGTGCGGCCGCCACGGAACGGGCTCATCGGGAAGTCGGGCCGCCTTGGGTTCGCCCGTGAGCTCGATGACCTCGAGCGCACGCACGATGCGACGCCCGTTCTGCGCGTCGACCGCGGCGGCGGTGTCGGCGTCGATGGCTCGCAGCCGCGCGTGCAGCAGGCCGGGGCCCTGCGCTGCGAGCTCGCGCTCGAGGCGCGCTCGGATCGTGGCGTCCGTGCCCGGGAACCGGAAATCGTGGATCACGCCCGAGACGTACAGACCCGACCCGCCGACCAGCAACGCGACCGCGCCACGGGCGGTGATCGCATCGATGGTGTCGCGTGCGGCGGGCTGATAGCGCGCCACCGACGCCTCCTCGGTCACGTCGAGCACGTCGAGCAGGTGGTGCGGGATACCGCGACGCTCGTCGACCGCGAGCTTCGCGGTGCCGATGTCCATGCCGCGGTAGAGCTGCATCGCGTCGGCGTTCACGACCTCGGCCGGACGGCCGTCGCGGGCGAACGCCTCGGCGAGATCGAGAGCGAACGCCGACTTGCCCGCGCCCGTGGCACCGACGATCGCGATGAGGGTCACGTCGGAGGCCGTCAGCGCTGCGAGTCGCTCGGGTCGTAGATCGGCATGGTGCCGACGCCGGGCGAGACGAGCGGCTCACGACCGATGCGCAACGACGGCAGGCCGAGCGACACGCGCCCGGTCACGGCCGCCTCGCTCGCGCCCGGGTCTGCGGGGACCCCGCAGCTCTCGGCCTGCGAACGATCCCACGCGTCGCCCGCACGGGTGCGACGGATCGCCAGCGGCGCCCCGTCGACCGAGTCGGCGATGAGATGGAACGGCGCCGCCTGCGTGACGACGACCGAGACGACATCGCCGGGCCGCGGCACCGCCGAGCCCTCGGGAACCTCGAAATGCACGAGCCGGCTGTCTTCGGCGCGCCCGCTCAGGCGGTGCGTCTCAGCGTCCTTCTTGCCCTCGCCCGTCGAGACGAGCACCTCGACCGCGCGGCCGACGACCCGCTGGTTCTCTTCCCAGCTGATGCGCTCTTGCAGAGCGATGAGTCGTTCGTAGCGCTCTTGCACGACCTCTTTCGGAACCTGCTCGTCCATCGTCGCGGCGGGCGTGCCCGGGCGGATCGAGTACTGGAAGGTGAACGCGCTCGCGAACCGCGCCTGCTCGACGACGCGCAGCGTCGCCTGGAAGTCCTCCTCGGTCTCGCCGGGGAACCCGACGATGATGTCGGTCGAGATCGCCGCGTGCGGGATCTTCGCGCGCACCCGATCGAGGATGCCGAGGAACTTCTCGGAGCGGTACGAACGGCGCATCGCCCTCAGGATGCGATCGGAGCCCGACTGCAGCGGCATGTGCAACTGCGGCATGACGTTGGGTGTCTCGGCCATCGCGTCGATGACGTCGTCGGTGAAGGCCGCCGGGTGCGGGCTCGTGAACCGGATGCGCTCGAGGCCGTCGATCTGGCCGACAGCGCGCAGCAGCTTGCCGAACGCCTGCCGGTCGCCGAACTCGACGCCGTAGGAGTTCACGTTCTGGCCGAGCAGTGTCACCTCGATCGCACCGTCGTCGACGAGCGCCTGCACCTCGGCGAGGACGTCGCCGGGGCGGCGGTCTTTCTCCTTGCCGCGCAGCGACGGCACGATGCAGAACGTGCAGGTGTTGTTGCAGCCGACCGAGATCGAGACCCAGCCGCTGTAGGTGGAGTCGCGCTTGGTCGGCAGCGTCGAGGGGAACACCTCGAGCGCGTCGAGGATCTCGAGCTGCGCCTCGTCGTTGTGCCGGGCGCGCTCGAGCAGGCTCGGCAGCGAGCCCATATTGTGGGTGCCGAAGACGACGTCGACCCACGGCGCCTTCTCGAGGATGACGTTCTTGTCCTTCTGGGCGAGGCAGCCGCCGACGGCGATCTGCATGCCGGCGTGCCGACGCTTGACCCCGGCGAGGTGGCCGAGATTGCCGTAGAGCTTGTTGTCGGCGTTCTCGCGCACGGCGCACGTGTTGATGACGACCACGTCGGGCTCGACGCCGTTCGCCGGCACATACCCGGCGGCCTCGAGCGAGCCCGAGAGCCGCTCGGAGTCGTGCACGTTCATCTGGCAGCCGAAGGTGCGTACCTCGTAGGTGCGTGGGCTGCACTCGGCCTCCTCGGCGGGCGCGAAGTCGGCGGCCCCGGCGAGCGGAGCCTCTCGAAGGGTGCTCATGATCGCACCAGTCTACGAGCGTTCGGCGGGCAGCACCTTCGCGACGGCGTCGCGCACGACGTCGGATGGATAGCCTCGCCGCTGGAGGAACGCCGACAGCCGGCGGTGTGCCGTGGCGGGTTCGAGCCCACGCAGCTGCCGCGCACGCCGCTCGGCGACCTCGAACGCCTGCGCACGCTCGGCATCGGGGTCGAGCTCGTCGACCGCCGCTCGCGCGACCGCCGGGTCGAGGCCACGGCGGGTGAGCTCGGACAGGATGGCGCCGCTGCCGCGACCGCGCCGAGTCGCCTGGACGTGTACGAGCTGCTCGGCCAGCCGCGCGTCATCGAGATACCCGAGTCGCTCGTACCGCTCGATCCACTCGTCGACCTCGACGTCGTCGAGCCCGTGCTCGACGAGCACGTCGCGCACCTCGGCTATGGACAGCGACGAACGCCGCAACCGTGACACGACCAGCCGGTCGATGCGCGCGTCTCGTTCGGCGCCGGTCTCGGGTTCGGAGTCGTTGCGCGGATCGCGTTCGGCGCCCTCGACGAGAGCGAGGCCGCGACGAGGTCGCGACCCGGCCGTGTCACCGCGCCGAAGCACCGGATGCCGCGCGTCGCGCGGCGCAGACGCCTCGAGTTCGCCGAGCGCGTCGGCGTCGTCGCGACCGGCGACGGCGCCGGGCCTCTCACCCGGCACCGCCCACGGCAGGTACGAGACCGAGGCGAGGTGCTCGTTCGACGACGCGTCGCTCATGCGGGCCTCTCCTCGGTCTCGTGTGGTGGTGCTGGTGTGCGTCAAGCGCCGCGGCGCTTGACCTCGATCGACTCGACGTTCGACGGAGCAGCCTGCGCACCCGCAGCGCCGATGCCGAGCTTCGCAAGGATCTTCTGCTCGATGTCGGCGGCGATGTCGGGGTTCTGCAGCAGGAAGTTGCGCGCGTTCTCTTTGCCCTGCCCGAGCTGGTCGCCGTCGTACGTGTACCAGGCGCCCGACTTCTTCACGATGCCCTGGTCGACGCCGTAGTCGATGAGCGAACCCTCGCGCGAGATGCCGACGCCGTACAGGATGTCGAACTCGGCCTGCTTGAAGGGCGGCGCCATCTTGTTCTTGACGACCTTGACGCGTGTGCGGTTGCCGACCGCCTCGGTGCCGTCTTTCAGGGTCTCGATTCGGCGGATGTCGAGGCGCACCGACGCGTAGAACTTCAGCGCCTTGCCACCGGCGGTGGTCTCGGGGCTGCCGAAGAACACGCCGATCTTCTCGCGGAGCTGGTTGATGAAGATCATCGTCGTGTTGGTCTGGTTGAGCCCGCCGGTGAGCTTGCGCAGCGCCTGCGACATGAGCCTGGCCTGGAGGCCGACGTGCGAGTCGCCCATCTCGCCCTCGATCTCGGCGCGGGGCACGAGGGCCGCGACCGAGTCGATGACGATGAGGTCGATCGACCCCGAGCGCACGAGCATGTCGGCGATCTCGAGCGCCTGCTCACCCGTGTCGGGCTGCGAGACGAGCAGCGCATCGATGTCGACACCGAGCTTCTTCGCGTACTCGGGGTCGAGCGCGTGCTCGGCATCGACGAACGCAGCGATGCCCCCCGCGCGCTGCGCGTTCGCGATGGCGTGCAGCGTGAGCGTGGTCTTGCCCGAGGACTCGGGGCCGTAGATCTCGATGATGCGGCCTCGCGGAAGACCGCCGACGCCGAGCGCGACATCGAGCGCGACGGAGCCGGTGGGAATGACTTCGACCGGGGCGCGCTCCTCGCTGCCGAGGCGCATCACCGACCCCTTGCCGAACTGGCGATCGATCTGGGCGAGTGCGGCTTCGAGGGCCTTCTCGCGGTCTACGGGTGAGGGCATCGGTGGGCTCCTTCATGCTCGGTGTGGCTGCCTTCAGACTGTCGATCCGTGCGCCGGGCCGTGACCCGGCACGTTTCTCGACAAGGCTTGGCGGATGGTTCCGACGTCTCCGACCGTATGGTCACCCTCCGACATTGGCCCGCATCGCTGCGTTGGATGTGGAGAGCGACGCCGGCGCCGCCCGCTGGGGAGGACATTACCGGGTTCACCGAACGGATGTTCGAAGGACGCGCCGCGTGTCGAACACGCGTTCGGGCGCGCTCAGCGCCCGGGGCGCTCGCGATGCTCGGGTCCGTGCCGTCGCTCGACCGGGACATCCATCGCCGCGCACAGCGCCGCCCACACGTCGCGAGGCGCCGCGCCCGCCGCGAGCGCCTCGCGCGCGGTGCGCCCGCCGAAGGTCTCGAGCCCGACGTCGCCGATGACGACCGCGCCGTACGCGGCGCCGAACTCCTGATCGACGGCGAACTGGAACTCGCTCAGCTTCACGGCCGGCACTCCCTCGGAAACAGACGATCGGCCGGTCGAAGGACCGGCCGATCGTGGGACGACGTCTGCGTCAGCGAACCATCATGTCCGCGTCGAATTCCGCGACGAGCTCCTCGGGGAGGCTGTCGGGAACCTGAGTGAGGCCCTCGAGCACCGCGATGCGGTCGCCCACCTCGTGCATGATCACCGAGATGGGCGTGTCGAGCGCCTCGGCGACCGAGGCGAGGATCTCGCTCGAGGCCTCTTTCTGACCCCGCTCGACCTCGCTCAGGTAGCCGAGCGCGACACTGGCCTTGCTCGCCACCTGGCGGAGGGTGCGGCCCTTCTGCAACCGGAAGTCCCGCAGCACATCGCCGATCTCCTGTCGAACCAGAACCATCGGAACCTCCTTCGTCTCATCGAGCCGACTCGTGAGGGGCGTACCCCTCGCGTCCTCGTACTCTAAGCCTTCCACACTGGAGTTTCCGTGTGAACCTGCGATGTGTAACAGGCTGTTCACGAAGGCTATTCCGCGACCCGATCGGGCAGCTTCTCGAGCGCAACGAGGCACGCTGCGACCGCCGCCCGCACCGTCGCCGCTCGGATCGCGGCACGGTCGCCGTCGAGGTGCAGCGCCGTCACCTCCACCTCGCCGCCGGCGAGTACGGCGATGAAGACGGTGCCGGGCGGTCGACCGTCTTGGGGATCGGGCCCGGCGACGCCCGTCGTCGCGATCGCGAGCTCGGCCGGGCGGCCCTCGACGGCGAGCACACGGGCCACGCCGAGCGCCATCTGGCTCGCGACCTCGGCGTGCACGGCGCCCTCGCGTGCGAGCAGCGCGCCGTCGACCCCGAGCACCGAGCGCTTGACGGCGGTGTCGTAGGCGACCACGGCTCCCGACAGCGTCTTGGATGCCCCGGGGATCCGCACGAGCTCCGCGGCCAGCGCCCCACCGGTGAGCGACTCGGCGATCGCGATCCGAAGGCCTCGTCGGGTCGACTCGGCGACGAGGCGCGCGGTGGGGTCGACCGAGTCGCCCGCAGCCACGGCACCGGTGCGGCCTGCCGAGTCGCCCGCGGTCACGGCACCGGTCGCCTCGCCTCGCGCTTCGCTCACGCGTCCTCGCGCTCGGCGCGGGCGAGTCGCACCGCGTCGCGCACGTACAGCAGCCCCGACCAGACGGTGAGCACGAGCGCGATCGCCATGAGCACCACGTTGACCCAGGCGAACCAGTCGCCGAGCAGGGCCGGGAACGGCGCGAGCGCGAACGAGATCGCGACCGCTTGGGCGACCGTCTTCAGCTTGCCGCCCGAGGACGCCGGCACGACGGTGCCGCGGCCGAGCTCGACCAACCGCCAGACCGTGATGCCGACCTCACGCACGATGATGAGGCCGGTGACCCACCACGGCACCTCGCCGAGAATCGAGAGGCAGACGAGCGCACCGCTGGTCAACAGCTTGTCGGCGATCGGGTCGAGGATCTTGCCGAGGTCGGTGACCAGGCCTCGGCTGCGCGCCAGGTATCCGTCGACCCAGTCGGTCGAGATCGCGATCACGAACAGCGCGGTGGCCGCCCAACGCAGGCCGCTGCCCTCGCCCGCGTCGGCGAGCAGCAGCCAGAAGAACACCGGCGCGAGCAGGATCCGCACGATCGTGATCGCGTTCGGGAGGTTCCAGTTCGACGAGCGCGCGGCACCGTCGGCGGGGGTCGTCATGGTGCCAAGGATAGCCGTCGGATCAGTCGCGGCCGGTCAGCCCCCAGGCGTCCTCGTCGGAGGATGCCTCGACCTCTTCACGCCCGTCGGCCATGCGCGCAACGGGGTCGTGGTCGTACCGGTCGTCGACGATCGGCTCGGTCTCGCCCGAGACGGATGCCTCAGGGCGCGCAGCGCTCGCGACGCCGCCCGCCGCGCCGCCGCCCGCCGGCTCGTCACCGCGGATGCGCGCGAGCACGCCCGGCAGCTGCTCGACCGTGACGAGCACGTCGCGCGCCTTCGACCCCTCGGACGGGCCGACGATCTCGCGCGACTCCAGGAGGTCCATGAGACGGCCCGCCTTCGCGAACCCGACCCGGAGCTTGCGCTGCAGCATCGACGTCGAGCCGAACTGCGTCGACACGACGAGCTCGGCGGCCGCCAGCAGCAGGTCGAGGTCGTCGCCGATGTCGGCGTCGATCTCTTTGCGTTCGACGACGGCCGCGACATCCTGTCGGTACTCGGGGCGCGCCTGGCGCGTGACGTGCTTGACGACCCGCTCGATCTCGCCCTCGCTCACCCACGCGCCCTGCACGCGGATCGGCTTGGACGCACCCATCGGCAGGAACAGTGCGTCGCCCTGCCCGATCAGCTTGTCGGCGCCGGGCTGGTCGAGGATGACGCGCGAGTCGGTGACGCTCGTCACCGCGAACGCGAGCCGGCTCGGCACGTTCGCCTTGATGAGGCCCGTCACCACGTCGACGCTCGGGCGCTGGGTCGCGAGCACCAGGTGGATGCCCGACGCCCGGGCGAGCTGGGTGATGCGCACGATCGAGTCCTCGACGTCGCGCGGTGCGACCATCATCAGGTCGGCGAGCTCGTCGACGACGACGAGCAGATACGGGTAGGGCTTCAGCCGGCGTTCGCTGCCCGCCGGCAGCACGATCTCATCGTTCACCACGGCGCGGTTGAAGTCGTCGATGTGGCGGAACCCGAACGACGCGAGGTCGTCGTACCGCATATCCATCTCTTTCACGACCCACTGCAGCGCCTCGGCCGCCTTCTTCGGGTTCGTGATGATGGGTGTGATCAGATGCGGAACTCCCGCGTACGGCGCCAGCTCGACGCGCTTGGGGTCGATGAGCACCATGCGCACCTCGCTCGGCTTCGCGCGCATGAGCAGGCTCGTGATCATCGAGTTCACGAAGCTCGACTTGCCCGAGCCGGTCGAGCCGGCCACGAGCAGGTGCGGCATCTTCGCGAGGTTCGCCACGACGTACCCGCCGCCGACGTCCTTGCCGACGCCGATGGTCATCGGATGCTTCGCGTTCGTCGCCGTACCGGAGCGCAGCACGTCGCCCAGCGTCACGATCTCGCGGTCGGCGTTCGGGATCTCGATGCCGATCGCGCTCTTGCCGGGAATGGGCGAGAGGATGCGCACCTCGTTGGACGCGACCGCGTACGCGAGGTTCTTCGAGAGCGCCGTGACCCGCTCGACCTTCACACCGGGGCCGAGCTCGATCTCGTACTGCGTGACCGTCGGCCCGCGCGAGAAGCCCGTGACCTTCGCATCGACCGAGAACTGGTCGAGCACGCCGGTGATCTGGCGCACGACCTCGTCGTTGACCGCCGAGCGCTGCTTGGCCGGCGCGCCCGCGGCCAGCGTCGCCGCCGACGGCAGGTGGTAGGGCCGGTCGGGCTCGGGTTCGGCCTCGACCGCCGGCGCGGGCGGCGCGGCATCCGTCGCCCCGTCGGCGAGCAGCTCGGTGGCGCCGGTGGGGACCTCGCCCGTGAACCGCCCGACCGCCGCCTCGGCACGCGCCAACTCGTCGAGCACAGCCGCCCCGTACGCGTCGGCGGGCGCCTGCGCGCCCTCGAGCGCGGACTCGAAGCTGCCGTCGGCCGAGCCCGGACCGAACACCTCGGTGAGCCCCTCGGCGCCGGCCGCCTCGAATGCGGGATCTTCCTCACGGTTCGACGCGTTGCGCCGCCACCACGGCAGGTGCGGAGCCGCTTCCTCGTCATCGATGCCGTCGAGCTCGACCTGCTCGGCGCGCTCCGCGCGGCGGCGCGAGGCGCGCGACACGGGTGCCGGCGCGACATCGGGCTCGGGGGCGCCGAACAACCATGCGTACAACTCGCGGAATCGCGTGCCGATGCGGTTCGGCGGGGTCTTGGTCATGATGAGCAGCGACAACGCGACCAGCAGTGCGATCACCGCGGTCGCGCCGTACGGCGTGATCAGCAGGATGAGCGGCTGGGCGAGCATCCAGCCGAGGATGCCGCCGGCCCGCGCCAGCACCGGCATGCCCTCGCTCGGCGACGGCTGGCCGCCGAACACGTGGCACAGCGCGGCGATGCTCACCAGCAGCAGCACCAGCCCGATGCCGATGCGGGTGTTGTCGTGCACCGAGCTCGGGTGACGGAACAGCCAGATCGCGAACAACAGCAGCACCACGGGCAGCCCGAACGCGACCCGCCCGAGCAGACCGCCGAACGTCCACGCATCGAAACCGACCGCCAGCGGCTCGTCGATGTAGAACCACTCGACGACCGCACCGGCGATCGCCATCAGCACGATGAGGAACGGCAGGCCGTCGCGGCGCTCCTCCTTCGCGAGGGTCTCGGGGCCGAGCGCCCGCGCCGCCCCGCCGGTGAGGTGGGCCAGGCCCATCCAGGCGCGAACGAGCACGCTCGGCCGGTCGGTTGCGACCTTGGGTGCGCGAGCGGCCGGAAGCTTCTTGGTGGGGGCGGTCTTCGACGTCGAGCGCGAGGATCCGCGGGCGCCGGACGCGCCCGAGGCACGACCGTTCGACCTGGTGCTCGTTGCCATGCGCTCCACGCTAGCGGGAGCATCCGTCTTCACCGCGGAGGCGACGCGGAATGCCCGCGAACGCGCTCACCCGCTCACCGCAGCCGACGCACCATCGTCTCGCGTCCGCCGCGGGCCTCGACGGTCACGAACCCCTCGGACCGATAGAGCGATCGCGCGAAATTGCCACGCTCGACGCTGAGCGTCATCCGGGCGAACCCGGCACGCCGCGCCTGCTCGGTCAGCTCGCGCATCAACGACCGACCCACCCCCTGCGCGCGCCACGGCGCCCGGACGCCGATGATGAGTTCGGGTACGCCGATCGCCACGAACCCGTGCGCGGCACGGTCAGCCTGGAACAGCCGATACCATGCGGCGCCGATCGGCCGGTCCTCGTCGTCGGCGGCGACGACGCCGGCGTCGCCGGGACGCTGCCATCCGGCGATGTAGCTGCGGTAGACGGGGTCGTCGAGCACCGCGGGCCGTGGCCGGTGGCCGGAGTTCCAGTTGGCCGCCTCGACCACCATGTCGGCGAGGAAGGCCCCGTCGTCGGGAGTGGCCGGGCGGGTCGTGTACGCCGCCATGATCGGATGCTACGGCGAATGCGTTGCGTCGCCGTGACCGGGCGTTTCGACCCGGTTACGGATGTCTCGACGCGTGCGGCGAGCGTGCGCGACCTCGAAACCTCAGAAGCGGATGGCGTCGATCACCCGCACCCGCACCGCCGTCAGCGCCGGCAGCAGGCCGGCCAGCGCGCCGACCGCGACCGCCGCGCCGATGCCGATCACGGCCGCCTCGATCGGGAACCCGGGCATGTCGTCGAGCTCGGACCCGAGCAGCATCGCCGGAAGCGGGCTGCGCAGCACCGCGATCGAGATGCCCACGCCGACGACGCCCGCGACGAAGGTACCGACCATGGTCTCCATCAGCACCGAGAAGAACACTCGGCCGGCCGTCGCGCCGAACGACCGGCGGATGCCGATCTCGCGGATGCGGGTGCGCACGGTGACCAGGGCGATGGTGAGCAGCCCGAGCGCGCCGAGCAGCAGGATCACGACCGCGACGCCGGCGATGACGAGCTTCAGCGGAAGGTACGGGTCGCCGTCGTACGCCGCGTAGTCGGTGCGCCACGCCTCGACGGTCACGCCGCCGCCCAGCTCGGCGGCGAACGCCTGCTTCAGCGACTCGGTGAGGTCGTCGGCCTGCTCGGGCGGCAGCCACGCCTCGTAGGAGGGCTGGAACGCGCCCATCATCGGGTCGGGGGTCTCGGGCTGGAGCGCGAGGTAGGCGTCGGCGAGCAGGTACGCCTGCGGCGAGGTGTCCCATTCGCCGCGACTGGGGGTCACCCCGACGATCACGCCCGTCGTGGGCGTGCTGCCGAGCAGCGGCGTCGTCGGGTGCGTGTCGAGCGGAGGCCGCCCCAGGCGGCGCCAAAACGCCTCGTTCACCACCAGAGCGGGCGCGAGGCGACCGGCATCGCGCTCGCCGAACCATGCGCCCTCGGCGAGCTTCACCCGGTGCATCGCGCCGTAGTCGACGTCGACCACCGTGAGGTCGACGGGTACCACGCCGTCGGCGAACTGCGCGTCGAGCCGGCCCCACCCGGCTCGGGTCGCGTAGCCGACGTGGTGCCGGTCGAGTGCGCGTTGCCACGCCGCCTCGACGGCGGCCGGATCGACGTCGCCGGGCACCATCGGCTGGAACTGCACGGTCGCCGGCCGCCCGCTCGAGCGCTCCTGCATCTCTCGGCCCGACTGCTCGGCGATGGCGCCGGCCGCGACCACCGACGCGAGCGCGCAGACGGCCAGGGCGACGCCGATGAGCGAGAGCAGCACCCGACCGCGGTGAATGCGCAGCTCCTCCATCGCCTCGACCACCGTGGACACCAGGCCGGTCGCCACCCGACCCAGCCACGCGATCACGCCGCGACTCCGTCGGCCGGCACGGCGGATTCGCCAGTGGCTGCGCGCTCCGTGGCATCCGACCGCTCGAGCGGCCCGTCGAGCGCGTGCAGCCGGCCGTCCGCCAGCCGGAAGTGGCGGTGCGCGCGCGCCGCGATCGCGGGGTCGTGCGTGATGGTGACGAGAGCTGCGCCGGTCTCGTCGGCGACGGATTCGATCAGGGCCATGACGGATGCCCCGGTCTCGAGGTCGAGCGCACCCGTCGGCTCGTCAGCGAGGATGAGCCGCGGCCGCCGCACGAGCGCTCGCGCGATCGCGACCCGCTGCTGCTCACCGCCCGACAGCCGCTCGGGCTTGGTGGTGAGCCGCTCCCCCAGCCCGACGCGCTCGAGCATCTCAGTCGCGATGCGCTCGCGACGCCAGAACTCGCGCCCGCTCGAGTACAGCAACGGCGTCTGCACGTTCTCGAGCGCGGTACGGCCCGGCAGCAGGTTGAACTGCTGGAAGACGAAGCCGATCTCACGCCCGCGCATCCGGTCGCGCCCGCCGCTGCCGAGTCGGCGCACATCGCGCCCGTCGAACGCGAGCTCGCCCTCGTTCGGCGCGTCCAGCAGGCCGAGCACGTTCAGCAGCGTCGACTTGCCCGACCCCGACCGGCCCACGATCGAGACGCGATCGCCCTCGTCGACGATGAGATCGACGCCCGAGAGGATGGTGAGCGCGCGGTCGTCGGGCAGCCGAACCGTGCGGCCCACGCCGCGCGCCTCGACGAGCGACATCAGTGCACGACCCCGCAGATCATCGAGCCGTCGCCCGGATCGATGCAGCCCTCCTGGCCGGTCGCCGCGGCGCCGGGCACGAACTGCAGCACCGAGTCGCCCTCGGCCAACCCCTCGACGACCTCGACCTGCGTGCCGTCGCTCAGCCCGAGCCGCACCGCCTGCTCGGCGCGCTCGCCGTCGGGCTGCACCACCCAGACGGTGCCCGTCTCGGCGCCGCCCGCGACCGCCGTCGTCGGCACGACGAGCACGTCGTCGGCGACTCCGGCCGAGATCTTCACCTGCGCGCTGAGCCCGGCGAACACCCGCACGTCGCCCGGCACCGCACACCGCACGGTCGTGCCGCCGGCGCCCTGGTCGACGCCGGCGCCCGCCCCCGCGTTCGCGCCGCCGCCTCCGGCGCCACCGGCACCGCCCGCGGTCGCCGCACCGGTCGAGATCGTCAGCCCGCCGCACGTGAACGGCGCAGGGCCCCCCGCAATGGTCACGACCGCCTCGGCCGGCGCGTCCGTCAACCGGTACTGCTGCTCGGGGCTCATCGTGGCGGTCACGTTGAAGCTCGGCGGCGCGACCTGGCCGGTCGACTCGCCGATCGCGACCTGCTGGCCCGGCAACACGTCGAGCGCCGCGAGCACGCCGGCGATCGGGGCGAGGACCGGCTCGAAGTGGAACGTCTGCTTCGGCATCGAGACCGTGGGCACCCCATCGGGGCCTGTCGTCTCGACCGGCTCGATCTCGTCGGCGACCTTGATGTCGTATAGCTTCTGCCCGGCCGCGACCTGGGAGCCGACCGCGGCGAAGAGTTCGTCGACCGCGCCGGTGCCCGTCGCCTTCACCACGGCGGGCGAGTCGGCGTTCACCGTGCCCGTGAGCGTCAGGTCGTTCGCGACCGAGGCGCGCGCCACCGTGTACACCGGCTCGGACACGGTGCCGGTGGGCTGCAACGCGACGTCCTCGGCTGACCGGTCGGGAAAGAACGCGAGCTTGGCCAGGGCGACGGCGATCACCGCCACGAGCACGATGCGAACGGTCGGCAGGATCCATCGGCGCCAGATGCCCACGGCACTCCTTCGTCGGGTCGGGGGTTCCGCCCCGTGCAGGGCCGGGCGGCTCCCCTCACCCTAGGGGCGCGCATGCGTACGAGGGAATACCTCTCGGGGAGGATTCCGGGATGTCCCGGAATGCGCTCGCCCGTGACATCCGATCAGGCCTCGATGACCAGCGGAACCAGCATCGGCCGGCGACGCAGCCGCCGGTTCACCCAGGTGCCCAGGGTGCGACGCACGAGCTGCTGCAGCGCGTACGGGTCGCGTACGCCGTTGTGGGCGGCATCGGCCAGCGCCGCCACGATCTTCGGCTTCACGTCGTCGAACACCGAGTCGTCCTCGGCGAAACCACGGGCGTGGATCTCGGGGCCCGTCACGACCCGGCCGGTCTGTGCGTCGACCACGACGATGACCGAGATGAAGCCCTCTTCGCCGAGGATGCGGCGGTCCTTCAGGTCGGCGTCGGTGATCTCGCCGACCGTCGACCCGTCGACGTAGACGAACCCGAGGTCGAGCTGGCCCGCGACGCGCACCTCACCGTCCTTCAGGTCGAACACGGTGCCGTTCTCGCCGAGGAAGGTGCTCGCCTCGGGGATACCCGTGTCGCGCGCGAGCTTCGCGTTCGCGACCAGGTGGCGGTACTCGCCGTGAATCGGCAGCACGTTCTTCGGCTTCAGGATGTTGTAGCAGTAGAGCAGTTCGCCCGCCGCGGCGTGCCCCGAGACGTGCACCTTCGCGTTGCCCTTGTGCACCACGTTCGCACCCAGCTTGGTCAGCCCGTCGATGACCCGGTACACGGCGTTCTCGTTGCCGGGGATGAGGCTCGACGCGAGGATCACCGTGTCGCCCTCGCCGATCTCGACCTGGTGGTCGCGGCTCGCCATGCGGCTGAGCACCGCCATCGGCTCGCCCTGCGACCCGGTCGACATGAAGACGATGCGGTCGTCGGGGATGTCGCCGGCCTTCTTGTAGTCGATGAGCACGCCCTCGGGCACCTTCAGGTAGCCCAGGTCCTCGGCGATGGTCATGTTGCGCACCATGCTGCGCCCGAGCAGCGCCACCCGACGGCCGTTCGCGTGCGCGGCGTCGAGCACCTGCTGCACCCGGTGCACGTGGCTCGAGAAGCTCGCGACGACGACCTTCTTCGTCGCACGCGAGATCACCTGGTCGAGCACGGGACCGATCTCGCGCTCGAGCGGCGTGAAGCCCGGGACATCCGCGTTCGTGGAGTCGACCATGAACAGGTCGACGCCCTCTTCTCCCAGGCGCGCGAACTCGCGCAGGTCGGTGAGCCGACCGTCGAGCGGAAGCTGATCCATCTTGAAGTCGCCCGTCGCGAGCACCGTGCCGGCGCCCGTCTTGATCGCGACCGCGAGCGCGTCGGGGATGGAGTGGTTCACCGCGACGAACTCGAGCTCGAACGGGCCGAGCCGCTCGCGCTGCCCCTCGGCGACGGTCAGCGTGTACGGCGCGATGCGATGCTCTTTCAGCTTCGCCTCGACGAGCGCGAGCGTGAGCGTCGACCCGATGAGCGGGATGTCGGCGCGCCGCTTCAACAGGTACGGCACAGCCCCGATGTGGTCTTCATGGCCGTGCGTGAGCACGACGCCCACGATGTCGTCGAGCCGGCTCTGCAGGAACCCGAAGTCGGGCAGGATCAGGTCGACGCCCGGCTGGTGCTCCTCGGGGAAGAGCACCCCGCAGTCGACGATGAGGATCTTGCCGTCGAGCTCGAAGCTCGTCATGTTGCGGCCGACCTCGCCGAGGCCGCCGATGGGGATGATGCGCAGCGTTCCGGGCTCGAGTGCGGCCGGTTCGGCGACGACGTCGGGCATGTGCCCTCCTTCGGTGGTGGTGTTCAGTTGGGTGCGGGCTCAGGGCTCCGCGGATGTCTCAGGCCGCACGTGGGCGCGGCGGGACGCGTCAGCGCGTGGTGCCGGCCACCTTCGGCAGCGCGCCGCCCGCTGCGGCATTGCGGTCGGGCCGGAAGTTGCGGAAGTCGACGCCGGGCACGCCCGTGACGTGGTCGATCTCGTCCTCGATGAGGGCGGCCTCCCACTCCTCGGGGCCGACGAGCGGCAGGCGTACACGCGGGCTGCCGATGCGGCCGAGGCCGTGCAGGATGTACTTCGCCGCGACGGTGCCGGGCACGTGCGTCATGACGGCGCGCACGAGCGGTTCGAGCTGCCGGTGCGCCGCAGTCGCCGCGGCGAGATCGCCGCGGTTCACCGCGTCGACGATCACGCGGTAGGGCGCCGGTGCGATGTTCGCGGTCACGCCGATGAGCCCCGTCGCGCCGATCGCGAGGTGCGGCAGGATGTTCTCGTCAGCGCCCGAGAAGTACATCAGGTCGGTCTGATTGAGCACCCGGCTGACCTCGCTGAAGTCGCCCTTCGCGTCCTTGATGGCGAGGATGTTCGGGTGCTTCGCGAGCCGCAGAATCGTCTCGTACGTGATCGGCACGCCCGTGCGGCCGGGGATGTCGTACAGGATGACCGGCAGGTCGGTGGCGTCGGCGACGAGCCGGAAATGCGTGAGGATGCCCGCCTGGGTGGGCTTGTTGTAGTACGGCGTCACGATCATGATGCCGTCGGCGCCGACCTGCTCGGAGTGCTTGTACAGCTCGATGGCGTGCGCGGTCTCGTTCGAGCCGCCGCCCGTGATGATCTTCGCGCGGCCGGCCGCGACGTCTTTGCCGACCTCGACGAGGCGGATCTTCTCGGGATCGGTGAGGGTCGACGTCTCACCCGTGGTGCCCGTGACGACGATGCCGTCGGCGCCTGCCGAGATGACATCGTCGATGTGCTTCTCGACCCCGGGCCAATCGACCTCGCCGTCCGCCGTCATCGGCGTGACGAGCGCGACGAGCACCTGTCCGAAGGGGTTGTCCTGAGTCACGCCCTACAGGCTATCGGTATGGCGGGCGTCGACGCGCCGCGTGCCCGCCGTCGGCGCTGCGGCACCATGACGTTCGCGCCGGAGGAGTTCCTCCCCGACACGCCGAATCCGATGCCCCTCGCGCGGTGTGTCGCGCGCGGAGTCCTACGCCGTGTCATAGCCGGCCGAGGCCCCGCGAGAGGTGGAGGCCGCGATCGACCCGAGCGAGGATGGCCGCTTCGACGATCCCCCATTCGTGCACGACGAGCGCGTAATCGAACCGCAGGGTCTCGAACCCGAGCGCTGCCGCGAGCGCGTCGCGACGCAGGTCCTTGTGCCGGTGCTGCGGCGACTCGTGATTGGATCGACCGTCCACTTCGAGGATGAGCCGGTCGCCCACGACGAAGTCGACCCTTCCGACGCCCGGCACCTCCACCTGGCTCTGCACGTCGATGCCGTACCGCCGCAGCCGAAGCCGCAGCAGCGATTCGAGCCCGCTGTCGGCGTTCCACCTCGCGAACTCCGTGAGCCAGCGATGCTCGGCCGGCAGCCCCGAGCTCAGGCGGTCGAGGCCGCGCCGATCGATCAGCCGTCGGCGCATCGCCGACTCGAGGCAGACGAAGAACTCCTCTGCACCGAGGCATCCGAGCACCTGCCGGAGCGCGTCGACGATCGACACGAGACCCGCCGACGAGGAGACGTCGTTCCAATGCTGCACGCAGCGGCATGCCGGGTGCGGGCGTCGACGGCCCGTCGGGCGCATCGCAACATGGGTCTCGGGATGCGCCCCGAGCACCCACACCCCGGCTAGGCGCAGCCGTGAGACGCACCCGACTGCGCCGCCGTGGAGCAGGGCGGTGACGAGGTCGGGTTCGGCCTCGGGCGTGACGTAGGTGCCGGGTCGGATGCGGACGAGGTCGCCGGTGCGCACCGCCCGAGCCAGCGAGCGACGATCGATGCCGAACGAATCGAGCTCGCGAGCCGAAACGACGCCGCCGAGGTCGGCGCAAGCCTGGTGCACGAGATGCGGTTCAACGGGCATGCGTCGACGGTGCCGCCGAGCGCCGGCCGTCACGGCCTCGGAGACGCGAACAGTGGCGCGGGGCCGACTGCAGCCGGGCTGTCGAGGAGGAGTCGCGCCGATCCGCCGCGAGAGGGTGTGGTGCGCGGCGTAGGAGATTCGCCGGGACACGCCGACTCGGGTGGGCGCGTGGCGGCGTGTCGCCCGGGATCTCCTACACCGCGAACGTGGCGGGGGGGCGGGGTGGGGCGGGTGGGCGGGGGCGGGGCGGGTGGGTGGGTGGGGGTCAGGCGCGGGTGCGGGTGGTGAAGCGGTACCGGAGGGCGGTTCGGGAGGTCAGCCACGGACCGGATGCCTCGAGCCGCCAGTCGGCGCCGATGGCCGGCGCGTGCGCGTCACCGGGGACATCGAGGTCGATCTCGGTGACCTCGAGCCGGTCGGCCCGGTCGATCGTCTGCCGGTAGACCTCGGCGCCGCCGATGACCCAGGTCCACGCGTCATCGGGCCGGCCCGACGCGGCGAACGCGAGCGCCTCGTCGACCGAACCCGCCCGCTCGGCACCCTCGGCCGACCAGTCGGCCTGCCGCGTGACGACGAGGTTGCGCCGGCCCGGCAGGGGGCGGAAACGTGGCGGCAACGACTCCCAGGTGCGCCGGCCCATGACGACGGGGCATCCGTCGGTGACCTCGCGGAAGTGCGCCAGGTCTTCGGGCAGGTGCCACGGCATAGTGCCGCCCGCGCCGATCACTCCCCCATTCGCCTGCACCCAGATCAGGCCGATGCGCGCCACTCGCCGCCCCCGACGGGTCAGACCGCGACCGCGGCGCGGATCGCCGGGTGGTGCACGTAGTCGACGAGCTCGAAGTCGTCGACCTCGTAGTCGAAGATCGACGCCGGCTTCCGCCGGAAGCGCAGCGTCGGGTACGGGTACGGATCGCGGGTGAGCTGCTCGGCAACCTGCTCGCGGTGGTTGTCGTAGATGTGGCAGTCGCCGCCCGTCCAGACGAACTCGCCGGGCTCGAGCCCTGTCTGCTGCGCCACCATGAGCGTCAACAGCGCGTAGGACGCGATGTTGAACGGCACGCCGAGGAACAGGTCGGCGCTGCGCTGGTACAGCTGACAGCTGAGCTTGCCGTCGGCGACGTAGAACTGGAACAGCGCGTGGCACGGTGCGAGCGCCATGTCGGGGATGTCGGCGGGGTTCCACGCCGACACGATGAGTCGGCGCGAGTCGGGGGTGCGGCGGATGTCGTCGATCACCTGCGAGATCTGGTCGATCTGCTCACCCGACGGCGTCGGCCAGGATCGCCACTGCACGCCGTAGACGGGGCCGAGCTCGCCCGAGGCATCCGCCCATTCGTCCCAGATGGTGACGCCGTGCTCGTGCAGCCAGCCGACGTTCGAGTCGCCGCGGAGGAACCAGAGCAGTTCGACCGCGACCGACTTGAAGTGCACGCGCTTGGTCGTGATGAGCGGGAACGACTCGGCGAGGTCGAACCGCAGCTGCCGCCCGAACACGCTGGTCGTGCCGGTGCCGGTGCGATCGGACTTGTGCGTGCCGTGCGCGAGCGTGTCTCGCAGCAGGTCTTCGTACGGGGTCGGGATCGGCTGGCTCACGACCTCGATGGTACGCCGCGGGTCCGTCATGCCCGGTCACATTCGCGCGGCGTCGCGGCGGCCGTCCTAGCATCCACGACATGGAATGGCCGGTCGCGCTCGCGGTCGCGGCAGCGCTCGTCGCGTTCGCGATGGGTCTCGGCCTGCTCGCGCGCCGCAGTTCGGGTCGGGTGCGCGTCGCCTCGAGCGGAGGGCCGGATGCCTCGGGCCGCGCGTCGGCGGCCGAGCTGCTCGGTCTCGGGCCCGACCGCCTCGGCTCGGCGGCGACGCTCGTGCAGTTCTCGACCGAGTACTGCAGCCGGTGCCCGGCGACCGCGCGGCAGCTCGCCGATCTCGCCGACGGGTACGGCGCCGAGGGCGCGGTGCGCCACCTCGACATCGACCTGACCCGCGATGCTGCCACCGCCGACCGATTCGCCGTCACCCAGACCCCGACGGTGCTCGTGCTCGACGGCGCCGGCGCGTCGGTGGCGCGCATCGGCGGCCCGCCGCGCGCGACCGAACTCCGCGACCTGCTCGACACCCTCACGAGGAGTACCCATGTCAGCTGAATCCGCCCGCCCCGCCGGCATCGACCCCCGCGGCCCGCGTTTCACGGCCGCGATCACCGCCGCCCTGCTGCTCGTCGTCGTCGTGCTCGGCGTCGCGGGCCTTGCGCTGGCGGCCTGGATCCTGCTCGCCGTCATCGCCGCCGTGTTCGCGTGGAGCGCCCTGGCCGGCGTCGCGCGCAACCCGTTCGGCGCGATCTTCCGACGCTTCGTGCGCCCGCGGCTCGCGCCCCCCGCCGAACTCGAGGATCCGCGCCCGCCGACCTTCGCGCAGGGCGTCGGTTTCGCGGTCACCGTCGTCGGAGTCGTCCTCGGGGCGTTCGGGCTTTCGGCGGCCGTGCCGATCGCGGCCGGCCTGGCGTTCGTCGCCGCATTCTTGAACGCGGCGTTCGGCTACTGCCTCGGATGCCAGATCTACCTGCTGCTCGTTCGTGCCCGGGTGATCCGCGCCGCCTGACCTGCACGATGATCCGATCGGCCGGCAGGGCGAAACCTGCCCTGCCGCCGAGCGCCGCCCGCAGCTAGTCTGGGGTTCCGGCTTCGACGAGGAGGATCCATGGCCATCACGAGTGAATCGACCACCGTCTGGGCAGGCGGGCTGATCGACGGATCGGGCACCGTCGCGCTCGACTCGTCGGGGCAGGGCGAGTTCCCCGTGAACTGGAAGGCGCGCTCCGAGGGCGCCGCGTCGACGACGACCCCCGAAGAGTTGCTCGCGGCCGCGCACTCCTCGTGCTTCTCGATGGCGCTGTCGTTCGCGCTCGCGAACGCGGGTCATGCCCCCGAGCGCATTCAGACCACCGCGGCCGTGACCTTCGAGGCCGGCAAGGGCGTGCTCGGCAGCCACCTGCTCGTGAGCGCGCGCGTGCCGGGACTCAGCGAGGCCGAGTTCGAGGCGTTCGCCGACGACGCGAAGGCCAACTGCCCCATCTCGCAGGCGCTGGCCGGCATTCCGATCACGATCGAAGCCGAGCTCGCCTGACGTGCGAGTGCTCGTCGCCGGGGCATCCGGCTTCATCGGCACCGCCCTCGTCGACCGGTTGCGCGCCGAGGGTCACGAGATCACCCGGCTGGTGCGCCGTCGCGCCGAGTCGGCCGACGAGGCGAGCTGGTCGCCCGCGTCGGGCATCATCGACTTCACCGTGATGGACCGGGCGGACGCCGTCGTCAACCTGTCGGGCGCCTCGCTCGCCCGCCTGCCGTGGACCAAACGCTGGCGCGGCGAGATCTTGTCGTCGCGCATCGGCGCGACCCGCACGCTCACCGACGCCATGCGCAAGGCTCGCACGCCACCGGCGGTGTTCGTGAGCGGATCGGCGGTCGGGTATTACGGCGACCGGCCGGGCGAACTGCTCACCGAGGAGTCGCCGGGCGGCGACGGGTTCCTCGCCGAGGTCGTCGAACGGTGGGAGCGCGCAGCCCGGCTCGCACCCGCCGAGACGCGCACCGTCAGCATCCGGAGCGGCATCGTGGTCGGCGACGGCGGTGCGATGAAGCGCATCGCGACGCTCACCGCGTTCGGGCTCGCCGGACGACTCGGCACCGGCGGGCAGCACTGGCCCTGGATCTCGCTCGAGGACGAGACGCGGGCGATCGCGCACCTGCTCGACTCGTCGATCGAGGGGCCGGTCAACCTGGTCGGCCCGGTGCCGGCCACGGCCGACCGGGTGGTCACGGCGATGGCCGAGCGGATGCATCGGCCGCACGCCGTGAACGTCTCCGAGCGGGTGCTCGAGGCGACCCTCGGGGTCGCGGCGGAGGAGCTGCTGCTCGCGAGTCAGAAGGTGCGGCCCGATCGCCTGCTCGCCGACGGTTTCGCATTCGAGCATCCGACCGTGGAGGACGCGATCGACGCCATGCTCAGCGCTCGGCGCGTTCGAGACTGATCGCCCGGCGCACCGCCGACCGCGCCCGGCGCCGGTCGCCGGCCGCATCATAGGCGAGGCCGAGGCGCAGCCATGCGCGCCACGAGTCGGGCTCGGACTCGACTGCTGCCCGGAACCCGTCGAACGCCGCGTCCGCGGCCGCGCGCTCGGGTCGACCGCTCGCCCGGGTCGGCACGCCCAGATCGATCGGGCCCGACTCCTGCTCGACGCGGCGCACCAGCCGCTGCGATCGCGCGCCGAAGTCGAGTTCGCGCCAGAGCGCCCAGACGCCGATGAGCGGCAGCACGAGCAGCGCCACGCCGATGCCGACGGCCACGGGTTCGCCGGTGCCGATGAACTGCACCGCGCGCCATCCGACCAGTCCGAGGTAGACGACGAGCAGCGCCGCCATCACGAGCGCTCCGATGCGCGTGCTCACGACGCGTCGGCTCCGGGCATGGCGATGCCGAGCAGGGCGTCGAGCCCCACCACCACGCCCTCGGCCTCGGGTGCGCGGCGCAGGGCGAGCAGGATGCCCTGCTCGTACGCGGCCGGCGAGATCGTCGAGTGCGCGATGGTGAGCGTCTCGCCCTCGCCGCCGAGCACGACCCGCTGCTCGGCCGAGAGACCGGCCAGCCGCAGGCTGTGCACGGGGATGCCGGCCACGAGCTGGCCGCGGGCGCGCTGGTCGGCGTGCGGTGCCACGACGGGCAGATCGCCGCGCGCGTCGGCGATCACCTCGGCGGTGCGCACCGCCGTGCCCGAGGGCGAGTCGACCTTGCCGGCGTGGTGCGCCTCGACGATCTCGATGGAGTCGAAGAACCGGGCGGCGTACGCGGCGAGCGCGGTGCCGAGCACACTGCCGACCGAGAAGTTCGGCACGAACACGACGGCACCGGGCGCTTCGAACTCGCGCCGGTACGCCTGGATGCCGGTGATGCGGTCGGCCGACCAGCCCGAGGTGCCGACGACCACCGGGATGCCCTGCGCGACGGCGTGGCGCACGATGCCCTCGCTCGCGGCCGGGTGCGTGACGTCGAGCACGACGTCGGCGCCGTCGAGGTCGGTGAGCGCCGACCTCGAGTCGAGCCCGGCGTGGAGGTCGAGATCGTCGGCCTCCTCCACCAGTCGGAGTGCCAGCCTGCCCATCCTGCCCGTGGCACCGGCCACGGCGACCCGAATCGTCACGAGTTCCAACCTACCCGCCGCCGTAGGCTGGTCGGGTGCTGCAGTACCGCGAGGCCATGCCGACCGATCCCGACGCCCACGAGCTGCTCGTCGGCTACTTCGCCGAACGTGCGGCGGGGTTCCCCGCCGCCCAGGGCGAGTATCGGCCGACCTTCCCGGTCGATGCGGCATTCACTCCCCCGGCGGGCGTGTTCCTGCTCGTCGAGCAGACGGATGCCTCGGGCCCGGCGACGCCGGTCGGGTGCGGCGGCGTCCGCCGCATCGAACCCGGTCCCGACGGTGCGGTGCGGTACGAGGTGAAGCACCTCTGGCTGCGGCCCGCGGCGCGCGGCGGCGGCGAGGGTCGGCGGCTGCTCGTCGAGCTCGAGCGGCGCGCGGCGGGCTTCGGCGCCGACGAGATCGTGCTCGACACGAACGCGAGCCTCGAGGCCGCCGGCGGCCTCTACCGGTCGAGCGGGTACGTGTCGGTCGAGCCGTACAACGACAACCCCAACGCTGATCTCTGGTTACGAAAGCCGGTCGGCTGACGCCGCGGCCTCAGACGGCGTAGCCCTCGGGCAATCCGGTGCGCAGCTCGGCCGGCAGATGCGCGAGGTCGTTGTGGGTCACGAGGCTCCACGGACGGCCGGGCTTCTGGCTGAGCACCGTGAGCCCGCAGTTGGCCTGGTTGATCGACACCCACCGCCAGTCGGGGGCGCCCAGCACCTCGCGCACGAACCATCCGATCACGAAGTTGTGGGTGATGAGCAGCTCGTGCCGGTCTTCGCGGTACGAGCGCAGGAACTCGGCGACCGCGTCGGTCATCTGCGCTTTGCCGGCCTCGAACTCGGCCTCGGTGAAGGACTTGAAGAACGGGTCGTAGGCCGACGGCGTCTCGGGGGCGGGGCCCGACGGCACGCAGTCGAACAGCAACGACGACGGCTGGGGCTCGAGCGCCGGCATCTTCGCCGCGATGATCTTCGCCGTCTCGGTCGCCCGCTGCAGCGGCGAATGCCAGGCGGCGTCGAAGGGGATGCCGCCGAGTCGCTCGGCGACGAGCTCGGCCTGCCGACGCCCGCGCGGGGAGAGGGGCCCGTCGGCCACGCCGTGCTCGGCGTCGAGCTGCTCGCCGTGGCGGACGAGGTAGAGGTGGTGGGTCACGGTGTTCGGTTCCTTGTATCGCAGGGGGAAGGGTGCCGCTCAGGCGACATCCGTGCTCGGTGGGGCCTCGTCGACCACACCGCGGAAGGCCGCCTCGTCGGTCGCGCCGACGGCGACCAGCGAGAACGGCCGCGACGCCAGGTCGGCCGCGAGCACGCGCACGTCGTCGACGGTGACGAGTGCGATGCGCCGCAGCGCTTCGTCGAGGTCGGCGAACTCGCCGAGCGTCAGCTCGGCGCGGCCGAGCCGCGACATCCTGGTGTCGGAGTCTTCGAGGGCGAGCGCGCTGGCGCCGCCCAGTTGGCCCGCGGCGCGCACGAGTTCCTCGTCGGTGACGCCGTCGGTCGCGACCCGCTCGAGCTCGGCGCGCATGAGCGCCGCCACGGCGGGCGCCTTCGCCGGCGCGCAGCCGGCGTACATGCCGAACAGTCCGGCGTCGGAGTAGCCGGGGGCGAACGAATAGACGGCGTACGCGAGGCCACGCCGCTCGCGGACCTGCTGGAACAGGCGGGAGCTCATGCCGGAGCCGAAGATCGCGTTCAGCATGCTGAGCGTCGCGCGCCGATCGTCGGTGGCGAGCATGCCGGGCACCCCCAGCAGCAGGTTGACCTGCTCGTTGGGGCGTTCGACGACCGTGAGGCGGCCCGTGCCGCCGAGCAGGGCGGGCACGGTCGCCCGGCGGTCGACGGGCGCGGCCGGGGTGTCGAGATCCCAGCCGCCCGCGACGAGGGCGCTGCCGAGGGCGTCGACGACCCGGTCGTGGTCGACCGCACCGGCGACGGTGACGACGAGGTCGCGGGGCCGGTAGTTGGCCAGGTAGTGCTGCCAGACCCCGTCACGGGTCGCCGCCCGGATGGTGTCGGCGTCGCCGCCGATCGGCCGGCCGAGCGGATGGTCGCCGAGCACGGCCTCGAAGAACCGCTCGTTCGCGACATCAGCCGGGTCGTCGCCGGCCATCGAGAGCTCCTCGAGGATGACGCCGCGCTCGTTCTCGAACTCGACCGGGTCGAGCAGCGACGACGTCAGCATGTCGGCGAGCACCTCGACCGCCATCGGGAGGTCTTTGTCTTGCACCTTCGCGTAGTAGCAGGTGTACTCCTTGGCGGTGAGCGCGTTGTGCTCGCCGCCGACCGCGTCGAACGACACCGCGATGTCGAGCGCGGTGCGGGTTCGCGTGCCCTTGAACAGCAGGTGCTCGAGGAAGTGGGTCGAACCGTACGTCGCCGGCAGTCCGGCCGAGGCGGGGTGTTCGTCGCGCGAGCCGACGGCGATCCAGAACCCGATGGTGGCGCTGCGGCTGCCCGGTACGCGCTCGGTGAGCACGCGCACGCCCGACGGCAGCACCGAGCGGCGCACCAGCGCGTCGCCCGACGCCTCGAAGGTCAGCTCGGCCGCACCGAGAGGAAGGTCGACCGCGCTGTTCATCCCGAACAGCCTACCCAACCCCGCGTCGGGCGGCCCGGGCGGTCACGCCGAGGCGCGGTCCAGTTCGACGATCTCGCTCCTGGCCAGCAGGATCGACGCGGCCGCCAGCACGGCGTCGACCTGCTCGGGTCGGCTCACCCCGACGATCGGCGCCACGACGGTGGGGCGCGCGAGCAGCCACGCCAGAGCGACGGTCGCGGGCTCGCATCCCCGCCGGAACGCGATGTCGTCGAGGGCTGCGAGCACCCGGTGGCCGCGCCGGCCGAGGTGGGTGAGCATGCGCGCCCCGCGGGCGTCGCGCGGCGCGTCCGACCGGCGCCGCACATTCCCGCCGAGGAACCCGTTCGCGAGCGCGAAGTACGGCAGCACCGCGAGCGCCTGCGCGTGCGCCACCAGCTCGGTTGCGCCCTCGAAGCCGCGCCGACGCATCAGGCTGTACTCGGTGGTGAGCGCCTGCAGTCGTGGCAGCCCGTTCGCGGCGAGAACGCGTGCCTCGATGAGACGCTCGGGCGAGAGGTCGGCCGCGCCGAGCGCGCGCACCTTGCCCGCCTCGATGAGTGCGCCGACCGCGCCGAGGCTCTCTTCCAGCGGGGTCGCCGGGTCTTCACCGTGGAGCATCAGCAGATCGATGCGGTCGGTGCGCAGACGTGCGAGCGACTCGTCGACGGCAGCGACGATCGCGTCGGGGCGAAGGCCGGGGTGCTCGGGGCCGCGCCCGACCTTGGTCGTGATGATCACGCGATCGCGCGCGTGGCGCGAGGCCATCCACCGCCCGATGATCGACTCGCTGCGGCCGGCGGCGTAACTGTCGGCAGTGTCGACGAGGCTGCCGCCGCTGCCGACGAACCGGTCGAGCACGCGCTCGGAGTCCTCGGTGCCGAGGGTCCACCCGAACAGGCTGCCGCCGAGGCCCAACGGGTGCACCTCGGCGCCGGTGTCGCCGAGTGCGACCGGGCTGGGAACCGTGATCGGGCCCGACAGGAGGTTGGATTCGATGGATCGAGTGGCGGGTGTCCTCGTTTCGGAGGACACGGGCTCGGCCCGTTCGATCGAGGCCGCGCCTCGTTCGATGAACGTCGTCTCGACGACGGTCGCGGCCTGGGTTCTCGAGCCCAGGTGCCGTGCCACTTCGATCCTCCTCCCCAGGATTGACACCGAGCGTACGTGGCCGCATCGCGTCGAACCGGGAACGAAACGTGAACCGTTACCGAATCGTTGGCGGATCAGGCGGTCTCACGCCCCGCGCCGCACGATCGCCGTCGCCTGCCGCAGCACCGGACCGTCGACCATGCCGCCGCGGAACGCGAACACGCCGGCCTCCGAACGCGCGGCGGCGAGCACGCCGTGCGCCCACTCGAGCTGCTCGGGTGTCGGCCGATAGGCCGCACGCACGACCTCGACCTGCGACGGGTGCACGCACGCCGTTGCGGCGAACCCCGACGCGGCGGCGTCCTCGGCCTCGGCCCGCAACCCGTCGAGGTCACCGAGGTCGAGGTGCACGGTGTCGATCGCGGCGGCGCCGTTCGCGGCCGCCGCGAGCAGCACGCGAGTGCGGGCATGCCGTGCGAGGTCGCGGTAGTCGCCATCGGGGAACCGGCTCGACGTGCCGCCGATCGAGGCGACGAGGTCTTCGGCCCCCCACATGAGCGCCATCACCTGGGGCACGCCGGCGATCGCTTCGGCGGCGAGCACGCCGCGCGCGGTCTCGCACAGTGCGATGAGCTCGAGCCCGTCGAGCCCGACCAGGTCGGCGGTGCCCTCGCACTTGGCGAGCATGACCGTGCGGTAGTCGGTGCGCGCGAGCGCGGCGAGGTCGGCCTCGCGGTGCGGGCTCGCGGCCGGGTTCAGCCGCACGATCACCCGCTCGGGATCGAGCGGGGTGTCCACGAGCGCCTGCCGAGCGGCATCCTTGTCGTCGTCGGCGACCGCGTCCTCGAGGTCGAGGATGACCGCGTCGGCCCGCTCGAGCGCCTTCTCGGAGCGGTCGGGCCGGTCGGCCGGGCAGAAGAGCAGCGCCGGGCCGAACCGGAACTCGGGTCGCGTCATCCGGCCGCCTCGCCCGAGTCGGCCGCACCGCCCGCACCCAGTGCCCGCTCCCCCGCCTCGCGGCCCCACACCAGCATGGTGCGGCTCGCCGTGGCGACCTCGTCGCCGTGCTGGTTTCGCGCGACGTGCGCGAGCACGAGCACGCCCTGCCCGGGCCGCGACGACGACCACCGCTTCGAGACGACGGTCGACTCGCCGTAGAGCGTGTCCCCGACGAAGACGGGACGCGGGAACACGACCTCGCCGAAGCCGAGGTTCGCGACCAGTGTGCCGAGCGTGAGCTGCGCCACCGACTGCCCCACGAGCGTCGACAGCGTGAACAGCGAGTTCACGAGCGGCCGGCCGAACTCGGTCGTGGCCGACCACGCCGCGTCGAGGTGCAGCGGCTGCGGGTTCATCGTGAGCGTCGTGAACAGCACGTTGTCGGCCTCGGTGACCGTTCGACCGGGGCGATGCAGGTAGCGCACGCCCTCCTCGAACTCGTCGAACCAGAGCCCGCGCTGCACGATCTCGCGCATGCCCGACACGCTACCCCGCGAGTCCCAGTTCGCGCGCGATGATCATGAGTTGCACCTCGGTCGTTCCCTCGCCGATCTCGAGGATCTTCGAGTCGCGGTAGTGGCGGGCGACCGTGTTCTCGTTCATGAAGCCGTAGCCGCCGAAGATCTGCGTGGCGTCGCGCGCATTGTCCATCGCCGCCTCGCCGCACACCATCTTGGCCAGCGACGCCTCGAGCTTGAACGGGCGGCCGGCGTCCATCTTGCGGGCGGCGTCGTGCCAGACGAGGCGAGCCTGGTGCACGCGCGCCTGCATCCGCGCGATTTTGAACGCGATGTGCTGGTTCTCGCCGATCGGTCGCCCGAACACGACACGGGTCTTCGCGTAGCGCAGCGCCTCCTCGAGGCAGCCCTGCGCGGCGCCCGTGCCGAGCGCGGCGAACGCGATGCGGCCCTCGTCGAGCGAGCGGAGGAAGTTCGCATAGCCGCGTCCGCGTTCGCCGAGCAGGTTCGCGGCGGGCACGCGCACGTCGGTGAAGCGCAGGGGGTGCGTGTCGGAGGTGTTCCAGCCGACCTTGTCGTAGTCGGGCAGCACCTCGAAGCCGGGTGTGCCGTTCGGCACGATGATGCTCGACAGCTCCTTGCGCACCGAGCCGTCGGCGCGGACCTCTTCGCCGGTGACCGCGGTCACCGTGACGAGCTTCGTGATCGGGGTGCCCGAGTTGGTGATGAACTGCTTCGACCCGTTGATGATCCACTCGTCGCCGTCGAGCACCGCGTTGGTCTGCGTGGCCCCGGCGTCGGAGCCGGCGCTCGCCTCGGTGAGCCCGAATCCCGCGAGCGCGCGACCCGCGACCAGGTCGGGCAGGTACTCGTCTCGCTGGGCGTCGGTGCCGAACCGGTAGATCGGCATGATGCCGAGGCCGACGCCGGCCTCGAGCGTCACGCCGATCGACTGGTCGACGCGCCCGAGCGCCTCGACGGCGAGGCAGAACTCGAAGTAGCTGCGGCCCTGGCCGCCGACCTCCTCGGGGAACGGCAGCCCGAACAGGCCAAGCTCGCCCATCTGCGCGATGATCTCGAGCGGCAGGCGCCGCTTCGTGTCGTACTCGTAGGCGGCGGGCGCGACGACGGTGTCGGCGAACTCGCAGACGGTGTCGTAGAGCTCCTGCTCGCGGGTGCGGAGTTCCTGGAACATCGGACTCACTTCCTGATCGCCGCCTCGTGAGCGGGTTCTGATGCGGATGCCTCGGAGCGGGCGCCGTGGTCGGCGTGCGCCTCGATGCGCGCGACGGGGTGGTCGCGCACGACTCGGTCGCCGACCGCGACGGCGACGCGGGCGACGCCGTCGACGGGGGCGGTGATGCGGTGCTCCATCTTCATCGCCTCGACGGCGACGACGGCCTGCCCGGCGTGCACGGTGTCGCCGTCGGCGACGAGCACGGCGGTGACGGTGCCGGGCATGGGGGCGCGGAGCTCGGGATCGTGGGCGCCCGACCGACCGAGCCGGGCTCGGCGCGCGGCGAGCGCGGTCGCGCGGTCGACGCGGCGCACGGCCGCGGTGCGGCCGGCGACGTGCACCCAGACGGTGCCGTCGGGTGCGATCGCGGTGACTGCGGCGGATGCCCCGGCGGCTTCAGCTTCGGATGCCACTCGAGACGCTTCGAGACCGGATGCCGCGTCGGCGAGCCGTTCCGGCGCGACGATGCGCAGCGGACCCTCGCCGTCGATACCGGCGACCGGTTCGACGAGGTAGGCCGTCGGCACCCGTCCGCCCACGCGCCAGCCGCGTTCGCGCCGCCACGCTGCCGGGCCGTCGATGCGGCCCCGCGCGTCCTCGGCGTCGCGCTCGAGGAGCGCCTCGGCGGCGGCCTGCAGCAGGCTCGCGCCCGAGGCATCCGTGCTCGCGCCGTCGGCGCCGCCGGCGAGCCGCGCGACGAGCGCGTCGATGAGGCCGGTGTGCAGCGCGCCCGCGCGCACGTCGGGGTCGGCGAGCAGGCGCCGCAGGAATCCGGTGTTCGATTCGACCCCCAGCAGCACGGTGTCGGCGAGCGCCCCATCGAGCCGCCGCAGCGCCTCGCTTCGGGTCGCCCCGTGCGCGATGACCTTGGCGAGCATCGGGTCGTAATCGGCGGTGACGGTCGACCCGGTACGGATGCCGGCGTCGACGCGAACGCCGTCGCCCGTCGGCTCGCGCCAGGCGAGCACCTCGCCCGTCGCCGGCAGGAACCCGCGCTCGGGGCTCTCGGCGTACACGCGGGCCTCGATCGCGTGCCCGTCGAGCGGCACGTCGTGCTGGGCGAACGACAGGGGCTCACCCGCGGCGACGCGCAGCTGCTGCTCGACGAGGTCGACGCCGGTCACCAGCTCGGTCACGGGGTGCTCGACCTGCAGCCGAGTGTTCATCTCGATGAAGAAGAACTCGCCGGGCGCCGCGTCGGAGACCAGGAACTCGACGGTGCCGGCGCCGCGGTAGTCGACGCTGCGCGCGGCGTCGCACGCGGCCCGGCCGATGCGCTCGCGCGTCGCCTCGTCGAGCAGGGGCGACGGCGCCTCCTCGACGACCTTCTGATGGCGGCGCTGCAGCGAGCACTCGCGTTCGCCGAGGTGCACGACGGCGCCGTGGGCGTCGCCGAGCACCTGCACCTCGATGTGCCGGGGCCGCTCGATGAGCCGTTCGACGAGCAGCGTGTCATCGCCGAAGGCGGCTGCGGCGATGCGGCGGGCGGCGGGCACGGCTGAGCGCAGCTCGCCGGCGTCGCGGGCGACCTGCATGCCCTTGCCGCCGCCGCCGGCCGAGGGCTTCACGAGCACGGGGTAGCCGATGCGGGCGGCGGCCTCGACGAGACGTTCGTCGCGATCGCGATCGCGGTGGCGGTCGCCGGGGTCGGGGAGGTCGAGGTCGGAGACGCCCGGCACGATCGGCACGCCCGACGCGGCGACGTGCGCCTTCGCACGCACCTTGTCGCCCATGATCTCGAGCGCCTCCACGCCAGGGCCCACGAATACGATGCCGGCGTCGGCGCAGGCCCGGGCGAATCCGGCGTGTTCGGAGAGGAACCCGTAGCCGGGGTGCACGGCCTGCGCGCCGGTGGCGAGCGCGGCCTCGACGATGCGGGTGGGGTCGAGGTAGCTCTCGAGCGCGGGCGCGGGGCCGATGCGCACGGCCGAGTCGGCGAGCGCGACGTGCGGAGCGTCGCGGTCGGCGTCGGAGTACACGGCGACGGCGTGGATGCCGAGGCGTCGGAGCGTCCGGATGACCCGCACCGCGATCTCGCCGCGGTTGGCGACGAGCACGCGCTCGAACGGACGAGCGGTCGGCTCGAACTGCCCCATCCGCGCCTCCTCGCGCCAATTCGGTGAGTGATCACTAACCGGAACTCATGTTAGTGACCATTAACCGAATCGACAAGTCACGCGAGCTCGGACGCGCGCACCGCTCCCCGCGCGAGCACGCCGATGCCGTACTCGTACGCCTCGTCGACACCCGGGCCGAGCCGGAACCGGCCGCCGAGCTCCATCGCCAGGAACCCGCTCGCCCAGGCGGTGACCGTGCGCGCGAACGGCAGCGCGTCGTCGGGGCCGACGATCGCCTCGGCGACGTCGACCACGGCCCGGCTCGCGTCGCGCAGGGCGGCCTCGGAGCCGAGGTCGCGCTCGGGTTCGATGAACAGCAGCCCGAAGGCGGCCGGGTTCGCGGTCGCCCATTCGCGCAGCGCGCGGGCGAGCGTGGACAGACGGGCGCTCGGGTCGCCCTCGACCGCCTCGGGCTCGCCACGAACCGCAGCGGATGCCGCGGCCAGCCGCTGAGTGAGCTCGTGCGCCACGTCGTCGACGACGAGCCCGACGAGGTGCTCGCGATTGCGCACCCGCTTGTACAGCGACGGCGCGCGGACGCCGACCCGCGCAGCGACCGCCTGCATGGTGAGCGCGTCGACCCCGCCGTCGTCGACGAGCGCGCGGCCCGCGCGAACCATCCGGTCGAGCGAGGTGCGTTCGGGCGTCGGCATACGGACCTCCCTGATCGTTCCGCCATCGTGGGCGATGGCTATTGACAGTAGCCATCATAGCTACGTATCGTAGCCATCATCAATCCCCTCTCTCGACAGCACTGGAGCACCCCATGCGTCTCGCACCCGGCCTGCACCGCGTCGGCAACGATCTGGTGGCCGCCTACCTCGTCGTCGCCGGCGACGGCGTCACGCTCATCGATGCCGGAATCCCCGGCCAGTTCCGCGATCTCGAGCGCGAACTCGCCTCGATCGGGCGCTCGCCCCGAGACATCCGGGGCATCGTCCTCACGCATGGCGACAGCGACCACATCGGCTACGCCGAGCGGCTGCGCACCGAGTACGGCGTACCCGTGCACGCGCACGCTGCCGACGCGGCACGCGCTCGCGGCGAGGAGAAGACCTCGCCTTCCTGGGGGCGCATGCGTCTCGGGCCTGTGCTGCGGTTCCTCGGCTACGCCGGCACGCACGGCGGCCTCATGCCGAAGTACGTGGGCGAGGTCGTCGAGGTCGCCGACGGCGATGTGCTCGACCTGCCCGGCGCGCCGCGGGTGATCGGGCTGCCCGGGCACTCCCCCGGCAGCATCGCGGTGCACGTGCCCGCCGTCGACGCCGTGTTCGTCGGCGATGCGCTCACGACCCGGCACGTGCTCACCGGCGCGACCGGCCCCCAGCCGGCGCCGTTCACCGACGACCCCGCAGAAGCGCTCGCCTCGCTCGACCGCATCGCCGACCTCGACGCGACCTGGGTGCTGCCGGGGCACGGCACGCCCTTCGACGGCGGGGTCGCCGAGGCGGTGCGGCACGTGCACGAGGCCGCCGCGGCATCCTGACCCGCCCCGCCCTGCCCTGCCCTGCCCTGCCCTCCACTGAGCCTCCGGAATGTCCGATGCCTGACGAGCGAGACGGCGGCGGGCCGACTCTACATCCGGAACAGCCCGAACGCCGGCTCGGGCAGGGGCGTGCGACTCGCCAGCTCGAGCGCGAACGCCAGCACCGTGCGGGTGTCGGCGGGGTCGATGATGCCGTCGTCCCAGAGCCGGGCGGTCGAGTGGTACGGGCTGCCCTGGCTCTCGTACTGCTCGCGGATCGGCGCGCGGAACGCCTGCTCCGAGGCATCCGACCAGTCCTCTCCGCGCGCCTCGAGTTGATCGCGCCTGACCGTCGCGAGCACCGACGCCGCCTGCTCGCCGCCCATCACCGAGATGCGCGCGTTCGGCCACATCCAGAGGAACCGGGGCGAGTACGCCCGCCCGCACATCGAATAGTTGCCGGCGCCGAACGAGCCGCCGATCACGACCGTCAGCTTCGGCACGCGCGTGGTCGCGACCGCAGTGACCATCTTCGCGCCGTGCTTGGCGATGCCGCCGGCCTCGGCCTCGCGGCCGACCATGAAGCCCGAGATGTTCTGCAGGAACACGAGCGGGATGCCGCGCTGGTCGCAGAGCTCGATGAAGTGCGCGCCTTTCACCGCCGACTCGCTGAACAGCACGCCGTTGTTCGCGACGACGCCCACCGGGTGGCCGTCGATCCAGGCGAAACCGGTGACGAGCGTGTCGCCGTACTCGGGCTTGAACTCGGCGAACTCGCTGCCGTCGACGATCCGGGCGATGACCTCGTGCACGTCGTACGGGCGCTGCACATCGACCGGCACGGCGGCGGTCAGCGTCGCGAGGTCGACGAGGGGCTCGCGGGGCTCGCGCACCGCCCACGCGCGCCCGGGCGGCGGCGGCAGCGTCGCGATCGCGTCGCGCATGATCTCGAGCGCGTGCTCGTCATCGTCGGCGAGGTGGTCGACGACGCCCGACATGCGGGCGTGCAGTTCGCCGCCGCCCAGCGCTTCGGCGCTGACGACCTCGCCGATCGCGGCCTTCACGAGCGGCGGTCCGCCGAGGAAGATAGTGCCCTGCTCACGCACGATCACCGACTCGTCGCTCATCGCGGGCACGTAGGCGCCGCCCGCGGTGCAGGAGCCGAGCACCGCGGCCAGCTGCGGGATGCGCTCGGCCGACATGCGCGCCTGATTGAAGAAGATGCGCCCGAAGTGCTCGCGGTCGGGGAACACCTCGTCCTGCAGCGGCAGGAACGCGCCGCCCGAGTCGACGAGGTACACGCACGGCACGCGGTGCTCGAGGGCGACCTCCTGCGCGCGCAGGTGCTTCTTCACGGTCATCGGATGGTACGTGCCGCCCTTGACCGTCGCGTCGTTGCAGACCACCATCACGGGCCGGTCGTGCACCAGCCCGACTCCGGCGATGAGCCCGGCGCCCGGCACGTCGTCGTCGTACATGCCCTCGGCGGCCAGCGGCGACAGCTCGAGGAACGGGCTGCCTTCGTCGAGCAGGCGGTCGACCCGGTCGCGCGGCAGCAGCTTGCCGCGCGCCACGTGACGCTGGCGGGATGCCTCGGGCCCGCCGAGTGCAGCGCGGGCGAGGCGTTCCCGCAGCTCGGCGACGAGTGCAGCGTGGCCCTCGGCATTCGCCCGGGACTCGGCGGCCGCCGGATCGATGCTGCTCCGGAGGATGGCCATGGGCGGTCTCCTGTCGTCGTCGACGGCGCGCCGCTTGAGCCGGTGGCCGAGTTTCAGTTAGTCTGCACTAACTCGATCCCCGATGCTAGCGAGCGTGCACCCACATGGCAATGACCACGACCGAGCGCAGCCGACGCAAGGCCGACCGACGCGAGGCGATCCTCCACGCGGCCGCCGGCCGGTTCGCCGAACGCGGGTACGCGGGCGTCACGATCGAGGAGATCGGCCACGCCGCCGGTGTGTCGGGCCCGGCCGTCTACCGGCACTTCCCGGGCAAGGCCGGGGTGCTCGCCGCGATCCTGCTCGACGCCAGCCGGCGCCTGCTCGAGGGCGCCGAGCGCGTCGCGGGCTCCGCATCCGACCCGGCCGAGGTGCTCGGCGCGCTCATCGCGCACCACGTCGACTTCGCGCTGGCCGAGGCCGACGTCATCGTCGTGCAGGACCGCGAACTCGCCCACCTCGACCCGGGTGCGAGCCACGAGGTGCGCACCCTGCAGCGCCGCTATGTCGAGCACTGGGTGGCGACGCTCGGAGCACTGCGGCCCGGCGAGCCCGAGGCCGAGTTGCGGGTGCGCGCCCACGCCGCGTTCGGACTCATGAACTCCACGCCGCACAGCGCGCGCACCCCCGGCCGCCGCCCGAGCGCCGCCGTCGTGCGCGACCTGCTCGAGCGCATGGCGTGGGCGTCGCTGCTCGCTTGAACCCGCCCTGCTGTACCCACGGTCGTCACCGCATGCGGCTCACGCCCCCGCGACCGCGGGAACACATTCGACGATTCGGAACACTTCTCCACAGCAGCGTCCTCCCCATCCTCGAAAGTGTTCCCGTTTGACGGGCGCGTGAGGTGGCGCAGGAGAACTCCGAGCGGCGGGTTCAGCCCGAGCTCAGTACGCAGCGAGCTCCTCGATGCGTTCGGCGAGGCGCAGGTCGCGCGGCGTGACGCCGCCGACGTCGTGCGACCACAGCTCGAACGTGATGCGTCCGTAGCCGAGCCGTACGTCGGGGTGATGCTGCATGACCTCGGCGACCTCGGCCACCCGATCGAGCAGACGCACCGCACCGAGGAAGTCGCCCGTCTCGTACGTCGCGACCAGGCGGTCGCCGTCGTGCGTGAACGCCGTTCCGGTCAGCACGTCGCGCGTGGCCGCCTCGTCGAGCACCTGCCGATCGTCCATGCCCCCACCTTCCGATCGCCTGCATCGCACACCGCCCCCGCGGCATGCTCCCCTAGCTCATGGTGAGGGCTCGGCCGGGATCGCGCAAGATCGTGGCGACGTCGACGAGGAATCGTGAGCCCTGCTGGCCGTCGACGAGCCGGTGGTCGAACGACAGCGACAGCGTCATCACCTCACGCAGCGCGATCTCGCCGCGGAACTCCCACGGCTGGCGCCGCACCTGCCCGATCGCGAGGATCGCCGCCTCGCCGGGGTTGAGGATCGGCGTGCCCGCGTCGACGCCGAAGACACCGACGTTCGTGATCGAGATGGTGCCGCCCGTCATGTCGGCCGGCGACGTGCGCCCGGCCCGCGCGGTCTCGGCGAGCGCGGTGATCGCGTCGGCGAGCTCGGTGAGGGTCATGTCGTCGGCACCTGTGATGTTGGGCACGACGAGCCCGCGCTCGGTCGCCGCGGCGATGCCGAGGTTCACGTGGGCGTACCGCACGATCTCGCGGGCGTCCTCGTCCCAGTGCGAGTTCACCTCGGGGGTGCGGCGTGCCGCGATGCAGACCGCCTTCGCGACGAGCGCGAGCGGCGTGATGCGGTGCGCGGCGAACGCGCGGTCGTCGCGCAGGCTGCGCAGGAGGTCCATCGCGGCGGTCACGTCGACGGTGAGGAACTCGGTGACGTGCGGCGCGGTGAACGCGCTCTGCACCATCGCGGCCGCGGTGTGCTTGCGCACGCCCGCGATCGGGATGCGGGTTTCGGAAGCGAGCCGGCCGGATGCCTCGGGCACCTCGGTGGCGGCGGCCTCGACGTCGGCCCGGGTGATGAGTCCGCGTTCCCCGGTGCCGGCGAGGCGCTCGAGGTCGACGCCGAGGTCGCGTGCGAGCTTGCGCACCGGCGGGGTCGACCGCGGGCGTTCGGCGGTGCGCGTGCCGAGCCCGGTCGTCTCACCGGCGGGGCCCGGCACGCGTGGTGCACCACCGGATGGGACTGGTCCGGCGGCGACCCCCGCACGCCGCGAACGGCGCCGTGGGCCCGACTCGGCCGAGGCCCCGTAGCCGACGAGCGTCGGCTCGCGCGTCTCGGCGGGGGTCACGGGGCCGCCCACGACGCCGGGCTCGCCCGGTTCGCGCAGCGAGCCCGAGGCATCCGAGCCCGCGGCTCCCGAGGCATCCGAAGCATCCGAAGCATCCGAAGACGGCGCTGCGTCTTCCCCGGTATCGCACGAGAACAGCGGGGCACCGACGTCGACGGTCTGCCCGGGTTCGGCGTGCAGTGCCGTGATGACGCCCGCGAACGGCGACGGCAGCTCGACGACGGCCTTGGCGGTCTCGACGTCGGCGACGATCTGATTGAGCTCGACGCGGTCGCCGACCGCGACGCGCCAGGCGACGACCTCGCTCTCGGTGAGGCCCTCGCCGAGGTCGGGCAGCGGGAACTCGCGGATCATGCTCACGCCTCCACTCCGCTCAGCGAGTTGGGCCGGCCGAGGGCGCGGTCGACCCCGTCGAGGATGCGATCGAGGTCGGGCACGTGGTGCTGCTCGAGCTTGGCCGGCGGGTACGGGATGTCGTGCCCGGTGACCCGCACAGGTGCGGCCTCGAGGTACTCGAAGCAGCTCTCGGCGACCCGGGCGACGAGTTCGGCGCCGACGCCGCCCTGCTCTCCCGCCTCGTGGGTGACGACCAGTCGGCCGGTACGGCGAACGCTCTGCTCGATGGTGCGCACGTCCATCGGGGCGAGCGAACGCAGGTCGATGACCTCGATCGACACGCCCTCCTCCGCGGCGGCGGTCGCGGCATCGCGGGCGGTCTGCACGAGTGCGCCGTAGGTGACGAGGGTGACGTCGTCGCCCGGCATGGCGACGGTCGCGAGGCCCATCGGCTTCTGATCGGCGAGGCTCGCCTGCTCGTCGACCTCGCCCTTCATGTGGTACCGGCGCTTCGGCTCGAAGAACAGCACGGGGTCGTCGCTCGCGATCGCCTGCTGGATCATCACGAACGCGTCCTGCGGGTTCGAGCACACCACGACCCGCAGCCCAGCCGTGTGCGCGAAGTACGCCTCGGGCGACTCCGAGTGGTGCTCGGCCGCACCGATGCCGCCGCCGAACGGCACCCGAATGGTGATCGGCATCTTCACCGTGCCCCGCGTGCGGAAGTGCAGCTTCGCGACCTGCGCGACGATCTGGTCGAATCCCGGGTAGATGAATCCGTCGAACTGGATCTCGACGACCGGGCGGAACCCGCGGTATGCGAGACCCACCGCGGTGCCGATGATGCCCGCCTCCGACAGCGGCGTGTCGACGACGCGGTTCGCCCCGAACTCGGCCTTCAGTCCGTCGGTGATGCGGAACACTCCGCCCAGATCGCCGATGTCCTCACCCATCAGCACGACGCGGTCGTCGGCGGCGAGTGCGCGGCGCAGGCCCGAGTTCAGGGCCTTGCCGAGGGTCATGGTGGTCATCGTGCGGCCTCCTCGCCCTGAGCGCCGGCGCCGTCGTCGAACATCGCGAGGTAGCGCGCGTAGCGATCGCGCTGGCGCTCGAGGTGGCTGTTCGGCTCGGCGTAGATGTGGTCGAAGACGCTCATCGGCTCGGGCTGCGGGATGGCGCGGCAGGCCTCGCGCATCTCGGTCGTGGCCGCGTCGGCCACGACCTTCGCGTCGCGCTCGACGGCCTCGATGTCGGCGCCCAGCGCGCCGAGGTGTGCGAGCAGGCGCGCGAGCGGGTCGCGCTCCCGCCACGACTCGATCTCGTCGGCCGCGCGGTAGCGGGTCGGGTCGTCGGCCGT
Organism: Agromyces intestinalis; assembly: GCF_008365295.1. Taxonomy (NCBI): domain Bacteria; kingdom Bacillati; phylum Actinomycetota; class Actinomycetes; order Micrococcales; family Microbacteriaceae; genus Agromyces; species Agromyces intestinalis. Next base: position 422,762 of record NZ_CP043505.1, read on the forward strand.
CGTGTGCGGGCCCATCCGGTAGGTGACCGCCTCGATGAAGGTCGGGCCGTCGCCGCGGCGGGCGCGGTCGAGGGCGCGACGGGTGACTGCCATGACGGCCAGCAGGTCGTTGCCGTCGACTCGGATGCCGGGCATGCCGAAGCCGTCGGCCCGGCGTGCCAGGGGCTGACGCGATTGCAGGGTGACCGGCTCGGAGATCGCCCAGTGGTTGTTCTGGCAGAAGAAGACGACCGGCGCCTGGAAGCTCGCGGCGAACACGAGTGCCTCGTTCACGTCGCCCTCGCTCGTCGCTCCGTCGCCGAAGTAGGCGATCGCGGCGGAGTCGGCGCCGTCCCAGGCGGCCCCCATGGCCCAGCCGGTCGCGTGCAGCGACTGCGCGCCGATGATGATCTGCGGCACCGCGAGGTTGTGCTCAGCGGGCACCCAACCGGATGCCGCGGCCCCGCGCCACTCGATCACCAGGCCCACGGGCGCGACGCCCCTGGCCCAGGCCACGCCCATCTCGCGATAGCTCGCGAACACGTAGTCGTCGGCGCGCAGGGCACGGGCGGAGCCGACCTGCGCGGCCTCCTGGCCGGTCAGCGGCGGCCAGAGCCCGACCTCGCCCTGCCGCTGCAGCGCGACGCCCTGGGCGTCGAGCGCCCGCACGACGGCGAGATCCGTGTAGAGCTCGGTGAGGCGCGAGACGTCGAGGTCGGCGATCCAGGGGTCGAGCTCGGCGTCGGCCCGGCGGGTGCCGTCGGGCTCGAGCATCCGCGTGAGGTCGTGTTCGTCGTCACGGGTCAGCAGCCCGGTACGCACAGGGTCGGTGGGGGTCATCATCGATCCTCCTGCTCGTCGGCCGCACCTTGTGGGCGCCGTGCCGAGGCCGGCCTCGTCGCCGGTTGGTGCGAGCGTAAGCCGATCGATCAGTCAGCTCAAGCATTCCGAATCGGCTTGAGCATGTCGCCCACACGTTGCGGAGGATCCGGTGCTAGATTGCGCGTTATGCGCGAACTCGATCGGATCGACCGCGACCTCCTCGCCGCCCTCGCCGATGACCACCGCGCCACGGTCGTCGCCCTCGCCGACCGGCTCGGCCTCTCGCGCAACACAGTGCAGGCACGATTGGCGCGACTCGAGGCATCCGGCGCCTTCCTCCCCTTCGACCGCAGCATCGACCCTGGTGCGCTCGGGTTCCCGCTCGAGGCGTTCGTCTCGGTGCATCTGCAGCAGAAGCAGCTCGGCTCGGTCATCGAGCGCATCGCCGAGATCCCCGAGGTGGTGCAGGCGCACGGCCTTTCGGGCGCCGTCGACCTGCTGGTGCGGGTCGCCTGCCGCGACGTGCACGACCTGTTCCGCATCGACGGAGAGATCCTGGCGATCGAGGGCGTCGAGCGCACCGAGACGTCGCTCGCGATGGGCGAACTCATCCCGTACCGGCTTCGGCCGCTGCTCGTGCGCTGAAGCACCCCCGGGTCGCTCGGGATCAGAGCCAGCCGTTCTGCTCGGCGATGCGCGCCGCGTCGGCGCGGTTGCGACCGCCCGTCTTGCCGATCGCGTTCGAGAGGTGGTTGCGCACGGTGCCCTCCGACAGGTGCAGGATGCGCGCGATCTCGGCGTTCGACGCGCCCGTGCGCGCGACCGAGAGCACGTCCGTTTCGCGCTCGGTGAGCGGCGAGTCGCCCTGCGTGAGCGACTCCGCCGCGAGCCCGGGGTCCACCACCCGGAATCCGCCGTGCACTCGCCGCACCGCGTCGGCGAGTTGCGCCGCCGGCGTGTCCTTCACGACGAACCCGGATGCCCCGGCCTGCATCGCGCGTTTCAGGTAGCCCGGGCGGCCGAACGTGGTGACGATGAGCACGCGGCATCCGGGCAGTTCATCGCGCAGCTGCGCCGCTGCCTGGATGCCGTCGATTCCCGGCATCTCGATGTCGAGCAGCGCGACGTCGGCGCGCGCGTCGCGCGCCGCGGCGAGCACCTCGTCGCCGCGCCCCACCTCGGCGACCACCGCGATGTCGGGTTCGAGGCCGAGCAGGGCCGACAGCGCACCGCGCACGAGCGCCTGGTCGTCGGCGATGAGCAGGCGGATGCCTCGCCCGTCCGCCGCGTTCACCAGGCCACCCTCAGGCTGAAGCCGCCGAGGTCGCTGCGACCGATGCTGAGGCGAGCCCCTGCCGACTCGACCCGCTCGCGCAGCCCGCGCAGGCCGTTCGAGGCGTTCGCGGTGTCGAACGCTGCACCCCCGGCACCCTCGGCGCCCGCCGACGGCCCGACGCCGTCGTCGGCGACCTCGATGCCGTGCGCATCGAGCCGAACCCGGCAGGTGCGTGCGCTCGCGTGGCGGATCACATTCGTGACACCCTCGCGCACCACCCACCCGGCGAGCTCGCGGAACCCGGCCGGCACCTGCTCGGTCGACACCGGCAGGTCTGCCACGATGTCCGCCGCCTCGAGCGCGGTGCGCGCCCCAGCGAGCTCGCCGCTGACCGACACGCCGCGGAACCCCGCGACCGTCGCACGTACGTCGGCGAGCGCACCGCGAGCGAGGTCCTCGACCTCGCCGATCTCGCGACCGGCACGTTCGGCGTCGACCTCGACGAGCTTGCGCGCGAGCTCGGCCTTCACGGTGATGACGGTGAGCGAGTGGCCCAGGATGTCGTGGATGTCGCGGGCCACCCGGCCCCGCTCCTGCTCGACGGCCATCCGCTCGAGCTCGGCCTGGGCGGCGCGCAGCTGGTTCATCGAGGCGAGGTTGCGGGCGAACGCCGCCATCATCGCCGAGATCGACACCGTGATCGCCGGGGCGAAGAAGATGTCCTGCACCGGCCCGTAGGCGAGGTAGCCGGTGACGACCGCGAGCGCGCCGAGACCGAACACGAGCTTCCAGGTCAGTCGCCAGTCGAGCACGCAGACCCCGATCAGCACGCCGACGTAGGTCCAGGTGCCGCCGATCGCCCAGCCGACCCACGGGGTGAAGACGAAGGTGTACGCCCAGAGGCCGGCGACCACCAGCAGCCGACCGCGCACGGGCAGCGCCCACACGGTGGGCCCGGCGACGAGGAAGGCGAGCCCGTACACGACCACGAGCGCGACGCCGATGGCCGCGCTCGCCGGGCCGCGGGATGCCCCGACGACGTCCTCGACGAGGGTCGCGAGCCAGAGCAGCGAGATGCCGGCGCCGACGTACCAGCTGACCGCGGCTCGCGAGCGGAGCGACGCGGCGACCGACGCGCGGCCGGTCGCGGCCATCGACGCCGGCAGGATCGGCCAGGTCGGGCCGCTTCGGATCACCGTCGCATCGGCCATGGCGCGTCCTCCACTCACTCGCTCCACGATAGGGCCGACGGCCGGGCTCAGCCGCGCTTGGTGTCGCGACGGAACGCCCACACCGTGCCCGCGACGAAGATCGCGAGCCAGGCGATCGCGTTCGCGAGCCACAGCCAGTCGAGGTCGGTGCCGGTGATCGGGGCACGGGCGATCTGCCCGATGCCGGAGACCGGCGTGAAGGCGGCGACCTGCTGCAGCACGGGGGCCATCGAGTCGATCGGGTAGAACAGACCGCCGATGAAGCTCAGGAACACCACGACGAGGTTCGTCACCTGCGCGGTGTTCTCACCGGGCACCAGGTAGCCGACCAGCAGACCGAGCGTCGTGAACACGGCGGCGCCCAGGAGCCACGCGGCGATGCCCGAGAGGATCCACTGCTCGGGCGCGAGCCGGATGCCCGTCGCCGCGCCGGCGATGAACGTCGCGACGATCGCGAGCAGGCCGAGCAGCATGCCCGCGATCACCTTGGTCGCCACGCCTGCGAGCGGGTTGAGGGGCGTGAGCCGCAGCTGGCGCGTCCAGCCCTGGGCTCGTTCGACCGAGACGGCGCTGCCGGCGGCGGTGGCCGAGATGATCGTGCCGTACACCGCCATCGAGACCATGATGTATGCGGCGACCGAGACGCCGCCCTGCGCGACGGGCACGTCGCCGATCGACTCGTCGCGCAGCGGGTAGCCGATCAGCAGGTACATCGCGACCGGGAAGACGATCGTGAACAGCAGCGTGCGGCGGTTGCGGAGTTTGCGCTTCAGCTCGATGCCGAGGAATGTGAGGTTGAAGCCGCCGAACGGCGGCACGCGCCGGTCGAGGCTGACGCGGTCGGGAGCGGGTGCGGTGGTGGTGGTCGCGGCGGCGGTCATCGGTCCTGTCCTTCCGAGGTGAGCGCGAGGAACGCGTTCTCGAGGTTCTGCCCGGTGATCTCGAGATCACGGGCCGTGGTGGTGGTCAGCAGCGTTCGGGCGAGGGTGTCGGAGTCCTGGGTCGTGATGGCGAAGCGCTCGCCCCGCGCCTCGACCCGCTCGACGCCGGGAATCGCGGCGAGCGCCACGGGGTCGGCATCGGGGATGGTCGCGTGCACGACGCGGCCCGACGCGAGGTTGCGGATCTCGGCGGCGGTACCGTCGGCGACGATGCGGCCCTGGCGGAGCAGCACGATGCGGTCGGCGTAGGCGTCGGCCTCATCGAGGTAGTGGGTCGCGAAGACGACGGTGCGGCCCCGGGCCGCGTCGGCGCGGATGGCGCTCCAGAAGTCGCGCCGGCCCTCGACGTCCATGCCGGTGGTCGGCTCGTCGAGGATGAGCAGGCCGGGGTCGCTGAGCAGCGCCATCGCGAATCGCAGACGCTGCTGCTGGCCGCCCGAGCACTTGCCGACCATGCGATCGCCGATCTCGCGGATTCCGGCGCGTTCGAGCACCTCGTCGACGGGTCGGGCGTCGGCGAAGACGCTCGCGGTCAGCTCGACCGTCTCGCGCACGGTGAGATCGTTCAGCAGACCCCCGGTCTGCAGCACCGCCGAGACGAAGCCCTGCGCGATCGCCGCGCGCGGCGAACGCCCGAAGACCGACACGCTGCCCGAGTCGGGCTTGGCGAGGCCGAGCAGCATGTCGATGGTGGTCGACTTGCCGGCGCCGTTCGGCCCCAGGAAGGCGACGATCTCGCCGCGCGCGATCTGCAGGTCGACGCCGGCGACCGCGGCGACCCTGCCGAACCGCTTGGTGATCCCGCGGGCGTCGACCGCGAGGAGCGGGCCTGTTTCGACGGCCGCGCGGCCGCTGATGGTGAGGGGTGCGTTGTCCATGGCTCCATGCTGTCGGGCGCGGCCACGCGCCTCCCCCGTACGGCGTCACGACCTGCCCGTGACATCTGTCATGGCGTCGGGCGTGGCATCGCGACGAGTTGCAAAGAAATAGTTGCAAATACTTCTTTGCAGCGATAGCTTTGCATCATGGCGAACCACGAAGACCTCTCCCGCCGGCCGAGCAGCCCGAGGCATCCGGGCATCGACCACGTGCTGCCGAGCGCGAGCCTGAAGTCGCTGGCCCACCCGCTGCGGGTGCGCATCTACGACGAGCTCTCGGCGTACGGTCCGCTGACCGCCAGCGGGCTCGGCGAACGACTCGGCGAGTCGAGCGGCTCGACGAGCTATCACCTGCGCCAGCTCGAGAAGGCCGGGCTCGTGCGCGAGGACACCACTCGCGGCAAGGGCCGCGAGCGCTGGTGGGAGCGCACGCCGGGTTCGGTCGCGATCCCCGACGCGCGTTCGCTGCCGCCGGGCAGCGCCGAGCGGCTGGCGGTCAAGCTCGTCGAAGACGAGTGGTTCCGCGGGCGCGAGCAGAATTTCCGCGAGTTCGTCGCCGAGGGCGACCAGGTGTTCGGGCCCGAGTGGCTCGACATCGCCACGAGCGACACCATCAACCTGCGCCTCACGCCCGAGCAGCTGCACGCCCTGGTCGCCGACATCGATGCGGTGCTCATGACCTACATCGACGCGTACAAGCGAACGCCGACACCCGGGTCGCGACCCGTGCAGATCCACCTCAACGCGTTCCCGCTCGTGCGCGGAACGCCGACCGAAGCATCCGAGACATCCGAGACATCCGAGGAGGAGCGATCATGACCACCGCACCCCTGAACCCCGGCTCCGGCGTCGTCGCCGGCTGGGCCGTTCGCAGCGGGCTGGGCCTCGCGACCTGGGGCATCCGCCGCGCGTCGCGTCGCACCGACCGCGACCGCCAGCTCGATCGGCTGGCGGCCAGAGCGGCTGCCGAGGCCGCGCTCGTCGAGCGCGACGCGCTCCTGCGCAGCGCGCGGTTCACGGCCTTCTGAGGCCACGATGACGGATGCCCCGCCCGAATCGCTTCGGGCGGGGCATCCGTCGTTCCGGATCAAACCGGATCAGACCTCGACGTCGGCGCCCTCGGCGGGCGCGTCGGCGTGCTCGCCGGTCGCCTCGCGGGCCTCGGTGTCGGCCGGGTCGGCGACCACCGGGGCGAGCGAGAGCTTGCCGCGGTCGTCGATCTTCGTGATCTCGACGAGGATCTTCTGACCGACGCCCAGCACGTCCTCGACGTTCTCGACGCGCTTGCCGCCGGCGAGCTTGCGCACCTCGCTGATGTGCAGCAGGCCGTCCTTGCCGGGCAGGAGCGAGACGAACGCGCCGAAGGTCGCGATCTTCACGACCGTGCCGAGGAACTGCTCGCCGACCTCGGGGTTGGTCGGGTTGGCGATCGCGTTGACCCGGGCGCGGGCGGCCTCGGCCGACGGGCCGTCGGTCGCGCCGATGTAGACGGTGCCGTCCTCCTCGATCGAGATCTCGGCGCCGGTCTCGTCCTGGATGGAGTTGATCGTCTTGCCCTTGGGGCCGATCAGCTCGCCGATCTTGTCGACGGGGATCTGCACCGAGATCACGCGCGGCGCGGTCGGAGCCATCTCGTCGGGGCCGTCGATCGCGGCGTTCAGCACCTGGAGGATGGTGGTGCGCGCATCCTTCGCCTGCGTCAGCGCGCCGGCGAGCACCGAGGCGGGGATGCCGTCGAGCTTCGTGTCGAGCTGGATCGCGGTGACGAACTCCGAGGTACCGGCGACCTTGAAGTCCATGTCGCCGAGCGCGTCCTCGGCGCCCAGGATGTCGGTGAGCGCCGCGTAGCGGGTCTCACCGTCGACCGTGTCGGAGATGAGGCCCATCGCGATGCCGGCGACCGGCGCGCGCAGCGGCACGCCCGCGTTCAGCAGCGACAGCGTCGACGCGCAGACCGAGCCCATCGACGTCGAGCCGTTCGAGCCGAGCGCCTCGGACACCTGGCGGATCGCGTACGGGAACTCGTCGCGGCTCGGCAGCACCGGCACGAGCGCGCGCTCGGCGAGCGCGCCGTGGCCGATCTCGCGGCGCTTGGGCGAACCCACACGACCCGTCTCACCCGTCGAGTACGGCGGGAAGTTGTAGTTGTGCATGTAGCGCTTCTTGGTGACCGGGCTCAGCGAGTCGATCTGCTGCTCGAGCTTCAGCATGTTCAGCGTGGTGACGCCCAGGATCTGGGTCTCGCCGCGCTGGAAGATGGCCGAGCCGTGCACGCGGGGCACGACCTGCACCTCGGCGTCGAGCGGACGGATGTCGGCCAGGCCGCGGCCGTCGATGCGCACGCCCTCCTCGAGCACGCGCGAGCGCACGACGAGCTTCGTGACCGACTTGTAGGCGGCCGACACCTCGCCGAGAGCCGACTCGGGCAGCTCGCCCGCCTCGACCTTCCGGGCGATGGCCTCTTTCACGCGCGCCTTCAGCGCGTCGTCGGCGTCCTGGCGCTCGACCTTGCCGGCGATCTGGTAGACGCCCTTGAGCTCCTCGTAGGCGAGCTCGGCGACGGCGTCATAGGTCGACGGCTGGTACGGCGGGAACGTGGGGTACTCGGCGGTCGGCTTGGCCGCGGTGGCCGCGACCTGCTGCTGCGCCTCGACGAGCTGCTTGATGAAGGGCTTGGATGCCTCGATGCCCTGCGCGATGATCTCTTCGTTCGGCTTGACGGCGCCGGCCTTGATCAGGTTCCACGCGTTGTCGGTGGCCTCGGCCTCGATCATCATGATCGCGACGTCCTGCGAGCCGTCGTTCTCGGTCACGACGCGACCGGCGACGACCATACTGAACACGGCATCCTCGAGCTGCGAGTGCTTCGGGAAGGCGACCCACTGGCCGCTGCCCTGCTCACCCGGGATGAGCGCGACGCGCACGCCGGCGACCGGGCCCGAGAACGGCAGGCCCGAGAGCTGCGTCGAGAGCGACGCGGCGTTGATGGCGAGCACGTCGTAGAGCTCGTCGGGCTCGATGGCCAGCACGGTGACGACGACCTGCACCTCGTTGCGCAGGCCCTCGACGAACGAGGGGCGCAGCGGGCGGTCGATCAGGCGGCAGGTGAGGATCGCCTCGGTGGACGGGCGGCCCTCGCGGCGGAAGAACGAGCCGGGGATGCGGCCCGCGGCGTACATGCGCTCTTCGACGTCGATGGTCAGGGGGAAGAAGTCGAACTGCTCCTTCGGCTGCTTCGAGACGCTCGTCGCCGACAGGAGCATGGTCTCCTCGTCGATGTACGCGACGGCCGAACCCTGCGCCTGCTGCGCGAGTCGGCCGGTCTCGAACCGGATGGTGCGGGTGCCGAATCGACCGTTGTCGATGACGGTCTCGGCGAACGTGATCTCAGGACCTTCCAAGAGGTCTCTCTCCTTTGTTTAACGTCGCGCCCGTGCGGGTACGACTCCTACAGAGGAGCAGGGGAAACAGGCAGTATGAGCGGGACAGGATGCCTCGCTCGCGCTGGCCACCAGTAGAAGTCCACCATTCGACAGCGCGTTCGTACGTGCGATTGGTGATCCACCACAGGGGACCAGCTTCCTGCCGGCCTGCTCCGTGCGACGCCCGGAGAACCCGGGCGCCACATCGATCCTAGCAGCCGGGCCCGGAATCGCGCCGATCGGGTGCCGTCAACCCCCTTTCCGCCGCCACCGGGCCGACGGAGGATGGCGGCGAAACCGACGATTCGAGGAGGTGCGACATGTCCGTCGCACGAGTCACCACCATCACCGCCCGCTCGGCGGACAGCTTCGAGGGAGCCATCCGAGAGGGCATCGAACGCGCGAGCGCGACCCTCCGCAACGTGAGCGGCGCCTGGGTGAAGGATCAGACCGTCGAGATCGAGGACGGCGTCATCCGCACCTGGCAGGTCACGCTCGAGGTGACGTTCGTGCTCGAATAGGCACGCTGCGCCGCTACTCCCCCGCGAGCCCGCCGATCAGGTGGCCCATCGGCCGGTCGAGCGCGAACGGGTCGTTCACGAGGTCGCGACGGTCGGTGCGCTCGACGAGGTCGGCGAACTCCTTCGCGCCACGGAAGATGCGCTCGGGCAGCGACCGCACCCCGTCGCCGCCATCGCCCCAGTCGCTCGTCGCGGCGAACACACCCGTCGTCACCGGCGTCGCGTGCAGATAGGTGAACAGGGGCCGGATCGCGTAGTCGATCGCGAGCGAGTGCCGTGGCGTGCCGCCGGTCGCCCCGATCAGCACGGGCAGATCGGTGAGCGCCTGCGGGTCGATCACGTCGATGAACGACTTGAACAGCCCGGCGTAGCTGGTCGTGAAGATCGGCGTCACCGCGATGAGCCCGTCGGCCGAGGCGACCGCGTCGAGCGCGGCCTCGAGCTTCGGCGGGGCGAAGCCCATCAGCAGGTGGTTCGTGATGTCGTGCGCGAGGTCGCGCAGCTCGAATACCTGCACGTCGACGTCGTGCCCGCGCTCGCGGAGCTGGGCGACGGCGTCGCCCGCGAGCCGATCGGCGAGCTGGCGGGTGGAGCTCGGCGTCGACAGGCCCGACGAGACGACGACGATGCGCTTGGTGGCGGATGTCTCGGTGGTCATGTCGGTGCTCACTTCCGGGTGGCGGCGGGGCCGAAGGCCGAGCCGGTGCTGGTCGGGGCGGACTCGCGACGCGTGGCGCCCGGGTCCTGGTACGGCGAGCCGACGGTCAGGTTATCGCCGCGGTTCGCGTTCGGGGTGGCCTGCCGCGGCTCGTCGTCGCCGTAGACCGCCTTCACGAGCGAGGCGTGCGTCGGGGCATCCGGAACCTGCTCGGGCCGGTTCTTCGCGAACTCGCGCCGCAGCACCGGAACGACCTCCTCGCCGAGCAGGTCGAGCTGCTCGAGCACCGTCTTCAGCGGCAGCCCGGCGTGGTCGAGCAGGAAGAGCTGGCGCTGGTAGTCGCCGACGTAGTCGCGGAACCCGAGCGTGCGGTCGATGACCTCCTGCGGGCTGCCGACGGTCAGCGGCGTCTGCTCGGTGAACTCCTCGAGGGTCGGGCCGTGGCCGTACACCGGCGCGTTGTCGAAGTACGGACGGAAATCGCGCACCGCGTCCTGCGAGTTCTTGCGCATGAAGACCTGGCCGCCGAGGCCGACGATCGCCTGCTCGGCGGTGCCGTGGCCGTGGTGCTCGTAGCGCTGACGGTAGAGGGCGATCATGCGCTTGGTGTGCGAGGCGGGCCAGAAGATGTGGTTCGCGAAGAACCCGTCGCCGTAGTAGGCCGCCTGCTCGGCGATCTCGGGCGTGCGGATCGAGCCGTGCCAGACGAACGGCGGCACGCCGTCGAGTGGGCGCGGCGTGGCGGTGAAGCCCTGCAGCGGGGTGCGGAACCTGCCCTCCCAGTCGACGACGTCCTCACGCCAGAGGCGGTGCAGCAGCTCGTAGCTCTCGACCGCGATGGGCAGGCCCTGGCGGATGTCCTTGCCGAACCACGGGTAGACCGGACCGGTGTTGCCGCGGCCGATCATGAGGTCGACGCGCCCGCCCGACACGTGCTGCAGCATCGCGTAGTCCTCGGCGATCTTCACCGGGTCGTTGGTGGTGATGAGGGTGGTCGCGGTCGACAGCTGCAGCCGCTCGGTCTGCCCGGCGATGTACGCGAGGGTCGTGGTCGGCGACGACGACCAGAACGGCGGGTTGTGGTGCTCGCCGAGCGCGAAGACGTCGAGACCGACCTCTTCGGCGTGCTTGGCGATGGTCAGGGTCGCCTGGATGCGCTCGGCCTCGCTCGGCGTGCGGCCGGTCGTCGGATCCTGCGTGATGTCGCTGACGGTGAAGATTCCGAACTGCATCATGGCGTCCTCCTGGGCTGTGCTGTGTGGTCGGTTGCTGTTCGATGCATTTGCATAGAACGCAGGAAGGTCGAGATTATTCCGCGATTCCTCGGGCGCATCGGATGCCACGGATCGCCTCGCTCTAGACTCCCAGATGATGGCGAAGATCTCGGTGGTGATCCCGTGTCTCGACGACGCGGCGTTCCTCGCGGCGTGCCTCGACGCGCTCGCCGCGCAGACCCGCCCCGCCGACGAGGTGATCGTCGTCGACAACGGCTCGACCGACGACTCCGCCGCGATCGCGGTGGCCGCCGGCGCGACGCTGGTACGCGAGCCCCTGCGCGGCATCTGGCCGGCGACCGCCGCGGGATTCGACGCGGCATCCGGAGACCTGATCGCCCGGCTCGACGCCGACTCGATCCCGCCGCGCGACTGGATCGAGCGCATCGAGCGCCGCATGGCCGAACCCGACCGCCCGACGGTGCTCACCGGGCCGGGCGAGTTCTACGGCGGCGGCCGCTTCACCCGCTGGGCGGGGCGGCACGTCTACATCGCCGGCTACTTCTGGTTCATCGGGCTGCTGCTCGGGCATCCGCCGATCTTCGGCTCCAACTACGCGCTGCGGGCCGATGCCTGGGCGCAGCTGCGCACCATCGTGCACCGCGACCGACCCGACCTGCACGACGACTTCGACCTCGCCTGGTGGATGCAGCCCGGCATGACCGTCGTGCTCGACAAGACCCTGCTCGTCGGCGTGTCCGCACGCCCGTTCGACCACTGGCCCGGCTTCAGCCGGCGCATCCGGATGGCCTTCCACACCCTCGCGGTCGAGGTGCGCGCCTGGCCGCCGCTCGAACGACTGGAAGACCGCCGCTCCGGTCAGCCGGCCCGGCCGCCCGTCGCCGAGGACGACGACCCGGCGACGACCGATCCCGAGGCCGAGGGCCCGCGCTTCGCCTGAGAGCCTGCGCGCCTGCGCGCCTGCGCGCCTCACGACCGCGCGTACAGCGCGAGCAGGTCGCGCACGAGCTGGTGCGGCGCCGTCTCGCACGGCGAATGCCCGGTGGCGTAGACGGCGACCTGCGCCCCGATCTCTTCGGCGAACGCCTCGTGGCGCTCGAGCGGCCAGAGGTCGTGCGCCCCGACCGCGACGAGCTTCGGCACCGGCGACGCCGCGACCTCGGCGCGGACGTCGGGGGTGGCCATCATGAGCGCGATGATGTCGTCGACGCTCTGGCGGTGGGTGAGCGCGAACCGTTCGCGCACGAACGCGAGCCGGCCCGGCGGCACCTTGTTGAGGTTGTTGCGGATGCCCCAGAGCATGAGTGCAGCGCCCTGGTGCGCGTTCGTGAGCGTCGAGAGCGGTCCGATGCGCTTGACCGTGCGGAACGCCTGGCCGACCTCGGGCGGGCAGCTCAGCAGCGCGAGGCTCGCGAACCGGTCGGGTCGGGCGGCGAGGGCGAGCTGGGCGAGCGTTCCCGCGAAGCTGTAGCCGAGCACGTGCGCGGCCGGCGACCCGGCGTCGAGCACGGCCAGCACGTCGTCGAGGAACAGCTGCTCGTCGTAACTCTCGCGCGGCGGGTCGAGTCGCCACGGCCCGGCCTCGCTCGACTCGTACTGCCCGGCGAGGTCGAACGACTCGACCCGGTAGCCCGCGTCGGCCAGCAGCGGCAGCATGAGCACGAAGTCTTCCTTGGAGCCGGTCGCCCCGGGGATGAGCACCACCCGCTGCCCGTCGACCGGCCCCATCGCGATTCGCGCGAGCGGCCCGCTCGGAGCGTCGAACACGTCGCGTTCGGCCCCGTCGGGAAGCCGGCGCCAGTCGAGATCGGGAATCGCGGCGTCGAGGGCCTCGGCATCGAGCTGCCAGCCGGCCGGAGGCGGACCGACCACGCCTGCGGGCGTGGCGCGGAACGTGCCGTCGCCTGCGCGCCGGCGGAACACGCCGCGTCGATCGTCAACTCCCGTCACGGCTCTCACGATAGCCCGCCCACCGACGGCCCACAGCGAACACGAGGCGTGCTCACGGCAACGAGTCGTACGCTACTGGGATGGCCACGCTTCCCCTCACCTTGGACACCTTCGAGCAGACGATCCTCGAGGGCGGCACCGTGTTCGTCGACTTCTGGGCCGCTTGGTGCGGACCCTGCCGCCAGTTCGCCCCCCACTTCGAGGCGGCGAGCGAGGCCAACCCCGACCTCGTGTTCGCGAAGGTCGACACCGACGCCGAGCAGCAGCTCGCGGCGGCCATGAACATCACCTCGATCCCGACGATCATGGCCTTCAAGGACGGGATCGGCGTGTTCGCCCAGGCCGGCGCCCTGCCCCGCGCCATGCTCGACGACCTGATCGGCCAGGTGCGCTCGCTCGACATGGACCAGGTGCGCGCGCAGCTCGCGGCCGAGGAGGCCGGCGAGTCGGCGCAGACGGCGTGACGCGCACCGCCGCCTGACGCACGCCGAGGGGCCCGCCCGGAAGGACGGACCCCTCGTTCGCGGATGCGACGCGCTCAGCCGACCCGATCAGGCCGCTTCACGTACGCCGTGTTCGTGCGCGAGGCCGCCTGAGCCGCCGACCGTGCCCTGAGGGCCGGCCGGACGCGGCAGCAGGTCGCCGATCGTGAACTTCGCGCCCTTCACACCGTTGACCTTCTCGGTCGAGTAGGCGTAGGTGAACAGCGCCGTGGCGATCGCGCCCACATTCACGTACAACGCCTTCGCATCGATGTTCTGTCGCGTGTCGCACGCGAGGTGGTAGCACGGGTCGTACTGCGCACCCGCGGTTCCGCCCCAGATCGCGGCCTGCTGCTCGGTCTTCACGACCTCGGCGCCCGTGAACAGGCCGCCCGCCGGAATGCCGTTCAGGATGAACGCCTCGTAGTCGCTGCGCCCGCTGAACTCGGCGTCGTCGTACGGGATCCGCAGCGCAGTGAAGTAGCTCTCGAACAGGTCCTCGATCTGGATCGAGCCCTCGGGGACCGGAACCGGAGCCGGGTACCCCGACTCGTCCCCGTCGTACACCATGTAGATGAAGTTCGGCGACGCGATCATGTCGAAGTTGAGGTACAGCGCGATGCGGTCGAGTTGCGCCTGGTCGAGCCCCTCGACGTACGCCTCCGACCCGAGCAGGCCGTCCTCCTCGGCGCCCCACCAGGCGAACCGCAGCGTGTTCTGCGGCTTCAGCTTGCCGATGTGCTCGGCGATCTCGAGCAGCGCTGCCGAGCCGCTGCCGTTGTCGTTGATGCCCGGCCCGGCCTGCACCGAGTCGAGGTGGGAGCCGAGCATCACCACGTTGTCGCGGTTCTTGCCCGGCAGTTCGGCGATGACATTGCGCTGCGGGCGCTCTTCGGGCTGCGGCACCGAGATGAACGCCGTCGAGCCCGCCTCGGCGAGCGCGACGCCCGCGGCGAAGCTCGCCCCGACGACGGGGATGTCGACGACGAGCGGGTCGAGCGTGCCGACGATGAGGCCCTCACGGGTGGGGTCGTTGCCCTGGTTGAAGATGATGACCGCCTCGGCGCCGGCGGCGACCGCGTTCTCGACCTTGACCGAGAAGTTGCACGTGCCGCGCTGGATGAGCGCGATGTCGGTCTCACCCGCGAACGCCGCGGGGTCGAAGTCCTCGGGCTCGCATCCGCTCGACGTATCGGCGGGCTGGGCGAGCACGACGTCGACCGCGATGATCGTGCCGGTGATCTCGCCCGATCCCGACCCGGTGTAGGCGCCGGTCTCGTGGTCGGCCTCGGTGGGCGTGAGCTGGGTGAGGGTCGACGGTCCGATGTAGGTGTACGGGAACTCGTCGAACGTGACGTTCCAGCCGGCGCGCGTGAGCCGGTCGGCGACGTAGTCGGCGCTCGCCTCGTAGCCGGGGAGCCCCGCCGCGCGGTTGCCGCCGTTCTCGTCGGCGATGCGCTGGAACGCGTCCAGGTGCTCGAGCACTCCCCCGCGCTTCACGCACTCGAGGAGCTTGTCGACCGAGTTGTTGTTGCGCTGCTCGCACGCCTTCGCCGAGGGTGCCGCGGTGGCGGCGTTCATCGGCGTGAGCACGAGCGCTGCGGCCGCCACTGCGGCGACCGCGATTCCGAAGGTGCGTCTGGATGACCTTGCAGTTCGATACATCGGTACTCCATTCGTCGGCGCCTCCTCGTCGAGGCGCTCTGGGACGAGACGATAACCGTGTACCCCGTTCGAGGGACAGAGCTGCGGGCCGATCGTGGACGAACGGCCCGCAGCGCACGTCATTGCGCGGGTGCGCCGCCGCCCTCGAGCGCTTCGAGGCCGCTCACGTCGAGCTCGACGCCGAACCGGCCCTCGGCGCCGGTGATGAACGCGGGGACGCGCACATACTCGCCGCGTGTTCGCAGGCCGTCGAGCAGCGCACCCCAGCGCTCCTGCGCGTCGGCGCGGAGGAAGCCCGCGTGCCGCGGCTGCCCGCCGCCGCTGAGCTGCACGCCGACCCGGTATCTCATCGACAGCCAGCGGCTCGCACGCGGCACGAGCACGGCCTGCTGCTCGGCGCCGCCGTTCAGGCGCGCGAGCTCGATCGCGCGCCGGTGCCGTTCGGTGTCGGCGACGGGCGCGACCGCCCGCACCGACCGCTCGGCCGGCAGCGCGTCGACGAGTTCGAGGCCGTCGAACGTGTCGACGTTGCCCCACTGGTCGGGGTTGCGACGGCGGCGCTCGAGCGCGATCGCCACGACGATCCAGGCGAGGGATGCCGCGATGAGTGCCATGAGCGGCCACAGCAGCCATGGCGGCGAACTCGGTCGGACGAACCCGGTCGCGATGAGCAGCACGACGAGCACGAGGTAGGGGAACGGCTCCCAGAGGAGCAGGGGCTTGGAGCGTGGCACCGCCTCAGGCTACCGGCGCCGCCCGTCAGCGTGTCTCGCTGAACCCGCCGAACCCCGACGCGGCGATGGCCTCGAGCACGGCCTCGTCGCCGGCGTAGATGCCGTCGGCTCTCGGCCAGTGCACGATCACGTCGGTGAATCCGAGCTCGTCGGCGCGCCCGACGGCGTCGATGAACGCCTGCTCGCTCGCGAGGGTGTAGACGCCGTCGCTGTCGAGCGAGAGCATCCGCACCGGCTCACCGGCGCGGCCCGCGGCGGCCCACGCTTCGTCGAACCGCTCCCGCAGTTCGCCGATGTGACGCCACCACCCGGCCGAGCCGCCGGGTTCGGCCTCGGCGCCCGTGGTCACCCAGCCGTCGTAGCCGGTGGCGAACCGGATGGTCTTCGGCCCGTTCGCCGCGACGAGCAACGGCATGCGCGGCCGCTGAGCCGGATCGCCCACCATTCGGGCGCTCACTGCCGTGTACCAGTCGCCGGTGAACGAGATGCCGCCCGAACCCGGGTCCTCGAACCGCAGCAGCACGTCGAGCGCGCGCACGAACTCGACGAACCGCGCGTGCCGGTCGCGCGGCGAGAGCACCTCGTCGCCGAGCACGGTCGCGTCGAACCCCGTGCCGCCCGAGCCGACGCCGAGCAGGAGCCGCCCGCCCGCGAGGTCGTCGAGGGTCGCGAGGTCCTTCGCGAACGGCACCGGATGCCGGTAGTTCGGGCTCGCGACGAAGGTGCCGAGCCCGATGCGCTCGGTCGAGAGCGCGGCGCCCGCGAGCGTCGGCACGGTGGCGTGCCAGCGTTCGCCCGCGAGGCTGCGCCACGACAGGTGATCGTAGGTCCAGGCGTGGTCGAAGCCGAGCTCTTCGGCCCGACGCCACGGGCGGGCGGCCTCGGGCCAGTCGAATTGGGCAGGATGACGACGCCGATGCGCATGGCGTCGAGCCTATCCGCGCCGATCCGTACCGGACCCGGCCGGCACCAGGTCGACGTCGAGCGCCAACGCGGCCGGGTCGGGCGCACGCCGTTCGAGGCGCACGCACACGATGCCCGCGAGGATGAAGACCCCGCCCACCAGCTGCAGCGGGCCGAGCGCCTCGCCGAGCAGGATCCAGCCGACGATGCCCGCGAACACCACCTCGCTCAGTCCCAAGAACGCGGCGAGCCGCGCGCCGAGGATGCCGATCGCGGCGATGCCCGCGACGTAGGCGAACGCGGTCGAGATCACGCCGACCACGAGCAGCGGCACGAACCAGGGCGCCGTGCCGCCGAGGAAGTCGACCTCGCCGAAGGTCGCGCGCATCGGCAGCAGGCCCGTCAGCCCGGCGACGCCGAGCGCGATGCCGCCGACCACGAACCCGGCCGCGGCGAGTGCGATCGGCGGAAGCTGGTCGCCGGCTCGCTCGCCGATCGCGTAGTAGACGCAGACACCGATCATCGCGATGAACGCGAAGGCGATGCCGAGCGGGTCCATCGGCCCGCCGCCGGGGCCGATCACGAGCACGAGGCCGACGACCGAGAGCAGCGACCCGGCGAGCACGATGCGCTGCGGCACGCGTCGCGTACGCACCCACACGAACAGCACGAGCGCGACCGGGGCGAGGTACTCGATGAGCAGCGACATCGACACGGGGATGCGCTCGAGCGACGCGTAGAACGCGAGCTGCACCCCGGCGACGGCGACGAGCCCGTAGAGCAGCACCGTCCACTTCGCACGCCAGAGCGGCCGCAGGTCGAAGCGAAGCGCGATCAGGCCCGGAACGACGAGCAGCGTCGCACCGACGACGATCCGCGCGAACACCGCGGCGCCGGGGCTCCATCCGGCCTCGAAGAGCGGCTTGACGATCGCCCCGCCGGCTCCGAAGGCCAGCCCGGCGCCCAGGCCGAGCAGGATTCCGAGCAGTCCGCGCGATGCCCGCATCCGGTCCTCCACAGCTTCGTCGCATCCGATCCGCCGTCATGGGCGAACTTCGTTATGCTCGTGACAGTTCGATCTGATCGCGACGATACTGGACGAGGATGTCAGGAGTCAAATGATTTTCACCCATGACACGATCAGCGCGCTCGGGTTCATGGCCGCGCTCGCCGACACCGTGCCCGAGGCATCCGCATCGGGCGACGACGAACTCGAGACGCAAGCGCAACTGGCCGCCCTGCTCGACCAGTGGATCTACACCGGCCGACGCGACGGCGACGCCCGCGAGCTCGACGAGGTGCGCGCCGCCCGCGAGCGCCTGCGGCACCTGTGGCTGCTGCCGCGCGACGACGCCGTCGACGAGGTCAACGCGATCCTCGCCGAGGCGAATGCGCTGCCCCGCCTGGTGAACCACGACGACCTCGGCTGGCACATCCACGCCGTGTCGTTCGACTCGCCGCTCGCCGAGCGCATCCTCGTCGAGGCCGCCATGTCGTTCGTCGACGTCATCCGCGCCGACGCGCTCGACCGGCTGCGCGAGTGCGAGGCCGACGACTGCACGGCGCTGTTCGTCGACGTGTCGAAGAACGGCTCACGGCGGTTCTGCTCGGCCAGGTGCGGCAACCGCATGGCGGTGCGCGCCTACCGCGCACGCGCGAACGCGTAGCGGTGGGCGCTCAGTCGCACCCGGCCTCGACGTCCGCGATCACCCGCGCATCCACCGGATCGACCGTGAGGCGGTAGCCGACTACGACCTGCGTGAACCGCTCGACGTAGTCGCACGCCGCGGCATCGCTGGGCGGCATCCACTCACCCGGCCCCTGGTCGCGCTTGGCCTGGTTGGTGCGCCCGTCGACGGCGAGCAGGTTCGCGGGGTCGTTCGCGAACGCCCGGCGCTCGTCGTCGCTCCACCCGGATGCCCCGTGCCGCCACGCGTACGCCAGCGGCACGATGTGGTCGATCTGCACTCGGTCGCTGCGCTGGCCGCGTTCGAAACGGATCACCGTGCCGGTGTACGGATCGGCGAGCACGCCTCGGCTCACCACGCACGAACTGCCCCGCCGGTGCACGACCCCGTCGAGATCGCGCTTCAGGATGTCGTTGCGGGTGTCGCACCCATTGCGATCGACATCGGCCCACGCGTCGCCGAACCGGTCGCGCTCGTAGGTCGCCCGGGCCGCCGGGTCGGCTTCGGCGACGAGCAGGTCGGATGCCTCGGAGCCCGACGCGCCGCGGGAGCCATCGCCGAACACGCCCTCGAGCCCGGCCTGCACGAGAAGCTCGTCGATCGCACTCGTCGCATCGGCCGAGGTGATCGGCGCACCGAGCAGCAGCCAGGCGCAGAGGACGAGGCCGGCGGGAACGGCGGTGGAGGCGGCGACACGGCGCGCGGAACGTCGGTGTGTTCGGGTCACCGGGTCAGCGTACGGGCCGACCGGCCTCCGCCGGCAGCACCGCGCGGCACGTCACGACGACGAGGGCGACGAGCAACGCCAACAGCGTGACATCCGCCGCGATGTAGACGTAATGGAGGCTCGACCCGCCCGCTTCCTCACCGGCGATGACCGCGTCGGTGCGCACACTGAGCGCCGGACGGATCGCGAACGTCTCGACGAGGTAGACCAGCCAGATCGCCGCGAGCACCACGACCGACGACCGAGCGGGGCGCGGCCGCAGATGCACGAGCGTCGTCGCGACGAGCACCACGCCGCCGAGGATCGCGAGCGCGGTGAACATGATGCGCCCGATGCCGAGCCCAAGCGGGATGGTGATGCCCGGCGCCTGGAACTTCAGCGGCGTCTCGAGGAACGACAGCGCGACGAGCGCGCCGATCCAGAACACGGGCAGCACGATGCGAAGGGCGGCGATCCAGCGGGGCATGCCTCCAGCGTAGGCGGGCGGTGATCTGGGACGCGATGCCCGACTCGTTCGCAGGCGCACCGCCGGCTGCGGGCGCAGTCGTTCGGGCCGGGCGCGCCCGCGCAGTTCCGGTCGGTCGCGCGGCTCGCGGAACTCGCTGCCTGACTGCTCGCCCTGCGGGAACAGCGAAGACCCCCGCGACTCCGAGGAGTGGCGGGGGCCTTCGGGAAGACGATGTACGCCCGATCGGTCGAACCGTGTCGGTCGAACCTTATCGGCGCAGCCCGAGACGCTCGATGAGCGCACGGTAGCGGTTGATGTCGACGTCGGAGAGGTATCCGAGCAGACGACGACGCTGACCGACGAGGAGCAGCAGGCCACGACGCGAGTGGTGGTCGTGCTTGTGCTCCTTCAGGTGCTCGGTGAGGTCCTTGATGCGCTTGGTGAGGATTGCGATCTGGACCTCGGGGGATCCAGTGTCACCGGGGTGCGTCGCGTACTCTTCGATGATCGCCTTCTTGGTCTCTGCATCCAGTGCCATAGAGGGATCCCCTTTCTTCTCGTTGCGCGCTGCCCTTGGGCGGTCTGCCCGGGCTCTCTTGATGCGCGGCCGATTCACGGCAACCTCAAGAGTCTACCAGAGCGGGCGGCAATGGTTCGCGGCACACTGGAGCCATGGCGTTCACCCTGAAGCGCGTGTACGAACCCGCCGAATCGTCCGACGGGTTCCGCGTCCTCGTCGATCGCCTGTGGCCGCGAGGAATTTCGAAGGAGCACGCCGCACTCGACCTCTGGGACAAGGACCTCGCCCCCTCCCCCGGGCTGCGCGCCGAGTGGCATCACGCCACCGATCGCGAGGGCACGTTCGACGCGTTCGCCGCCCGCTACCGTGCTGAGCTCGACGACAACCCGGCGACCGGGGGGCTGCTCGCGCTCGGCCGTGAACACGACCGGGTGACCCTGTTGTACGGCCTGCGCGACGAACACCGCAACCATGTCGTGGTGCTGCTGGAGTGGCTGCGGGCGCACGGGGCGGAGGTCGAGTCCGTCGGGTGAGACCGGCTACGCCGACGCGGTGGACTGCGAACCTTCCACGCACACGACGGACCTCATCGCGCGCACGGTCGAGTCTGACAGAGACATCCGACGCGATGGATGCCACGCCACCCCCTCAACCGAGGGTCACACGCTCCTCCCCACCTGCGATTCCGCGAGCGTCAGGCCCGGCTGCGGCTGCGTGCGCAGCTGCCCGGTTGCGACGATGACCACGATCGCCACGAGAAGCAGGATCCATCCCGGCCAACCGAGCACATTGCCCCAGAGCCCGGCCGGGTCGGCGAGCGAGTCGGCGTCGGCCAGCAGCAGGAACTGCGCGGTCGCCGTATTGATCGCCGCGTGCGCGACCACGGCGGGCCATACCGACGCCGAGCGCAGCCTCAGCCAGCCGATCACGAACCCGGTGAGCACGCAGAACGCGACCATGCTCGCAAGGCCCAGCACGTCGGTGCGCTGGTAGTTGTAGCCGAGCAGGATGAGCGGCGCGTGCCAGAGCCCCCAGATGACGCCCGACACGATGAGCGCCCACACCGTGCCGAGAGGGCGCAGCGACGGCAGCAGCCAGCCGCGCCATCCGATCTCCTCGCCGAAGGTGGCCACGCAGTTCAGCGCGGTCACGAACGGCAGCAGGGCCAGGTTGAGGGCGACCACGGCGGCGGCGTCGAGCCCGCCCGAGCCGCCCTGCCCGCCGCTCGCGTCGATGGCGGCCTGCACCCCGCTGAGCCCGGACAGGTCCAGGCGCAGCAGCCCCATCACGTCGCCGAGCAGCATCGCGACGAACGGCAAGGCGGTGAAGAACACGAAACCGAGCGCGATGAACAGCCAGGTGCGCCCGGCGGGCCGCATCGGCGAGAGACCGAGGTACCGCGGGATGCTCGCGGGTCGCTTGACCCACAGCACGACGATGAGGGTCGCGAGCGCGGGCATGAACATCATCGCGGGCGTGATGAGACCGAAGAGCGGATGCCGCAGGCCCTCGCCCGAGGTCCACAGCGGCAGTGCGACGAGCCAGGCGCCGGCGAACGCGATCACGACGTACACCGCGACGGCGACCCACGGCACCGACGTCGGGAAGATCGGTCCGCGCGCGGCGTTCTTCGCACGCTGCCGGTCGGCGGGGCCGAGCGCCGCCGGCGCGGCGTTCACGTGGGCGGCGGCAGGCACTGCGGCGGGCACGTCGGGTTGCGTCATGTCACCATGACAGCGCATCGGATGCCTCCGCAGCCTCCGCCGCACGACGGAATCCCGCCGACATCTCGGCCGAATCCGCCGCGGAATACTCCCCCGCGCGAGCGAGTTGATGCGGGCATGGATCCCGTATCCGTGGACGTCGTCGTGATCGGCGCCGGGCAGGCGGGACTCTCGGCGGCGTACCACCTGCGTCGCCGCGGCGACGGCCGGTTGTCGTTCGTCGTGCTCGACCGCGAGCGGGCGCCGGGCGGCGCCTGGCAGCACCGGTGGGCGTCGCTGAAGATGGCGACCGTGAACGGCATCCACGAGCTGCCCGGCTTCCCCGTACCGCCAGCCGACCCCGAGGCATCCGCCCGCGACGTGCTGCCGCCCTACTTCGCCGAGTACGAACGCCGGTTCGACCTGCCCGTCGAGCGCCCGGTGCGCGTGCGCGCCGTGCGCCGCGCCGACGATGACCCGAACGGGCGACTGCTCGTCGAGACGGACTCGGCGAGCGGCTCGCGAACCTGGGCTGCGAGGTACGTGATCAACGCGACCGGCACGTGGACTCGCCCGTTCCGACCCTGGTATCCGGGCGTCGACCGGTTCCGCGGGCGCCAGTTGCACGTAGCCGACTACGTCTCGGCCGACGAGTTCGCGGGCCAGCGCGTCGTCATCGTCGGCGCGGGCATCTCGGCGGTGCAGCTGCTCGACGAGATCTCGCACGTCGCCGACACGTTCTGGGTCACACGGCGCGAACCCGAGTGGATCGAGGACGACTTCGACGTGCCGGCCCGCGTCGCCGCGATCGCGGGCGTCGAGGCGCGCGTGCGCGAGGGCCTGCCGCCCGGCAGCGTGATCTCGGTCACCGGCATGCACTGGAGCCCGTGGGCGCGGGCGGCGCAGGCGCGCGGCGTGCTGGTGCGGCATCCGATGTTCGCGTCCATCGAGGAGTACGGCGTCAGAATGCCGGACGGCACGTTCGAACCGGCCGACGCGATCCTCTGGGCGACCGGGTTCCGGGCCGCGGTCGACCACCTCGCCCCGCTCGGCCTGCGCACGCCGCATGGCGGGTACCGGGTCGCCGACACCCGCTCGCTCGACGACCCGCGTCTGTTCCTCATCGGCTACGGGCCGTCGCAGTCGACCGTCGGCGCGAATCGCGCCGGCCGCGACGCCGTGCGGCAGATCGTCGCCGAGCTGCCCGTCGGCGAGGCATCCGCGGCCTGAGAACCCGACCCGCTGCACACCTCGAGCCCACGTGTCCGGAACTGCCCGCGCACCCGCTCGACGTTCGCCCACGGCGGGCAGCGGGCATCCGGACAGCAACAGCGACATGCGGTGCTACACCGGCGGCGCGAACGGGAAGATCGCAGGCCAGCCGTTGTGGGCGTACACGATCACGCAGAACACCACCGCGTCGAACAGCAGGTGCACGACGAGCACGTAGGTGAGCGACTTCGTCAGCTTGAAGGTGTAGCCCTGGATCAGCGCGAACGGGATGGTGAGCAGCGGCCCCCACGACTGATAGCCGAGTTCCCACAGGAACGACACGAACACGATCGACTGCAGCAGGTTCGCCTGCCAGGTCGGGAAGTGCCGGCGCAGCAGGGCGAACACCGTGCAGATGAAGAACAGCTCGTCCCACGTGCCGACCGCGTTCACGCCGACGAAGAGTCTGCCGATCTCGCTCGCCTCGGTGACGGTCGGCCAATTCTGATATACGCCCGACGAGATGAAGTAGAACGGCAGGATCAGCCAGCCCGCGAGCGTCACGAAGATGAGGTAGAGCCACTGGGTGCGATTCCAGCGGCGGCCGGTGCGCCACGGGAACCGGATGACCCGCTCGCGGTACACGTACCGCGAGATGAGGTAGGGCACGAGCACGGCCGACCCGAGCACGATCGTGAAGCGCACCATCGCGAGCCACGAGATGTCGGCCGCGAGCGGCATCGTCGAGATGATCACCTGGCCGATCGCGATGAGCAGCAGGTCGGGGGCGAGCCGTTCGGTGCGACCCGAGCGGTCGCACAGCCATGCGGCGATGAGGCCGACGACGAGCATGCCGTACCCGACGAGCGGCACCAGGAATCCGAACAGCGCGACGGCCGCCCCGCAGACCAGCAACGCAGGGAGCAGAGCGAGGGGATGCGTGCGCACGCGTCCAGCCTGCCATGCGCATGTCGCCGATACGCATGTCGCCCGGTCGTGCCAGCATCGACGCATGACCCGGAACGCGATCGTCCCGCCCTACCTGCTCGCCCGCATCGCCGCGGCCGGCGCCTACCGGTACCCCGTCGCCGCCGACGCGGCCCGCAGGTCGCTGCTGCGCGACGCGCCGGTGCGCGAACAGCGGCTGCTCGGCGATCGGCCGTCGGCGGTGCTGCCCGATGCCGCATCCTCACCCGATCGGCGCATCTCCGACGCCGGCGGCCGCGAGACGCTGCCGGGCCGGCTGGTGCGCCGCGAAGGGCAGGCCGCGACCGGCGACGAGGCGGTCGACGAGGCGTACGACGGGCTGGGTGACACGCACCGCATGTTCGACCGCGTCTTCGGGCGCGACTCGATCGACGGCCGCGGCATGGCTCTCGAGGCGACGGTGCACTACGGCGATCGCTACGACAACGCCTTCTGGGACGGCGAGCGCATGGTCTTCGGCGACGGCGACGGCGACGGCGAGGTGTTCACCGGGTTCACCAACTCGCTCAGCGTCATCGGGCACGAGCTCGCGCACGGCGTCACCGAGCGCACCGCGGCGCTGCGCTACCAGGGGCAGTCGGGTGCGCTGAACGAGCACGTCTCCGACGTCTTCGGTGCGCTCGTCGAGCAGTACGCCCTCGGCCAGGACGCCGAGGCCGCGACCTGGCTGATCGGCGAGGGCATCTTCACCTCCGAGGTCGAGGGGCGTGCACTGCGCTCGATGCTCGAGCCGGGCACGGCCTACGACGACGACGTGCTCGGCCGCGACCCCCAACCTGCGCACTTCGACGACTTCATCGTCACGACCGACGACAACGGCGGCGTGCACCTGAACTCGGGCATCCCGAACCGCGCATTCGCGCTCGCAGCGACCGAGCTCGGCGGCTTCGCATGGGAGCACGTCGGTCGCATCTGGTACGACACGCTCACCTCGGGCGAGTTGAAAACGGATGCCACGTTCGCGCAGTTCGCCGCGGCGACCCTGCGCGCGGCGGCGAAGCGATTCGGCGACGGATCTGCCGAACAGCGGGCGGTGCACCACGGCTGGGAGCAGGTCGGCGTGAGTGTGGCAAGCTGACGCGGTGTCCACGCAAGCTCCCGCTGCCCTGCCGTTCGCCGGCTTCCCGGTGCAGCCGTTCCCCACCGCGCCGACTCGCGCCGAATACGCCGCCTACCGTCGCGCCGCGCGGGCCGAAGGCAGCGCCCCGCTGTTGGAGGAGGTGTTCCACGACGTCGTCGAAGCGAGCAGATCATCCACTGCGGCCGGGGGAAGCGCGGTGTTCGGCCTCGGGATCCTGCTGAGCATGGTCGGCCTCGACTCGTTCGCGGCGCTCGGCCTCGGGGCGGTCGTGGGGATCCTCATCATCGTCGGCGGGTTCTTCGCCTCGTACCGGTCGGTCATCGACCGGGCGCTCGACAGCCGATTCCGAATCCAGCGCGTCGCCGAGGCGCACGGCTATTGGTACTCGCCCGGAGGCACCGTGGGGTGGCTGCCGGGCTTCCTGCACGAGAACTATGCGGTCGATCGCGTCGTGCACCGGTTCCGCTCCAAGACGGGGCGTCACGTCGATGCCGGCATCGCCGAGTACACGACCGGCACGGGCAAGCAGCGCACCACCGCCAGGTGGACCTACCTCGCGTTCGAACTCGAAGCACCCCTGCCGCACTTCGTGCTCGACGGGTCGAAGAACAGCGGTTTCCTCGCGAGCCGGCCCGCGGCACTCGCCGGCGCCCGGCGCCTCTCGCTCGAGGACGACTTCGACCGGTGGTTCCGGCTCTTCGTTCCCGACGGATACGAACGCGACGCGCTCTACGTCTTCACGCCCGACCTCATGGCGATGCTGGTCGACCACGCATCGGCGTTCGACGTCGAGATCGTCGACG
This sequence comes from Agromyces intestinalis, assembly GCF_008365295.1. NCBI lineage: Bacteria > Bacillati > Actinomycetota > Actinomycetes > Micrococcales > Microbacteriaceae > Agromyces > Agromyces intestinalis. The sequence continues at coordinate 448,608 of NZ_CP043505.1, forward strand.
ACTGGGTGATCCTCCTGCGATGGGGCGGCGCAGATCCGGGCTCGCCGGGTTCTGGAAGATGTTGGGCGGCGCCGGTCGGGTCGCCGAACGGCTCTCGCTGCGCAGCGGGCGCTACCGCGACGACCGCGTGGCCGACAACCCGAGGGCGTCCCAGGTGCAGCTCGCGGCGGCCGCGGCTGCGACGAACGCCGCCGCGACGAACGCCGCCGCGACGAAGGCCGCCGCGCCGCAACCCGAACCGCGTCCGCGTATCGCGGAGGTCGGCCAACGGCTGCGCTGGTTGCCCAGGGTGCCGTCGATCTACGTCTTCTTCGGGGTCGGATTCGTGTGCGCGTACGTCTACCTCACGGCACAAGACCTGCTCGGCGGGTGACGCGGTAGCCTTTCCCCATGGACGTCATCGTCTCCCGCTCAGGGGGGCTCGCCGGCCTTCGGCTCGTCTGGGAGGTACCGGTCGACGAACGACCCGATCGCGACGACTGGGTGCTGCTGATCCGCCGCCTGCCGTGGAACGAGGTTCCCCCCGCGCCACCCGAACCCGATCGGTTCGTCTACCGCATCGAGTGCTCGCCGCACGCCGCGACGCTCGCCGACCGGCAGGTCACGGGGCCGTGGCGGGAACTGGTCGACCGCGTGCAGGACGCGACCGAGCCCGAACGCCGAGGGCCCGGCCGCGCAGGTTCAGGATCGCCCCGAGCGCGATGAGCCCCTGGGCTGCGAGATACGTCGTCATCACGATCAGGTCGTGACCCGCGCCCGGCACGACCGCGTCGTAGCCCGGCAGGAACCGGCCGAGCGCGAGCACCGAGTCGGACACCACGAACAACGCGCCGCCGATCGCGACGACCCCGCTGTGACCGGCCGCGAGCGCGGCCATCGATCCGAGCACGAGCCCGTACACGGCGACCGGCACGAACAGCGACCCGAGGTGCGGGGCGAGCAGCAGCATGAACCCCGCGTACCAGATCGCGTACAGCGCAGCCCAGGGCGTCACCAGTCGCCCGGCCCGAGGCAGGCCCACGAAGAGCGCGATGTACACCGAGTGCGCGGCGAGGAACGACAGCAGGCCGAGCACGAACCAGGTCTCGCCGGGGAAGCTCAGCAGCACATCGCCGGCCCACGAGCAGCAGATCGCGACCACGAGCAGCACGAGCGCTGCACCGCGACGCGGACGAACGAGGGTCAGCACCGCCGCGACGAGCGCCGGCATCAGCAGCGCCTTCGTCGCCGTCACGGCCGCGGCGGGCCCCGTGACGAGCAGCACCAGGTGCACGGCGCTGAGCACGAGGTACGGAAGGAACGGGCGGAGCAGCGATCGGGTCACGTCGGCGTGGCCTTTCGGAATCGGGTGGCTCGATGCTACCCCGCCCGCGAAGGGCTCAGCTCACGCCGAGCAGGTCGATCACGAAGATCAGGGTCTGGCCGCTGAGTCGGTGGCCGCCACCCGCCGGCCCGTAGGCCTTCTGCGGGGGCACGGTGAGCTTGCGACGCCCGCCCACCTTCATGCCGGGGATGCCCTCCTGCCAGCCGGCGATCAGCGCCTGCAGCGGAAAGTTGATCGACTGCCCACGACTCCACGACGAATCGAACTCCTCGCCGCTGTCGTACTCGACGCCGAGGTAATGCACGTCGACCGTCGAGCCCGGCGTGGCCTCGGGGCCGTCGCCGACGACGAGGTCCTCGATCACGAGGTCGGCCGGCGCTGGCCCATCGGGCGCGTCGATCTCGGGCTTGCTGTTCATATCGGTCATGCGATCCATCCAAACGGATGCCCCGCCAAGAGGCAATCGTGAGGGGATTTCGACAAACGGGGTTGCGTCGACCGTCGATGTGTGGGGCGACTTCCAGCGCCGAGGCCCGCGACCGTGTGACCCTGCCGGATGTCCACAACCCACTTGCGCCCGAAGCGACGGCAGGCGATTCTGGAATCCACGAACTCGCCGCCTCACCTCGGCTGTCGGCATTGCCACACCAGGAGGCGGCGAGTTCTTCGTACACGAAGCACACTCGCCGACTGCGCAAACCTCGGCTGTCGGCATTGCCACACCAGAAGGCGGCGAGTTCTTCGTACGCCGACTGCGCAAACCCCGGCTCTCGGCATTGCCACACCAGGAGGCGGCGAGTTCTTCGTACGCGGGACGAGACTCGCTTCAGCGCAGCAACGCCGCGCGCCGCGCCGTGAGGCGGTCGAGCAGCGCTCGCTCGTCGCGGGCGTGGCGCACGTCGGTGCGACCCGACACGACCATCTGCCGGTTGAACGCGAGTGCCGTGGCATCCGAGATGAGAGCGCGTACCTCGGCCGTGCGTTGCGGGCGCTGCGCGCGCGCCCACGCGATCGCCTGACGACGACCGGCCGGCGTTGCGAGCGCATCGACCTCGCCGCGGGTCAGCCACCCGGCGGCCGCGTACTCGGCGAGGCGGTCGCGGGTGAGGCGGGCCTCCTGTCCGCGCAGCAGCACCGTGAGGACGATCGCACCGATGAAGATCGGCACCTGCACGGTGAAGTAGAGCGCGATCGCGCCCTCGCCCGCGAACGCCAGCGAACCGTTCCAAAGGGCGTGCAACGCGATTGCACCGACGAGTCCGAGGGCGAACCATCCGATGATGCCCACCGTGGCGCCGCGTCGGGCGCCGATGCCGATCATCAGCCCGGTGCACGCGGTGAACAGCACGTGCGCGAACGGCGAGAACAGTCCGCGCACCACGAACACCAGGCCCACCTCGCCGGCGCCGCCCTCGGCCATGGCCGCACCGAAGTAGAGCACGTTCTCGGTGAACGCGAACCCGGCGGCCACCGTCGCGGCGTACACCAGCCCGTCGATGGGCCCGTCGAAGTGCGAGCGAGAGAACGCGAAGACGAGCAGCACGCCGAGGCCCTTCGCGAGCTCTTCGACGAGCGGCGCCTGCACGACCGCCTGCAGCGCCTCGTCGGTCGCACCGCCGGGCGTCGCGAACGCGACCGCCACCTGCACGCCGAGGTCGACGAGCAGCGCCACCGCGACTGATACACCGGCGCCCCACAGGAAGGCGAACCACAGCGCCCACCGCGGTTCGGGCTCCCATCGGTCGACCCAGCGCACCGCGAGCAGCACGATCACGAGCGGCACGACGGCGAGCAGGCTGCCGACCGCGAGCGTCGGCACGCCGAGGGCCGCGATGAGGTACGCGACGACCAACAGCAGCGCGAGGGCGCCGACGGCGATGCCCACGACGGCGAGCACGAAGCCCGCACGGCGGGCCGAGGCGATCGGGAGCGCAGCGGGTGGGATGACCTGCTGCGGCGTGGTCGGAAGGCTCACCCGCCGAGCCTATCGACGCGGAACCTATCGACGGGGTTCGTTCGAGACATCGAACATGACCCCGGGGTTCAGAACTCCGGCAGGGTCGAACAGCGCCTTGAGCCCGCGCTGCAGGTCGTAGCCGTCGTCGCCGAGCTCGTCGCGCAGCCACCGACGCTTCAGGATGCCGACGCCGTGCTCGCCCGTGAGCGTGCCACCGAGCGCGACCGCGGCGCGGAACAGCTCGTCGGCCGCCGCCCACACCTCTGCGGGCGGCTCGTCGCCCGTGAACACGAAGTTGGGGTGCAGGTTGCCGTCGCCCGCGTGCGCGAGCGTCGGGATCTCGATGCCGTGACGCCGCCCGATCTCGCCGATGACGCGGAACATGTCGGGCAGCTTCGAGCGCGGCACCGCGATGTCCTCGATGAGCACCTCGCCGGTCGCGGCGAGCGCCGGATGCCACGCCCGCCGCAGCCCGATCAGTCGCTCGGCGGCGACGGTGTCGGTCGAGACCTCGACCCGGCCGCCCGCCGCGCGCAGCACCTCGGCGATGCGCGCGGCGCGCACCGCGGCATCCGTGTCGTCGGCCTGGGCGATGACGAGCGCTTCGCCCGGCGCCAGGTGCTCGACCGGGGTGCCCGCGATCGCGGCCGCGCCGAGGTGATCGACCACTCGCCCGAGTCCGAGGTCGTCGACGAGCTCGAGCATCGCGGGGCGCAGGCGGGCCGCAGTCACCGCGGCGCAGCCCGCGGCGGCGGCCTCGACGTCGGCGAACGCCGCGGCGATGGTGACCGGCTCGCCCTCGGGGCGGGGCCGAAGCCGCACGGTCGCCTCGACGATGATGCCGAGGGTGCCCTCGGAACCGGTGAGCAGCGCGGTCAGGTCGTACCCGGTGACGCCCTTCACGGTGCGCCGGCCCGTGCGCACGAGGCGCCCGTCGGCGAGCACGACGGCCAGCCCCAGCACCGCCTCGCGGGTGACGCCGTACTTGGCGCACAGCAGGCCGCCGGCGTTGGTGGCGATGTTGCCGCCCACCGAGGAGATCGCCCGGCTCGCCGGGTCGGGTGCGTACCAGAGCCCGTGGGCGGCCGCGGCGGCGTTCAGGTCGCCGTTGAGCACACCCGCCTCGACGACGGCGAGCTCGTCGATCGGGTCGAGCTCGAGGATCCGGTTCATCCGCGACAGGTCGAGCACGATCGCGCCGGGGCCGCCGGTCGCCCCGCCCGCGAGGCCCGTGCCGGCTCCTCGGGGCACGACCGGGGTGTGCGTGGCGGTCGCGAGGCGCAGCAGCCGCTGCACGTCGTCGATGGACGTCGCGTACACGACCGCGATGGGCCGGTCGGGCGCGCGGCGGCCCGAGCGGTCTTCACGCACGCGATCGAGGTCGGCTGCCTCGACGCTGACGGATGCCGCGACACCGTCGGATGCCGCGAACTCGGTGCGCAGCCGGGCGAGGACGTCGATGTCAGCGGAGGATTCGGGCATGCGGTCAGCCTAGCCCCGCGGGTCGTGTCCGATTTCCGCCAGTCGATGTCGGTGGGCGGTGCGAGGCTGATGGCATGCGAACCCCGGTCGAGCCCTCCCGCACCGCCGACGATCCCGTCTTCGACGAGCGCTACCGTGCGGTGAGCTCGCGCGACGCGCGGTTCGACGGCCAGTTCATCACCGGGGTGCACTCGACCGGCATCTACTGCCGGCCGAGCTGCCCGGCGGTCACGCCCAAGCGCGGCAACGTGAGCTTCTACCTCACCGCCGCCGCGGCGCACGAGGCCGGCCTGAGGGCGTGCAAGCGCTGCCTGCCCGACGCGGTGCCCGGCTCGCCCGAGTGGGATCTGCGCGACGACCTCGCCGCGCGCGCGATGCGGCTCATCGCCGACGGCGTGGTCGAACGCGACGGGGTGCCCGGCCTGGCCGCGCGCCTCGGCTACTCCCCCAGACACCTGACCCGGGTGCTCACCGCCGAGCTCGGCGCCGGTCCGCTCGCGCTCGCGCGGGCGCATCGCGCGCAGACCGCGCGCTCGCTGCTGGTGTCGACCGATCTGCCGGCCGCCGACGTGGCGTTCGCGTCGGGGTTCGGCAGCATCCGCCAGTTCAACGACACGATCCGCGCGGTCTACGAACGCAGCCCGCTCGAGCTGCGGCTCGCGGCCGAACTGCGCAGCCGCCGTCAGGCCCCCCGTCCCGGCCCGGCCGCCCCCGTCGACGCGAGCGACCCGACCGACGCCGTCGACCCCTCGGCCGCGGGCGTCGTGCGGCTGCGGCTGCCCGCGCGCGAGCCGTTCGAGGCATCCGGCGTCTTCGACTGGCTCGCCGCACGCGCGCTCGACGGCGTCGAAGACGCCCGGCCCGATCGCTACACCCGATCACTGCGCCTGCCGTCGGGGCCGGCGCTCGTGACCGTACGGGCGACCGAACACCCCGGCGTCCAGGTCGAGGCCCGGCTCGCCTCGCTCACCGACCTGCCGCCGCTGGCGGCCCGCGTGCGGCGGCTCTTCGACCTCGATGCCGACGCCGTCGCGATCGACGAGGTGCTCTCGCGCGATCCCGCGCTCGCGGGCGCGGTGCGCGCGAATCCCGGGGTGCGCCTGCCGGGCGCGCTCGACGCGCACGAGCTCGTGTTCCGCGCTCTCATCGGGCAGCAGGTCTCGGTCGCCGCGGCGCGCACCACGCTCGCGCGGCTCGCCGCCGAGCTCGGTGAGCCGTTCACGCTGCCCGGCGCCAACGGGCTGCAGCGGCTGTTCCCCACCGCCGAGGCGATCGCCGCCGACGGGCATCGGGTGCTGCGCGGCCCCGCCGCCCGCATCCGCACCATCCTCGACGTCGCCGCGCGCCTCGCGGGCGGCGAGCTCGTCGTGGCGCCCGAGCGCGAGCGGCACGAGCTGCACGCCGACCTCATGGAGATCCCCGGCATCGGGCCGTGGACGGCCGGGTATCTCGCGATGCGCGTGACCCGCGCACCCGACGTGTTGCTCGTCAGCGACCTCGCGTTGCGTGCCGGAGCACGCAACCTCGGGTTGCCCGACTCACCGCGCGAGCTCGCCGCACGCGGCGCCGAGTGGGCGCCGTGGCGCAGCTACGCCTCGATGCACCTCTGGCGCGCCGCCGCGCCGCCCGCAGAGATCTGATGTTTCGACCCATCGGGCGGTAGCATGCCCAGCATGGCCGTGACGGACGAGGCGATTCTGCGCATCAAAGAGATGATCATCGCGGGCGAACTCGCTCCCGGCGACCGCCTTCCACCCGAGAAGGAGCTGAGCGAACGGCTCGGGCTCAGCCGCTCCTCGCTGCGCGAGGCGGTGAAGGCGCTCGAAGTCATCCGGGTGCTCGACGTGCGGCGCGGCGACGGCACCTACGTCACCAGCCTCGAGCCGCGACTCCTGCTCGAGGCGATGTCGTTCGTCGTCGACTTGCACGACGACCAGTCGATTCTCGAGATCCTCGCGGTGCGGCGCATCCTCGAGTCGGCCGCCTCGTCGCTCGCCGCCCGGCAGGCCGATGCCGCGGTCATCGCGCAGCTGCGCGAGGTGGTCGCCGGCGTCGACCACGCCGCCGACGTCGAGAGCCTCGTCGCGCACGATCTCGAGTTCCACCGCGGCATCGCCGAGGCGACCGGCAACGCCTACCTCGCGAGCCTCATCGACTCGCTCTCCAGCCACACCGTGCGGGCACGCATCTGGCGCGGCATCACACAAGAGAACGTGGTCGACCGCACGCTCCAAGAGCACCATGCGATCCTCGACGCGATCGCCGCCGGCGACGCCGACCTGGCCCAAGCGCTCACGATCGCGCATGTCAGCGGTGTCGAGCAGTGGCTGCGGTCGGCGCTGTAGCGCAGCATCCTGGTACTGAAACAGGGGCGGCTCGCGCCGCCCCTGTCTCAACCCTGCCCTACCGGCTCACTCGTAGAGCACCGCCTGGATCTTCTCGTCGTCGATGTTCGTCGCGTCGTACCAGTAGAACCCGGTGTCGATGGTCTTCGGCAGGCTCTCACCGTTGATCGCGGCCACCGCGGCCTTCACCGTCTCGTAGCCGATGCCGACGGGGTTCTGCGTGATCGCGCCGATCATCAGGCCGTCGCGGATCGCGTCCATCTGAGCCTTGCCCGAGTCGAAGCCGACGACCGCGAGGGCCGAGGGGTCGACGCCGAGCTCCTTCACGGCCTGCACCACGCCGATCGCCGAGCCCTCGTTCGAGCCGTAGATGCCCTTCAGGTCGGGGTGCGCGGCGATGATCGCCTTGGCCAGGTCGGCCGACTTGGCCTGGTCGCCGCCGCCGTACTGGATGTCGACGATCTCGATGTTCGGCTCGTTCTCCTCCAAGTACGACACGAACCCGTCGCGGCGCTGCTGACCGGTGACCGAGGTCTGGTCGTGCACGACGAGCGCGACCTTGCCCTCGTGGCCGACGGCGTCGGCCATGTGCTTGGCGGCCTCGGCCGCAGCCGCGAGATTATCGGTCGCCGCGGTCGTCAGCGGGATGTCGCTCTCGACCCCCGAGTCGAACGCGATGACCGGGATGTTCGAATCCTGGGCCTGCTGCAGCAGCGGGCCGGCGGCCTGGCTGTCGAGCGCGGCGAAGCCGATCGCGGCCGGGCTCTTGTCGAGCGCGGTCTGCAGCATCTGGATCTGCTGGTCGACGTCGGCCTCGGTGTCGGGGCCTTCGAACGAGATCTCGACGTCGAACTCATCGGCCGCCTGCTCGGCGCCCGCCTTGACCGCCTGCCAGAACTGGTGCTGGAAGCCCTTCGAGATGAGAGCGATGTAGGGCGTGTCGCCGCCCGAGGCGGTGCCGCCGCCGTCGCCCCCGTCGCTCGCGCAGCCGGCGAGTACGAGTGCGGTGATGGCGGCGCCGACGACGACGCCGGTCAAGCGCTTGCTGAACATGTGGTCACTCCTTCGTGTGTGGTGCTGTGGTGTGGTGCGGTGTGGTGTGCGTTCCGGTGAATCGGTTCGGTCAGGCACGTCGGCGACGCAGCATGTCGAGGTACACCGCGACGAGGATCACGATGCCCACGGCGACTGACTGCCATTCCTGAGGGACGGAGATGATGCGCAGGCCGTTCGTCAGGACGGCCATGATGAGCGCGCCGATGACGGTGCCGACGATCGAGCCCTTGCCGCCCTGCAGCGAGGTGCCGCCGATCACGACGGCGGCGATCGCCTCGAGCTCGAGGCCCATGCCGCCGGTCGGCTGGGCCGACGAGAGCCGCGACGCGCTGAGCACGCCGGCCAGGCCCACGAACAGCCCCGACATCGTGTAGATGACGATCTTCCAGCGGCGCACGTTCACGCCCGACAGTGCGGTGGCCTGCTCGTTCGACCCGATCGAGAAGGCGTAACGGCCGATGAGCGTCTTGGAGAGCACGACGGCGGCGATCACGATCATCACGATGAAGATCACGACGCCGAGCGGGAACCGGACGCCGGGGATGATCGACAGGTTCATGATCTGCTGGAACTCGGGGGTGTCATTGAAGTAGATCGGCTTGGTGCCCGAGATCACGAGCGACAGCCCGGCGGCGATGAGCATCATGCCGAGCGTGGCGATGAACGGCGGGATGCCGAGGATCGAGACGTTCACGCCGTTGATGAGCCCGAGCAGTCCGCCGAACACGATCGTCGCCGCCACGCCGGCCCAGAGCGGCCACCCCCAGTAGGTGAGGAAGACGCCCGCCATCACGCCGCACAGCACCATGCCGGTGCCGATCGACAAGTCGATGCCGCCCGTGATGATCACGAACGTCGTGCCGAGCGCGAGGATTCCGGTCACGGTCGCCGCAGTGAGGATCGAGATCAGGTTGTTCGCGGTGAAGAAGTGCGGGCTCGCGATCGAGAAGAACACCACGATCACGATGAGGCTCGCGGCGGCGAGCAGCTGCTGCAGCGAGCCGCGCAGCCAGGCGAGGCGGGGCTTGCCCGCCTCGATCGCCGCGAACGCCTCGGTCGAGGGGGTGGCGGTGGACGTGGGGCCTGCGGGAGTGGGAGTCATCAGGCGATCGTTCCTTCGGAGCTGAAGCGGGTGGCGTAGTCCATGAGGTTCTCCTGGGTGGCCTCGGCGTTGTCGAGCACCGCGGTGAGCCGGCCCTCGGCCATGACGGCGATGCGATCGGACAGGCGCAGCACCTCGGGCAGCTCGGATGAGATCACGATGATGGCCTTGCCCTGCGCGGCGAGTTCGCGCAGCAGCCCGTGGATCTCCTCCTTCGCGCCGACGTCGATGCCGCGGGTCGGCTCGTCGAAGATCAGCACGTCGCAGTCCTTCGCGAGCCACTTGGCGATGACGACCTTCTGCTGGTTGCCGCCCGAGAGGTTCTTCACGAGCTGCGCGGTCGACGGGGTCTTGATACGCAGCTTCTGCACGTAGTCGCGACCGGTGCGTTCGATGCGACGATCGCTGACGAACACGCCCGAGAGGTAGTCGCGCAGCGAGGCGAGCACGATGTTCTCGCGCACACTGCGCTCGAGCAGCACGCCGAGCTGCTTGCGATCCTCGGAGAGGTAGCCGATGCCGAGTCGTGCAGCGTCGGCCGGGTTCTGGATCTGCACCTCGCGCCCGTGCAGGGTCACGGTGCCGGCGGTGCGCCGGTCGGCACCGACGATGGCGCGGGCGACCTCGGTGCGCCCGGCGCCCATGAGCCCCGCGAACCCGAGGATCTCGCCGGCCCGCGCCTCGAAACTCACGTTCTTCAGCAGGTGCTTGGTCGACAGCCCCGTCACGGTGAGCACGGGCTCGCCGGCCGCCTCGAGCGGTGCGGGCCGAGCCTCGCCCTGGATGCGACGACCCACCATGAGCGAGATGACCTCGCGCTGGTCGGTGTCGGCCGTGACGAGCGTGTCGATGTACCGGCCGTCGCGCAGCACGGTGATGCGATCGGAGATGCGCGAGAGCTCTTCCATGCGGTGCGAGATGTAGATGACGCCGGTCTCGGGGGTGCGGAATCGTTCGATGAGCCCGAACAGCACGTCGACCTCGGCGTCGTTGAGCGCCGCGGTCGGTTCGTCCATGATGAGCACGCGCGCGTCGAACGAGAGCGCCTTGGCGATCTCGACCATCTGCTGGCGCGCCACGGTCAGGTGCTCGACGCGCTCGGTCGGATCGAGTGCGAGGCCGAGCCGGTCGAACAGTTCGCGGGCCCGACGGTTGAGCCCGCGCTCGTCGAGGAACGTGCCGGCGACGCGCTGTTCGCGACCGATGAAGATGTTCTGCGCGATGGTGAGGTCGGGCATCAGGTTGAACTCCTGATGGATGATGCTGATGCCGAGTTCCTGCGCGTGGCGGGGGCCGTCGATCTGCAGCTCGCGGCCGTTCAGACGGATGGTGCCGGCGTCGGGCTCGTAGATGCCGGCGAGCAGCTTCATCAGCGTCGACTTGCCGGCGCCGTTCTCGCCGACGAGCGCGAGCACCTCGCCGTGCCGCAACTCGAGGCGGACGTCGTCGAGGGCCTGCACGCCCGGGAACCCCTTGCTCATGCCCTCGAGCTCGAGCAGCGGTGCGGTCACGATGCCACCCCCTGGGATCGGTACTCGCCCACGACGCCCTTCCTCATGATGAGGTTGCCGTACGGTCGCAGCTCACCGGTGCGCACCACGATCCGTGCCGAGGCAGCGCGCTCGTAGAACGCGAACCGTTCGAGTTCGCCGACCCGGTGGTCTGCCACCACCGCAGCATCGACGAGCTCGACCTGCACGGGTTCGCCGCCCGACCGCTCGCCCGACATCAGCACCACCGACTCCGCCTCGTAGCGATCGAGCGGCACCACCGTGCGGATCGCCGCGACGACGGCCGGCGCCGTGAGGCCGGGTGCCTCGAGCACGAGGGTGCCGAGCCGGTGCGCCGGGAAGTTCGCGTCGGCGACGACGAGTTCGTCGCCGTGGCCGAGCCGGTCGAGCGCGGCGAGCAGGTCGCCGGTCAGGATCGGGTGGATGCCGCTCAGCACGTTCGCCTCTCTTCGTCGAGTGGGGTGGCCCGGGTCGAGGCCGCGGGTGGGGAGATTCTAGCGAGATCCATCGGATGTCTCAGCCGCTCTTTGCCGAAATTGGGGAGATTTCTGCGGAGTTTCCGACTCATCGGTCTGATCTCTGAGTAGCCGATAGACCCGTTCGGCGTTGCCGCCGACGATCGCCTCGCGCTCCTGGGGGGCGAGACGGTCGAGCGCGTCGCGCATGAGGCGCCATGTCGGGGCGTAGCCGCCGTGCGGCACCGACATCGGCCAGTCGCCGCCGTAGAGCAGCCGATCGGCGCCGAACGCGTCCAGCGCGGTGTCGAGCAGGCGGCCGACGGTGTCGGCGTCGAACGGCGCGCCCGGCAGGTGCAGCCCCGAGAACTTCGCGACCGTGTTGGGCAGCGCGGCGACCGCACGGAACTCCCGCTCCCAGGCCGCGAACGCGTCGGACTCGAACCCGTCGCCCGCGGGCGGCTTGCCGAGGTGGTCGACCACGACGGTGAGTTCGGGCACGTCGGCCGCGAGCCGCCGGGTCGCGCCGAGGTGACGCGGCCATGCGTCGGGCACATCGAAGGCGAGGTCGTGCGCGGCGATGCGGCGAAGCGATGCCCGCACCGCGGGCAGGTCGAGGAATTCGTCGCGCGGGTCGTCGTGCACGAGGTGGCGGATGCCTCGCAGCAGCGATTCCCCGCCGAGTTCGTCGAGCTGCACCGCCGCGGCCTGCTCGTCGTCGAGGCGCACCCAACCGACCACGCCCACGATCCAGTCGTTCGCGCTCGCCTCGGCGAGCATGAACCGGGTGTCGGCGAGCGAGTCGTCGGCCTGCACGAGGATCGCTGCGTCGATGCCCGCCGTCCTGAGCTCGGCCTCGGCCTCATCCGCGGCGAAATCGCGATACAGGCTGCCGAGCTCGGGCGCCACCCACCCGTACCCGCCGCCCGACCGGTTCCACAGGTGCAGGTGCGCGTCGATCGTGCGGCCGGTGTTCACGGAATCACTCATGGGATCAGCCCCGCCTCGCGCAGATCGCTCCAGAAGGCGTCGGGAACGGGCCGGGCCATGCGCGCGAGATTCTCGCGCACCGCGTCGGCGCGCGCGGTACCCGCCACGACGGCGCGCACCGCCGGGTGCTGCAGCGGGAAGTGGATCGCCGCGACCGGCAGCGGCACGCCGAGCTCGCGGCACGCCGAGGCGAGGGCGCGCGCCCGCTCGAGCACCTCGGCGGGCGCCTCGCCGTAGTTGTAGTGGGCGCCGGCGCCCGGATCATCGGTCGCGAGCAGACCCGAGTTGTACGGAGCGGCCGACACCACGCCGACGCCGCGCTCGAGGCAGAGCGGCAGCAGGTCGGCGGCGGCGGGCTGCTCGAGCAGCGTGTACCGGCCCGCGATCATGACGAGGTCGAGGTCGGCCGCACGCACGGCGCGGGCCGCGACATCCGCATCGTTCACGCCGATGCCGATCGCACCCACCAGCCCCTCGTCGCGGAGGCGCACCAGTGCGGGCAGCCCCTCGTCGATGCCGCGGTCGGTGTCGTACGCGTCGGGGTCGTGCAGGTAGGCGATGTCGATGCGATCGAGTCCGAGCCGCGTGAGCGAGTCCTCGATGCTGCGTCGGATGCCCGACTCGGTCGGGTCGAACCGCCGCACGAGCGTGTTCGGCACCGCATAGCCGTCGGCGAGGTCGGAACCGCCGTCGAACCCGGGGTTGGGCTCGAGCACCCGCCCGACCTTCGTCGAGACGACGACCTCGTCACGCGGCATATCGCGCAGGAACTCGCCGAGCCGGCGCTCGCTCAGGCCCAGCCCGTAGTGGGGCGCGGTGTCGTAGTAGCGGATGCCGCCCGCCCAGGCCGCCTCGAGCGCGTCGCGCGCGGCGTCGTCGGAGACCTCGCGGTAGAGGTTGCCGATCGGCGCGGCGCCGAAGCCGAGCGGTCCGAGCCGCGACGAACTCGTCACGTCGGTGCTCATGCGCCCGCCCCCGCGTGCACGCCGCGCCAGGCGAACTCCTCGATCGATGAGGCGTGCATCTCGGTTCCGGCGCCGGGCGCGGTGGGCGCGAGATAGCGCCCGCGCGCGACCAGGGTGGGCGAGACGAAGTGCTCGTGCAGGTGGTCGACGTACTCGATCATGCGTCCGTCCATGCTGCCCGACACCGCGACGAAGTCGAACATCGAGAGGTGCTGCACCGCCTCGCAGAGGCCGACGCCGCCGGCATGCGGGCACACCGGCACGCCGAACTTGGCGGCCAGCAGCAGGTTCGCGATGTTCTCGTTGACGCCGCCGACCCGGGTCGCGTCGATCTGCATGACCTGCATGCCGCCGGCCTGGAGAAGCTGCTTGAACACGATGCGGTTCTGCACGTGCTCGCCCGTCGCGACCCGCACCGGCGCGACGCCGCGGGCGATCGCGGCATGACCGAGGATATCGTCGGGACTCGTCGGCTCCTCGATCCAGGCGGGGCGGAACTCGGAGAGCGCGTTCACCCACGCGATCGCGTCGGCGACGTCCCATCGCTGGTTCGCGTCGATCGCGATCGGGAAGTCGTCGCCGACGGCGCGTCGCGCGATCGCGAGCCGACGCCGGTCGGCCTCGAGGTCGGCGCCGACCTTGAGCTTGATCTGCGGGAACCCGTCGGCGACCGCCTCGCGGCAGAGCCGATCGAGCTTCTCGTCGGAGTAGCCGAGCCAGCCGGGCGTCGTCGTGTACGCGGGGAAGCCGAGTTCGAGCAGTTCGGCGTGCCGGGCGGCGCGGCCCGGTTCGGCGGCGCGCAGGATCGCGAGCGCCTCGGCGGGGGTGAGCGCGTCGCTGAGGTACCGGAAGTCGACGAGCGACACGAGCTCCTCGGGCGCGAGCTGCGACAGGTGCGCCCACAGCGGTTGGCCGGCGCGCTTGGCGCGCAGGTCCCATAGTGCGTTCACGGCCGCACCGATCGCCATGTGCATGACGCCCTTCTCAGGGCCGAGCCAGCGCAGCTGCGAGTCGTGGGTGAGCAGGCGCGACGCGGCGCCCATGTCGGCGAGCAGCTCCTCGACGTCACGGCCGACGAGGTGCCCGCGCAGGGTCTCGAGCGCGGCGACCTGCACGTCGTTGCCACGCCCGATGGTGAAGACGAACGCGTGGCCGGCGAGCCCGTCGGCCGCGTCGGTGCGGATGACGAGGTAGGCGGCCGAGTAGTCGGGGTCGGGATTCATCGCATCCGACCCGTCGAGTGAGAGCGAGGTCGGAAACCGGATATCCCGGGTGTCGACGCTGACGATCGTGCTCATGACGTCCTTTCGTGGCGACCCCGAGCATAAACATCGGATGTCTCGGCTGTCAACGGTCGATCGATGTGCAAGAATCGCGGATGTCGCGGCGCTCGCCGCACACAGACTTCAGACCTTCGACGCTGCATCCCACTGGAGGGCCCCTCATGCGATTCGCTCGACTCGGACCGGTCGGTGCAGAGATCCCCGTGCTGCTCGACGGCGACCGCGCACTCGACCTGCGCGCGGTGACCACCGACATCGACGGCGCGTTCCTCCGCGACGGCGTCGCCCGCGCCGCCGCGGCGTTCGCCGCCGGCGACCTGCCCGAGCTCGACGAGGCCAGCACGCTGCGCGTCGGCGCACCCATCGCCCGCCCGAGCGCGGTGTACTGCATCGGGATGAACTACGCGGCCCACGCCGCCGAGTCGGGCTCCGAGCCGCCGAGCACCCTGGTGATGTTCATGAAGTCGCCGAATACCGTCGTCGGCCCGAACGACGACGTCGAGATTCCCCCGGGCAGCGTGAAGACCGATTGGGAGGTCGAGCTGGGCATCGTCATCGGCCGTCGCGCTTCGTACCTGGCCTCCCCCGCCGACGCGCGGGCGCACATCGCCGGGTTCGTGCTGGCAAACGACCTCTCCGAGCGCACCTGGCAGCTCGAGGCATCCGGAGGCCAGTGGTCGAAGGGCAAGAGCGCTCCCGGGTTCTGCCCGACCGGCCCCTGGCTGGCGACGCCCGACGAGCTCGACGCCGACGACACCGGCCTGCGCAGCTTCGTGAACGGCGAACCGCGGCAGGACTCGCGCACCGCCGACCTGATCTTCGCGATCGACGTGATCGTGCACGAGCTCAGCCAGGTGCTCGCACTGGAGCCCGGCGACCTCGTGCTGACCGGCACCCCGCAGGGCGTCGCGCTGTCGGGCCGGTACCCCTACCTGCGCCCTGGCGACGTCGTCGAACTCGAGATCGACGGGCTCGGCCGCCAGCGGCAGACGTACGTGGCGACGAGCGCCGCCGGAAGGGAGTGAGACCGGTGAGCAGCGAGTTCAGCGGCCTGGTGGCGATCGTGACGGGCGGAGCGTCGGGCATCGGCGCGGCCATCGCCCGGCGGCTGCGGGCCGACGGCGCAACCGTCGCGGTGTTCGACGTGCGGCCCGAGGGTGCGATCGCCGACCTCGCAGTCGAGGTCGACGTCACCGACGACGCGAGCGTGCGCGACGGCGTCGAGCAGGTCGTCAACTCGTTCGGCAGGCTCGACATCGTCGTGAACAACGCCGGCATCGGCGCGCAGGGCGACATCGCCGCGAACGGCGACGACGAGTGGCACCGGGTGTGGGACGTGAACGTGGTCGGCCTCGCCCGGGTGAGCCGCGCCGCGCTGCCCCACCTGCGCGTCTCGCCGGCTGCGGCGATCGTGAACACCTCCTCGATCGCCGCCACCGCCGGGCTGCCGCAGCGAGCGCTCTACAGCGCGACGAAGGGCGCGGTGCTCTCGCTCACGCGCGCGATGGCCGCCGATCACCTGCGCGAGCGCATCCGCGTGAACGCCGTCAACCCCGGCACCGCCGACACCCCGTGGGTCGGCCGGCTGCTCGATGCGGCCGCCGACCCCACCGCCGAACGTGCCGCCTTGGAGGCCCGGCAGCCGCACGGCCGACTCGTCTCACCCGACGAGGTCGCCGCCGCCGTCGCCTACCTCGCGTCCCCTGCGGCAGGCTCCACGACCGGGGCGTCGATCGCGGTCGACGGGGGCATGCAGGAACTCCGGCTGCGGCCGGAGCACTGAGTGGCGATGACTACGCTGGAACGGTGAGATTCGCGCACCTCAGAGTCGAAGGCCGATCCATCCCCCGCCTCGCCGTCGTCTCAGGCGACGGTGCGCTGTTCCTCGACGAGGTGATGGGCGACGAGGCGCCCCGCGACCTGCAGGAGCTCATCGAGCGCGGTGACACGGGTCTCGAGCACGTGCGCGCCATCGCCGACGCCGCGATCGAGGAGGGTCCCGCCGCCGAGGGCGGCCGCCTCGTCCCGCTCACCGAGCTGCGCCACTCGTCGGCCGTGCTGCGGCCGCCGCAGGTGCTCGCGATCGGCGCGAACTACGCCGCGCACGCGAGCGAGCTCAAGCTGCGCAGCGAGTCGGCCATGACGATCTTCTCGCTCTGGCCGAACTCGCTCGCCGGGCACGGGCAGACGACCACGTGGCCCGAAGACCTTTCGAGCCAGGTCGACTACGAGGCCGAGCTCGGCGTCATCATCGGCAGGCCCGCGCGCGGAGTGCACGTCCGCGACGCCCTCGACTACGTCTGGGGGTACACGGTCGTCAACGACATCACGGCCCGGGACATCCAGTTCTCGGAGGCGCAGTGGTCGCGCTGCAAGTCGTTCGACGGGTTCACTCCGTCGGGCCCCGTCGTCGTCACCGCCGACGAGATCGCCGACCCGCAAGACCTCTGGCTCACGACCAACCTCGACGGGCACATCCTGCAGGACGCCTCGACGAACGAGATGGTGCGCGGCGTCGCCGAGATCATCTCGTACCTCTCGCGCTCGGCGACGATCCCGCCGGGCACGCTGATCTCCACGGGCAGCCCCGGCGGCGCCGGCTACTCGCGCAGCCCGCAGGTGTTCCTGCGCGACGGGTCGACCGTGACCGTGACGATCGAAGGCATCGGCTCGCTCACCACGCACTGCCGGGTGATCTGAGCGCACGCACCGCTACTCGTGCGGTTCGCCGCGCAGGTTCACGATCGGGATCGCCTGCGTCGTCAGCCGAAGGCCCGACAGCTTCGACGGCGACAGCTCGGCTTCGACCGCCGCGCGTGTCATGAGTCCGGCCTCGACGACCAGGTCGGCGACCGGCCGCCCGGTCTTCAGCGCGACCTTGGCGAGCGTCGCCGCATCCTGGTACCCGATGAAGGGGATGAGCGCGGTGATCACCCCGACGCTCGAGGCCACCTGCGCCTCGAGCCGGTCGATGTTCGCCGTGATGCCGTCGACGCAGTTCACGCGAAGTGTCCAGCACGCCTGGCGCATCCAGGTGATCGACTGCAGCAGCGAGTGCGCGATCACCGGCTCGAACGCGTTGAGCTGCAACTGGCCGTTCTCGGCCGCCATCATGACCGTGACATCCGTGCCCGCGACCGCGTAGGCGACCTGGTTGACCGCCTCGGGGATGACCGGGTTCACCTTGCCGGGCATGATGCTCGACCCCGCCTGCCGCGGCGGCAGGTTGATCTCGCCCAGGCCCGCCTGCGGGCCGCTCGAGAGCAGCCGAAGGTCGTTGCAGATCTTCGAGAGCTTGATCGCGCTGCGCTTCAGCACGCTCGAGAAGGTCATGAACACGCCCGTGTCGCTGGTCGCCTCGATCAGGTCGGGCGCGGTCTCGAGCGCGAGTCCGGTGATCTCACTCAGGTGGCGCACGACGGATGCCGCGTAGCCGGGCTCGGCCGTGATACCGGTGCCGATCGCCGTCGCGCCGAGGTTCACCTCGCCGAGCAGCTTGATCGTCTCGCGCAGCCGCGAGATGTCCTCGCCGAGGGTCGTCGCGTAGCCGTGGAACTCCTGGCCGAGGGTCATCGGCACGGCGTCCTGCAACTGGGTGCGCCCCACCTTCAGCACGCTGTGGAACTCGGTGCCCTTGCGGTCGAACGAGCGGCGCAGCGCATCGAGTTCGTCGATCATCGTCGTGATCGAGAACGTCATCGCGAGCTTGACCGCCGTCGGGTAGGTGTCGTTCGTCGACTGGCTACGGTTCACATGGTCGATGGGGTGCACGATGTCGTAGCGACCCTTGGGGTACCCGCCGATCTCGAGCGCGAGGTTGGCGATGACCTCGTTCGCGTTCATGTTGGTCGATGTGCCCGCACCGCCCTGGATCACCCCGACCACGAACTCGTCGTGGTGCTCGCCGGCAATGATGCGCGCGCAGGCCTCCTCGATCCATGCCGCCTGCTCGTCGGGCAGCACGCCGAGGTCGTGGTTGGCGCGCGCCGCGGCCTGCTTCACGCTCGCGAGCGCGCGCACCAGGTCGGGATAGACCGAGATCGGGCGCTTGGAGATCGGGAAGTTCTCGAGGGCGCGCATGGTGTGCACGCCCCAGTACGCGTCGGCCGGAACCTCGACACTGCCGAGCGAATCGGTCTCGGTGCGGGTCGGGCCCGCGGGGAAGGGCGGGTACACGGCGTCCTCCTCGGGCGTCGGTGCGAGCGGGACGGGACGGGTGTCGATCGACGACATGAGCGGCTCCATTGCCTCGTGCCCCGCACGGATCGTGCGGGACGTTCCTGGGCGCCGGGGTTCGCCCGGCATCCGTTCCGAGCCTACCCGCGCACCCGCCGCACGAGCTGGACGCGGTGTCGAATCACGAGGAGCGCACCCGCCCGAGTGTCCAGCCCCGGATCAGAACACGAAGGCGAACGGCAGCATCGCGAGGCCGACCGCGAGCGCGCCGACCGCGACGAGCAGTGAACCGGCGAGCATGACGCCGTTGAGCACGATGCCCCAGATCGCCATCGTGCGAGACTGCGGCTCTCGCCGCAGCCCCAGGATGCCCAGCACGAGGCCGACGATCGGCACGACGAACGTGAAGCCCGCGAAGATCGATACCAGGCCGAGCACGAGCGCGGCGATGCTGAAGCCGGTCGTGGTGTCGGGGGTGACATTGGTGGTCGTGGTGGTGGTCATGCCTCCACGCTAGGGACGGCCAGTCCGCCGGGACATCCGGTCAACCCCCCGATACGATCTGAGGCGGCCCACCCCCGGAACGGATCGGAGAATCGATGCCCCTGCCCTGGACCCTGCACGGCGACGGCAAGACCGTCGCGCCCGGCGAGGTCGTCGCGCCCGGCGAACGCCTCACGTGGCCGCGCACGATCGGCCTCGGCGCCCAGCACGTCGTCGCTATGTTCGGCGCGACCTTCCTCGTGCCGCTGCTCACCGGGTTCCCGCCGGCGACCACCGTGCTTTTCTCGGGCATCGGCACGATCCTGTTCCTGCTCATCACGAAGAACCGCCTGCCCAGCTACCTCGGCTCGTCGTTCGCGTTCATCGCGCCGGTGCTCGGCGCCCTCGGCGCATCGACGGTCGACGACCCCATGGGCGCGGCCCTGTTCGGCATCGTCGCGGTCGGCCTGCTGCTCGCACTCGTGGGTGCGATCGTGGTCTGGACGGGCACCGGCTGGATCGACGCCCTCATGCCGCCGGTGGTCGCCGGCGCGATCGTCGCGCTCATCGGTCTGAACCTGGCCCCGGTCGCGAGGAGCAACTTCGAGCTCGCGCCGCTCACCGCCCTCGTCACGCTCGCCGCGATCCTGCTCGTCACCGTGGTCTTCCGCGGCATCCTCGGCCGCATCTCCATCCTCGTCGGCGTGGTCGTCGGCTACATCGCGGCGATCCTGCAGGGCGAGGTCGACTTCACCGCCGTCGAGCGGGCCGCGTGGGTCGGCCTGCCCCAGTTCCATCTGCCGGCGAACCCGTTCGCCGATGCCGCGGTGTGGGGGCTGCTGCCCGCATTCCTGCCGATCGTGCTCGTGCTCATCGCCGAGAACGTCGGCCACGTGCGCGGCGTCGCGCAGATGACGGACGCCTCGGTGAACGCGCAGACCGGCCGGGCGCTGCTGGCCGACGGCGTCGCCACCACCGTCGCCGGCTTCTTCGGCGGCTCGGGCACGACCACGTACGGCGAGAACATCGGCGTGATGGCCGCGACCCGCGTGTACTCGACCGCCGCGTACTGGGTGGCGGGCTTCGTGGCGATCGTACTGGGGCTCTCGCCGAAGTTCGGCGCGCTCATCAACACCATCCCGGCCGGCGTGCTGGGCGGCGCGACCGTCGCACTGTACGGCCTCATCGCGATCATCGGTGTGAAGATCTGGGTCGACAACAAGGTCGACTTCACCCGTCCGGTGAACCAGTTCACGGCCGCGACCGCGCTCATCATCGGCGTCGCCGACTTCACGATGACGTTCGGCACCGTGGTCTTCAACGGCATCGCGCTCGGCACCATCGCCGCGATCGTGATCTACCACGTCATGAACTGGATCGGCAGGGCCCGCGGCACGGCGTGAGCGGGCTGAGGCGGCGACGGCTTCGCCGTCTCAGCCGCAAACGACGGATGCCTCGGACTGACGCAGTCCGAGGCATCCGTCGTTTCGCGATCGATCGACCTGCTAGCCGAACAGCTGCTCGATCGGCCCGCGGGCGAAGTAAAGCAGGAACCCGGCCGCGACCACCCACAGCAGCGGGCTGATCGTCTTGGCCTTGCCGGCCAGCGAGCGGATGACCACCCAGGCGATGAAGCCCGCGCCGATGCCGTTCGCGATCGAGTACGTGAGCGGCATGATCACGATCGTCAGGAACACCGGCAGCAGCACCGAGAAGTCCTTCAGGTCGAGGTCGCGCACCTGGGCCATCATCATCGCACCGACGATGACCAGCGCCGCGGCGGCGACCTCGCTCGGCACGATCTGCGTCACCGGTGTGAGGAACATCGCCAGCAGGAACAGTGCACCCGTGACGAGGTTCGCGAAGCCCGTCCGCGCGCCCTCGCCGATGCCCGAGCCCGACTCGATGAACACAGTGTTCGACGAGCTCGACGTGAGGCCGCCCGCGACCGCGCCGACGCCCTCGACGATGAGCGCCGACTTCAGGCGCGGGAAGTTGCCCTTGGCGTCGGCCAGCCCCGCCTCCTTCGAGAGCCCCGTCATCGTGCCCATCGCGTCGAAGAAGTTCGTGAACACGAGCGTGAACACCAGCATGATCGCCGCCAGCGCACCGACCTTGCCGAAGTCGAAGCTCACCTGGCCGATGAGGCCGAGGTCGGGCACCGCGAAGGGGTTGCCGCTGAACGCGGGAACCGACAGGCCCCAGCCACCCGGGTTGTCTTGGCCCGAGCCGAGGTGCCAGATCGCCTCGATGATCACCGCGACGACCGTGCCGCTCGCGAGGCCGATGAGCAGCGCCCCCTTGATCTTGCGGGCGACGAGCACGCCCGTCAACAGCAGGGTGAACACGAACACCAGCGTCGGCACCGTCGCGACCGAACCGCCCACGCCGAGCCCGACCGGCGGCGAGTTCTGGCCGGTGGCCGTGACGAACCCGGCGTCGACGAAGCCGATGAACGCGATGAAGAGGCCGATACCGACCGTGATCGCGATCTTCAGCTCGTACGGCACCGCGTCGAAG
Organism: Agromyces intestinalis; assembly: GCF_008365295.1. Taxonomy (NCBI): domain Bacteria; kingdom Bacillati; phylum Actinomycetota; class Actinomycetes; order Micrococcales; family Microbacteriaceae; genus Agromyces; species Agromyces intestinalis. The sequence continues at coordinate 470,257 of NZ_CP043505.1, forward strand.
ATGAGCCGGCGCAACCCGGTCGCGGCCAGCAGCACGATGATGAGGCCGTTGATGACGACGAGGCCCATCGCCTCGGGCCAGGTGACCTGGCCGACGACGCTGAACGCGAGGAACGAGTTGATGCCGAGGCCCGCGGCGAACGCGAACGGCAGCCGCGCGACGACGCCGAACAGGATCGTCATGACGCCGGCGGTGAGCGCGGTGACGGCGGCGAGCTGCGGGAAGGCCAGCTGGTTGCCATCGACGTCGACGCCGGACGACAGGATGATCGGGTTGAGGATCACGATGTAGGCCATCGTGATGAACGTCACGATGCCGCCGCGGATCTCGGTGCCGAAGGTGGACCCGCGCGCGCTGATCTCGAAATAGCGGTCGAACGCGGAGCGCGACTTGGGCGGCTCCGCCGTGGTTTCGGTGGGGGTGGGTGAGGTCATGCGAGAAACTGTAGCGGTGCGGACGCGCCGGGCGCGCGTCTGCGCCCGCGACACGATCAGGCGCCGCCGAACAGCTCGATGAGGTGGTCGCCGACGATCAGGTAGATGCCCACGAGCACGGCGATGCCGCTGACCGCGAAGCACCCCCACGCCCCGACGAGCGAGAGTCGCTTCTGCCCCTCGGTGAGCGGGCTCTTGCGGGCTGCCTTGGCGGCGCGCTTCTCGGCCGCCTTGATCTCGGCGGGTGTCACGATCGTGATCGCGTCGGTGAACTCGGCCGGAGTCACGATGGGCGTGCGGCCCGACATCGTGAGCAGGCGGATGCCGAGGGCGTAGGCGCTCACCACGATCGCGGCGCCGATCAGCGCCGAGACGAGCACCAGGAGGAAGGCGTTCCAGTCGATCATGCCTGCCGCGCCTTCCGGGTCTGGTCTGCTGCGCCCATCGTGCCTGCTGCGCTCATCATGCGTGCTGCGCTCATCATGCGTGCTGCGCTCATCATGCCTTCTGGGCCTTCTTCTTCGGCTTCGGGTTGCGCTTGATCTTCACGGCGCGACCCGAGTCGGCGACCTCGCTGATGACGTTGTGGTGCGATACCTCGCTGCGACGCGACCACACGAAGATGCCGGCGATCACGATCGTGCCGACCACCGCATCGATGATGATGCCGATGACGCCGAGGTGGGCGACCAGCGCCGCGAGCGCGCCGACGGCGCCCGCCGCAGGCAGCGTCATGAGCCATCCGATGCCGATGCGACCCGCGGTCCTCCAGCGCACCTTCGACCCGCGCCGCCCGAGTCCCGAGCCGATGACCGAACCCGACGCGACCTGCGTGGTCGACAGCGCGAAGCCCACGTGGCTGGACGCGAGGATCGTGGCCGCCGTCGCGGTCTCGGCGGCGAACCCCTGGGCCGGTTTGACATCGGTGAGTCCTGTACCGAGCGTCTTGATGATGCGCCAGCCGCCCATGTAGGTGCCGAGGGCGATCGCGATCGCACAGGTGACGATGACCCACCACTGCACGTCGGAGCCCGCCGACTGCAACCCGGCGGCGACGAGGGTGAGCGTGATGACGCCCATCGTCTTCTGCGCGTCATTGGTGCCGTGCGCGAGCGCCACGAGCGACGAGGAGAAGACCTGCGCGTAACGGAACCCGTCGCGGCCGTCGGGCTTGCCGTCGTAGCGGCGCGTGATCGCGTAGGCGAGCTTCGTCGCGACATAGGCGATGAGCCCGGCCGTGATCGGCGCCAGCAGGGCCGGAAGGATCACCTTGGATACGACGACGCCGAAGTCGATGGCGCCGAGACCCGCACCGACGATCGCCGCACCGATCAGGCCGCCGAACAACGCGTGGCTCGACGACGACGGCAGCCCGAGCAGCCACGTGATCATGTTCCAGACGATCGCGCCGATCAGGCCGGCGAAGATGAGCTCGGGCGTGATGAGCACGCCGCCGTCGCCCTCTCTGATGATGCCGCCCGAAATGGTCTTGGCGACCTCGGTCGACAGGAACGCGCCGACCAGATTGAGCACCGCGGCGAGCGCGACGGCGACCTTCGGACGCAGTGCACCGGTGGCGATCGGCGTCGCCATCGCGTTGGCGGTGTCGTGGAATCCGTTGGTGAAGTCGAAGAAGAGCGCCAGTGCGATGACCAGCACGACGATGAGGGTGAGATCCACCGGCGTCTTTCTCTGGTTCGGTGAACGGAATTCACCGGAGGTTCAGTCGAGGGGACTTGCGAAGACGGCGAACGCCGCGCACCCCGATCCTACCCGGAGCACGTCTGAGAGTCAGCCGAAGAGGATGCGCGCCTCGTCGTACCGCGACTGCGGCACGGTGTTCAGCGACCCGGTGGCCTCGGCGATCGAGACCGTCTTGATCTCGGTGCCGCGAAGCGTGACCATGTTGCCCCACGATTCGTCGTACACCGCTTCGACGGCGGCCATGCCCAGCCGGGTGGCGAGCACGCGGTCGTACGCCGTCGGCTCGCCGCCGCGCTGGATGTGACCGAGCACCGTGGCGCGCGACTCGATGCCGGTGCGCTCCTCGATCATCGGGGCGAGCATCTCGGCGATGCCGCCGAGCCGCGGTCGGTTGAACGCGTCGAGACCCTTGTGCGAGTGCGCCTCGGTCATGTCGGGCAGCGTGAAGCCCTCGGCGACGACCACGAGGGGCGCGCGGCCGCGCTCGCGCACCGATTCGACCCACTCGCAGATCTGCTCGATCGACTGCGGCTGCTCGGGAATGAGGATCGCGTGCGCACCGCCGGCCATGCCCGAGTGCAGCGCGATCCAGCCGACGTGCCGGCCCATCACCTCGAGCACCATGCACCGCCCGTGCGAGTCGGCGGTCGTGCGCAGGCGGTCGATCGCCTCGGTGGCGATCTCGACGGCGGTGTCGAAGCCGAACGAGTAGTCGGTGGCCAACAGGTCGTTGTCGATGGTCTTCGGCACGCCGATGACCTTGATGCCGCCCTCATCGTAGAGCCGGCGCGCGGCCGTCAGGGTGCCCTCGCCGCCGATCGCGATGATCGCGTCGATGCCCTCTTCGTCGAGCATGCGCTGGATGTTCTCGGGACCGCCGCCCTCGCCCTCGAACGGGTTGGTACGGGATGAGCCGAGGATCGTGCCGCCCTGGCGCGCGAGCCCTCGCACGTCATGACGCGTGATCGGCATGAGGTCGCGCTCGACGACGCCGCGCCACCCCCACCGGAACCCGACGAACTCGGTGGTATGCGAGATGACGCCCTTGAGCACCGCGCCGCGGATGACCGCGTTCAGACCCGGACAGTCGCCACCGCTGGTGAGCAAGCCGATTTTCATGCCGCGTGGACTCCTCGTCGTGAGTGGAAGGGGTTCGCCTGAGCCGCTTCCTCGGGGCACGGACGACCGAGAGTCTAGCGCGATCGGGTCGTTCAGAGCGCGCCGTCGAGTGCCTGCCGGAGCAGGTGCTGCAGCGCGTCGAGCTGCACCGAATCGGCCGAACCCGGCTCGATGTCGCTGCCGTCGAGGGCGCGCGCGGCCAACCCCTGCTTCGCGTCGATGAGTTCGGCGATGCGGGCGTCGACGGTGTGCGCGGCGATGATGCGCCAGGCGGTGACCGGTTCGTCCTGGCCGATGCGGTGCACGCGGTCGATCGCCTGGGTCTGCTCCGCGCTCGTCCAGCTGAGCTCGGCGAGGACGACGTTCGACGCCGCCTGCAGGTTGACGCCCACACCCGCGGCGGTGAGCGAACACACCGCGACCTGCACGTCGGGGTCGGTGTTGAACGCGTCGATCGCCGCCTGCCGGGCGAGCGCGGTCTGATCGCCGCGCAGCGACACGGTGCGGATCTCGCGGGCCGCGAACGCCGCCTCGGCCTGGTCCATGACGTCGATGTGCTTGGCGAAGAACACCACCTTTCCGACCGACCGCGCGAGCTGCGCGGCGTAGTCGGCCGCGAGCCCGGCCTTCGCCTGGCCGATGCGGCGCACCATGGTGAACACGTTCTCGCCCGTCTTGGCCTGCTTCGACTCCTCGAGCTCGGCGAGCGCGACGGCGCGGACGAACTGGTCGCGCTCGTCGGCGTCGAGCGAGCCGACCCGGAGGCCGCGCGCCTCGACGAGCGCACGGAAGCGGGCGGCGAGGCGGTGGCCGAGTTCGCGCTCGGCGCTGCGGATCGACCGCCCGAGCTCGTCGTCGAGTTCGACGGGCAGGTCGGCGATGCGCTTGGACGGCAGATCGGCGGCCACGTCGACCTTGCGCCGCCGCACGATGCCGAGGTCGATGACGGTCTGGCGCGCCGCGGAGTAGAACCCGTGGTCGGCGGGCGTGAGCCCGGTCTCCTCCAGCTTGCCGAGCAGTTCCGGCGCCGGCTTGTCGGCGTCGATCCAGCCGAGGAACCGCCAGATCGCGCGGAAGTCGTCGACGTCGTTGATGAGCGGCGTGCCGGTGAGGGCGAGCAGCAGCGGGTCGCCGCCGGGTGCATTGTGCCGGATGCGGTCGGCGAGCGCGAGCACGTTGCGCGAGCGCTGGGACTGCAGGTTCTTGATGAAATGCGCCTCGTCGACGACCATGCCCCGGAAGCCCAGGGTGCTCAGCCAAGACATGTGCCGGTCGAGCACGTCGTAGTTGACGACGACCACGTCGGCGAACGCGTCGAGGGTGTCGCCGTCGCCGTGGATGACGGTCGCGCGGCGGTGCGGAGTCCACCGCTCGACCTCGCGGGCCCAGTTCATCTTCACCACATTGGGCACGACGGCGAGCAGCGGGTAGGCGTTCGCCACGGATGCCGCGAGCACCGACTGCGCGGTCTTGCCGAGGCCCGGCTCGTCGGCGAGCAGGAACGTGCGGTGCCCGAGGCGTGCTGACTCGATGAAGCGGGCCTGGTGGTGCATCAGCTCGAGGCCGCGCGGCGCCAGCCGGTCGACCTTCGGCGCCTCGGGAAGCGGCATGGTGGCGGCCTGGCCGCCCGAGCCGAGTTCGAACGACTTGAACAGCGGGCCGAGCAGCTCCCAGTTCGCGAGGCGACGTACCGGCACCGCGGGTGCGGCGGGCCGGGCGAGATCGGGCGCGAGGAACGGATTCGCGAGCTGCCTGGCCTTGACCGAGCGCGGCACGACCTGGTTGACGCTCGGCCCGGGGTCGGGCTCGGGCTCGCGCGTGATGATGAGCTCGTCGGGGCTGAGCTCGGCACCTGACTCGAGCAGCCAGTCGCGACGGAACCGCTGCGCGACCGTCGACACCGAGGCATCCGGTTCGAGCAATGAGATGAGGCTGGTATCGCGCGCGGCCGTCTTGGCCAGGATCTGCGCGATGCCGTCGAGGCGCTTCAGCAGTTCGACGCGGGCGGCGTCGGGGGTCTCGTGGTCGGCCTTGACCCTGGCGCGCTCCTCGCGCATCAACAGGGCGATGACCTGGAATTTCTGCCGGTTGGTGGGGCCGAGTTTGTTCTTCTGCGCCTTCTGCTCGACCTCGCGCACCTTGCGCGCGAGGATCGGAATGATGGGCGCGTCATCGTCGCGCGAGCGCGTACGTGTGCGCTGCCTCGTCTGGGCCAAGGGTCCTCCCGTGTTCTCGGGCCGCATCGGTCGCGCCGGCGATCCGAGGGGTGGATCGCGGTGCCGCGGCTCGCCTCGCAGAATCAGGGGCGGACCGCGGGCCGGTGAACCCACAGGGCCGAGCAGTGCGCGAGCGAAGCCCGTGCCGTCGGCCTGAGGAAGGGATCCATCGGGCGCGACCGTCATTCTATCGGGTTTCGGGCCGGAATGCCCGATCACGACGCGAGAGGGGTGCGTCGGCGGGGGCGGCGGCCTAGTCTGGGAAGATGGACGATCGCGCGGGGGCGGGCGGTGGCGTCGCGCCGGATGACGACTTCACGGTGGCCCAGGACACCGAGTTCGACGAGGCCGATGCGGCCGAAAACGACGACGAGCGGCCGCTCGACGACGCGCTGGTCGACGACGTGCCCGGCATCGACGCCGAGCGTCGTGTCGACCTGCGAGACGACCAGCAGATCGCGGCCGACGCCGAGGAGTGAGCGATACCCCGGCTGGGTATCGGCCGCCGGGAGTATCCTGACGGGGTGATCGAGGACATCAAGCGGCGAGCCCTGCACCGCACGAAGATCATCGAGGGCCAGCTTCGCGGCATCGAGAAGATGATCGAGAACGAGGACTACTGCGTCGACATCATCACGCTCTCGCTCGCGGTGCAGAAGTCGCTCGCGTCCCTGAACAAGCTGCTCGTCGAGAACCACCTGCGCACGCACGTCAGCCACCAGTACGAGGCGGGCGGCGACGAACGCGAGGCGGCGGTGGCCGAACTGCTGCGCATCTTCGAGCTGTCGAACAACCGGGGGTGAGCGAGGCCGGATGCCCCGGATCGAGCTGGTCACGGACGACCTGACGCACGAGCGGGTCGACGCGATCGTGAACGCGGCGAACTCGTCGCTCCTCGGCGGCGGCGGCGTCGACGGCGCCATCCACCGCGCCGGCGGCCCCGAGATCCTCGCCGAGTGCCGCGCGCTGCGCGCGGGCGCGCTGCGCGACGGACTGCCGACCGGCGAGGCGGTCGCCACCGGCGCCGGACGCCTCGCGGCGCGGTGGGTCATCCACACGGTCGGCCCGGTCTGGCCGGGCAGCGCCGGGCCCGAGGCATCCGCACGCCGTTCGCTGCTCATCGCCGCGCATCGCAACTCGCTCGCCCTGGCCGCCGACCTGGGAGCCGGATCGATCGCCTTCCCGGCGATCTCGGCCGGCGTGTACGGCTGGCCGGTCGACGACGTCGCCGACGTCGCGCTGTCGGTCGCCTCGACGGCTGAGGCGGATGCCGCTCCCCCGCACGTGCGCTTCGTGCTGTTCTCCGAGCGCGTCGCCGACGCCTACCGGGCGGCCGCCGACCGACTCGGCGTCGAGGTCACGTTCCCGGAGCCGTAGCCGCGAGCCAGGCGTCGAGCGCGCTGGGTCGGTCGGTGATGATGCCGTCGACGCCGAGCGCGGCCACCTCGTTCCACTTCTTCTCGGAGTTCAGGGTGTAGCAGAGCACCGCGATGCCCACCGAATGCGCGAGGTCGAGCGCCTCGGGCGCGGCCGTCACGCTGGCCACGGTGGTGCCGAACCCGATGAGGCCGAATCGTTCCGCGATCGGCCGCGGGTCGGCGGGCAGTTCGCGGATCAGCATGATGCGGGGCAGCTGCGGGGCGACCGCGGCGATCGAGTCGAGGGTCTCGATGCTGAAGCTCTGCAGCACCACCCGGTCGTCGACGCCCCGGCGCTCGAGCAGATCGGTGACGGTGCGAACCTCGTCGGGCGTCCACGCCGCCTTCAGCTCGATGAGCGCCCGCGCGTCGTCGCGCTCGGCGAGCGCGGCGAGGAACGCGTCGAGGGTGGGGATCCTGGTGCCCTCGAACGCCGGGTCGTACCGCCGGCCGGCGTCGAGCCGGGACAGCTGGTCGAAGGTCAACTCGTCGACGCGGTGCGGGTCGCCGGTGACGCGACTGAGCTCGACGTCGTGGAATAGCACCGGCACGCCGTCGCGGGTGAGCTGCACGTCGGTCTCGACGAACTCGAGGCGGTCCATGGCGAGCTCGAGCGAGGGCAGCGTGTTCTCGGGTGCCCTCGCACGGTCGCCGCGGTGGGCGACGGTGAATGCGGGTTCACCCGGCGCGCGCAGGGCACCGAACACGTCGGTCGCGGACGCGGTGGGCGGCGGCTGCACGACGAGCATCGCGATCACGACGATCGCCAGCGCCACCGCACCGAGGCCGGTGCGCACGGCGCGTCGCGGCGGGTTGGCGAGCAGGTCGGACGAGCGGGGGTGTGCGGCGCGTGTGGGCGAATCGGGTCGCGCGCCGGGGGCGGGGTGCACGGATCGGGCCTTTCCCCGAACGAGCGCCGTTGCCCGATCGGTTCGGCCACGCTAGCACACGCCGTTATCGATTCGTTACCTTCTTTCGGGGGACACGAGGATCCGCCCTGCGCGTCGCCTCAGCCGCGCTCGTTGCCACGCCGATAGTTGCCGCTGGCGCGGGCGAGCAGCAGCTGCGACTGGGCCTCGTCGGCCCGCTGCAGCGCCGCGACGAGCCGTGCCGCATCGCGGCCGCCGACCGTCATGACGGCTCGGCCCCCTCGCGAGACGATGACGGCGCCCTGCTTCGTGACGCGGTAGTCGAACGGGTCGGTGACCAGCCGCTCCCGGGCATCCGGCGATCCCTCGCGACCCGACATGGCGTGCTCCGCGCTACCGCAGGCTCTTCGGGTGCCAGACCGTCTTCGTCTCGGTGAACGCGACGATGCGGTCCAGCGCCGGCGCCGCGGCATCCTGGCCGTTCTCGGGTCGCAGCACGCGCTTCAGCGTCTCGGCCGCCGCGACCTCGAGATCCACCCAGTCGAGCGCCCCCGCACCGACCAGGTCGAGCGCGTTCACGTCGGCGTGCGCGGCGAGCCACGGCGCGATCTCGGCGGGCGAACCGGTCAACACGTTCACCACGCCCTTCGGCACGTCGCTCGTGGCCAGCACCTCGGCCAGCGAGATCGCCGACAGCGGGAAGCGCTCGCTCGCGATCACGACCACCGCGTTGCCCGCGACGAGCGCCGGCGCGATCGCCGACACGAGCCCGACGAGCGACGAGTCCTGGGGTGCGACGATCGCGACGACCCCCGTCGGCTCGGGCACCGAGATGTTGAAGTAGGGCCCGGCGACCGGGTTCGCGTTGCCCGACACCTGGGCGAACTTGTCGGCCCAGCCGGCGTACCAGACCCAGCGGTCGATCGCCTCGTCGACCTGCACCGTCGCCTGGGCACGCGAGACGCCCTCGGCCTGTTCGATCTCGGCGGTGAACTGCGCCCGGCGCCCCTCGAGCAGCTCGGCGATGCGGTACAGCACCTGGCCGCGGTTGTACGCCGTGGCGCCCGACCAGCCGGCGACGGCGGCGCGTGCGGCGACGACCGCGTCGCGGGCGTCCTTGCGGGACGCCTTCGCCGCGTTCGCGAGGAAGGCGCCGTCGGCGGCGAGCACCTCGTAGGTGCGGCCAGACTCGCTGCGCGGGAACGCGCCGCCGATGAACAGCTTGTAGGTCTTGGGCACGGCGAGGCGGCTCACTTGCGGGCTCCCTTCTTCGCGGGCACGGCGGTTCGGGCGGTGACGGCCGCCCGGGTCGCGGGCTTCAGGTACGCGCCGAGTCCGTGCCGGCCGCCCTCGCGGCCGTAGCCCGACTCCTTGTAGCCGCCGAACGGGCTCGACGGATCGAACCGGTTGAACGTGTTCGCCCACACGACGCCCGCGCGCAGCTGGTCGGCGACCGCGAGGATGCGGCTGCCCTTGTCGGTCCAGATGCCGGCCGACAGGCCGTAGGGCGTGTTGTTCGCCTTCGCGATCGCCTCCTGCGGCGTACGGAAGCTCAGGACCGACAGCACCGGGCCGAAGACCTCTTCGCGGGCGATGCGGTGGCTCGTCTCGACGCCGGTGAAGATCGTCGGCGCGAACCAGAATCCGTTGTCGGGGATCTCGCACGGCGCGCTCCAGCGCTCGGCGCCCTCGGCCTCGCCGACGTCGCTGAGCTCGCGGATGCGGTCGAGCTGCTCACGCGAGTTGATCGCCCCGATGTCGGTGTTCTTGTCGAGCGGGTCGCCGAGCCGCAGCGTCGACAGGCGCCGCTTCAGCCGGTCGACGACCTCGTCGTGGATCGACTCCTGCACGAGCAGGCGGCTGCCCGCGCAGCACACGTGCCCCTGGTTGAAGAAGATGCCGTTGACGATGCCCTCGATCGCCTGGTCGATCGGCGCATCGTCGAACACGATGTTCGCGGCCTTGCCGCCGAGCTCGAGGGTGAGCTTCTTCTCGGTGCCGGCGATGGCCTTCGCGATCTGGCGGCCCACCGAGGTCGAACCCGTGAACGCCACCTTGTCGACGTCGGGATGCGAGACGAGTGCCGCACCGGTGTCGCCCGCGCCCGTGACGATGTTGACGACGCCCGGCGGCAGGTCGGCCTGCTGCACGATCTCGGCGAACAGCAGCGCGGTGAGCGGGGTCGTCTCGGCGGGCTTCAGCACGACCGTGTTGCCGGCCGCGAGCGCGGGCGCGATCTTCCAGGCCAGCATGAGCAGTGGGAAGTTCCACGGGATGACCTGGCCTGCGACGCCGAGCGCGCGGGGGTCGGCACCCAGCCCGGCGTGATCGAGCTTGTCGGCCCACCCCGCGTAGTAGAAGAACCAGGCGGCCACGAGCGGCACGTCGACGTCGCGCGACTCCTTGATGGGCTTGCCGTTGTCGAGCGACTCGGCGACGGCGAGCTCGCGCGCCCGCTCCTGCACGAGCCGGGCGATGCGGAACAGGTACTTGCCGCGGTCACGGCCGCTCATGCGGCTCCACACCCGGTCGTAGGCGCGGCGGGCGGCCGCGACGGCCAGGTCGACATCGGAGGCGTCGGCGTTCGCGATCTCGGCGATGCGCGTCTCGTCGGCGGGCGAAATGGTCTGGAAGGCGGCGCCGTGTCCGTCGACGAACTCGCCGTCGATGAAGAGGCCGTAGGCGTCGCGAAGCGACAGGATCGCGCGCGACTCGGGGGCGGGTGCGTACTCGAGGAAGCTCATGGGATGTCTCGTCTCGTCAGTCGATCGTCACGTAGTCGGCGCCCGAGTAGTGCCCGGTGCGGAGCTTCTGGCGCTGCAGCAGCACGTCGTTGAGCAGGCTGGATGCCCCGAAGCGGAACAGATGCGGCTGGAGCCACTCCTCGCCCACCGTCTCGGCGACCGTCACGAGGTACTTCACCGCATCTTTCGAGGCACGGATGCCGCCGGCGGGCTTCACGCCGATGCGCTGGCCGGTGAGCAGGTGCCAATCGCGCACGACTTCGAGCATGAGCAGGGTCACCGGCAGCGTGGCGGCCGGCTGCACCTTGCCCGTCGAGGTCTTGATGAAGTCGCCGCCCGCGAGGATCGACAGCCACGACGCGCGACGCACGTTGTCGTAGGTGACGAGCTCGCCCGTCTCGAGGATCACCTTGAGGCTCGCGCTCGTGCCGTCGGGCCGGAGGCACGCCTGTTTCACCGCGGCGATCTGGTCGAACACCAGGCCGTACCGACCGGCGAGGAACGCCCCGCGGTCGATGACCATGTCGATCTCGTCGGCGCCGGCCGCGACCGCCTCGGCGGTGTCGGCGAGCTTGATCTCGAGCGACGCTCGGCCCGACGGGAATGCCGTGGCCACCGCGGCGACCGAGACCCCGCCCGCGTCGGGGTCGCCGTGCGCATCGCCGAGCGCTTCGACCGCGTAGGGCACCATGTCGCCGTAGACGCACACCGCGGCGACGCGCGGTGTGGTCGCATCGGCCGGGTCAGGGTTGACCGCCTTCGCGACGAGCGACCGCACCTTGCCCGGGGTGTCGGCACCTTCGAGCGTGGTCAGGTCGATGAGCGAGATGATGCGGTCGAGTGCCCAGGCCTTCGACGAGGTCTTGATCGAGCGGGTGCCGAGACCGGCCGCGCGCTGCTCGAGGCCGACCGCGTCGACCCCCGGGATGCCGTGCAGGTAGCGGCGCAGCGTGGCGTCGTCGGGTTCGCCGCCGAGTAGGGCGACAGCGCGCTCGCGTGCGGTGACGAGGGAGGTTTCGGGCATGCGGAGCCTTCTTCCGGAGGTTCTAGCCGTCGAGCAGGTGGAGGGCGGTGGCTTCGTCGGTGACGAGCACCGTGCAGAGGCCGCTGCGCACGACGGCGTCGGCGACCGCGTGCTTGGAAGGACCGGCGATGACCGCGATCGACCGCGGCGCGGCGCGCAGCTCATCGAGGGTGAGCCCCACCGTGCGCGCGTCGAGCGCGGGGTCGACGATGTTGCCGTCGGAGTCGATGTAGCGCCCGACGACGTCGCCGACGGCACCCTTCTGCACGAGCAGGTCGACGTCGCCGACCGAAAGGTAGCCGCTCTCGACGTGCACGGAGTGGTGGTCGGCGGCGCCTGCGCTGAACAGGTACGCGTCGGCGGATCGCGCGAGGTCGATGACCCCGGCGACGACCCGGTCGCTCTCGATCGCCTGCTTCGTCTCGAGCCGCTCGAGTATCGCGGGGCTGGGCAGCAGCGTCGCGTTGCCGCTCGCCTTCTGCGCGATCGCGACGGCCGTAGCTGCTGCGGTGCCCGGGCGGCGGTTGAGGCTCACGCCGCCGTTGATCTGCACGACGTTGACCGCGGTCGCCCACCCGGGGCGCAGGTGCTGCGAGAGGTCGAACAGCGTACGACCCCAGCTCACGCCGAGCGTGCGCGGCACGGGGCGCAGCGCGGTGAGGTAGTCGGCGGCGGCCTGGGCGGTGCGCGCCTGCAACTCGTCGGGGCCCGAGACGCCGGCCGACGAGACGACGATCGCGTCGTCGAGCCCGCGCTCATCGCGCAGCCGCCGCTCGATCGGCAGCCGGCGCGCCCTCGGATGCAGGATCTCGATGCGGATGAAGCCGCGCTGCTTGGCCTGGGCGAGCAGCCGCCCGACCTTCCACCGGGTGAGGCTCAGCGCCTGCCCGATCTCGTCCTGCGTCTTGTTCTCTTCGTAGTAGAGCTCAGCCGCCCGGATCGAGAGCAGTTCGTCGACCTCGTCCATCACGCTCCCTCCGATCGCGGTGGCACTTTCGGGTGCGCATCCCGCCGCTCGTTCCAGCGTAAGCAGCCCTCCGCTCCCCGGCAACACTCGTTGGCGCTTCTGCTCACATGAGCACACAGAGGTGACGTCACGCTCTCCTAAGCTGATTCGCATGCCCTCACTCGCACTTGCCGTCGACTTCGGCGGCACCAAGGTCGAGGCCGCGCTCGTCGACGCCGACGCGGCCGTCGTCCCCGGCAGCCGTCACCGCCACCCGACCGGCCCCGATCGCACCGCCGACCAGCTCGACGCGGCCGTCGCCGAGGTCGTGCGCGGCGCTGTCTCGACGCTGCCCGGCGGGGTCGATCTCGCGGGCATCGGCATCGGTTCGGCAGGGCCGGTCGACGTCGCCGCGGGCACCGTCTCACCGCTCAACGTCCCCGCTTGGCGGGGGCATCCGCTCGCCGACCGGGTGCGCGCTCTCGTGCCCGGTGTGCCGGTCGACCTGCGCATCGACGGGCTCTGCATCGCCCTGGCCGAGCACTGGGTCGGCGCGGGCCGAGGCGCCCACAACCTGCTCGGCATGATCGTGTCGACCGGCGTCGGCGGCGGGCTCGTGCTCGGCGACCGCGGCGCGCCGAGCCCGTCGGGCAACGGCGGCCACATCGGCCACGTCGAGGTCGGCGGCTTCGACGACGCGTGCCCCTGCGGTGGGCGCGGATGCCTCGAGGCGATCGCGAGCGGCCCGCGCACGGTGGCGTGGGCGCGCACCCAGGGCTTCGAGGGCACCACCGGCGAAGACCTCGCCGCCGCGCACGCCGCGGGCGACCCGGTCGCGATCGCCGCCGTCGAGCGCGCCGGTCGCGCGATCGGTCAAGCCGTCGCGTCGGCGACGAACCTCGTCGACCTCGACGTCGTCGCCATCGGCGGCGGGTTCTCGCGGGTCTCCCCCGCGCTCTTCGAACACGCCCGCGCGGCGGTCACCCGACGCACCGCCTTCGACTTCGTGCGGCGCGTCAAGATCGTTCCATCGGGCCTCGGCGACGAGGGGCCGCTCATCGGCGCCGCCGCGCTCGTGCATCGGCCCGAGCTGGTCGGCTGAGCCGACCCGCCGCCGGACTCGTCAGCGGGCGCGCTCGTCCTCGAACATCCGGGGGCGGGCGACGACCAGGCCCGCCACGCCGACCGGCACCGCGGTGGCCAGCAGCAGCACGAGCGGCAGCGACCACGACCCCGTCGCGTCGTGCAGCACGCCCAGCACGAGCGGTCCGGCCGCGGCGATCAGGTAGCCGGCCGACTGCACGAAGCCGCTCAACGCGACCGCGCCGGCCTGCGTGCGAGTGCGCAGATTGATGAGCACGAGTGACAGCGGGAAGATGAGCGGCCCGGTGCCGATGAGCACCACCCACAGCCAGGTCGCGGTCGCAGGCGCCACCAGCAGGCCGAGGTAGCCGAGGGCGAAGGATGCCACGCTGACGCCGATGAGCAGAGGCACCCGGTTCCACCGCGCGGCGACGATCGGCACCACGAGCCCGGCGACCAAGCCCATCGCCGCGTACAGCGAGAGCAGCGCGCCGGCCGCGGCGGCCGACGACCCGGCGATGTCCTGCAGAATCCTCGGCAACCACGCGAACGCGGTGTAGGCGTTCACCGACGAGCCCGCGAACACGACCGTGAGCGCCCACGCGAGCGGCGAGCGCAGCGCGTGCCGCAGCTGCGTGGCGTCGGGCTCGACCACGCCCGGCGCCCGGGCTGCGCGCGAACGGATCGCGAGCGCCAGCCACGGCACCAGCGCCGCGACGGCGAACACCGCCCAGAGTCCCAGCTCGACCCGCCACCCGGCCGCCTCGGCCACGGGCACGGCGATGAGCGGGGGCAGCAGCGTCGAGATCGACATCGCCGTCACGTAGAGCGTCGTCATGAGGCCGATGCGGTCGGGGAAGTACCGCTTCACGGCGAGCGGCAGCAGCACGTTGCCCACGCCCATCGCAGCGAACGTGATCACGCTCGCGACGACCAGCCCGGTCGCGTCGCCGACGAGCCCGCGCCCCGCGAGCCCGATGACGAGCAGCACGAGCGCCGCGATCAGCGGCCGCTCGAGACCCCACCGCCGCGCGATGGCCGGCGTCACGAGTCCGAACACCGCGTAGCAGACCGGCGGCAGCATGCCGAGGAGCCCGACGACCACGGCACTCAGCGGGACATCCGCCTCGACCTGCGCGAGCACCGGCGACAGCGACGCGACCGCCGAACGCAGGTTGAACGCCAGCAGCAGGATCCCGATCAGGGCGAGCGAGCGCCCCGCCCAGAGCGCACGCCGGGCGGCGCTCACGCGAGCAGCTCGCGCGCCCGGTCGACGTCGTCGCGGATCGTGTCGATGAGGCCCTCGATGCTCTCGAACGCGACCATGCCGCGCAGCCGCTCGACGAACTCGACGTCGACGAGGTGGTCGTAGAGGTCGAGATCGCGGTCGAGCACGTACGCCTCGACCTGCTTCTTCGGCACGCCCTCGAACGTCGGGTTGTCGCCCACCGAGATCGCCGCCGGGTACCGGGTGCCGGCGTCAGTCAGCCAGCCGGCGTAGACGCCGTCAGCGGGGATCAGCCCCTCGGACTCGGGCGACAGGTTCGCCGTCGGGAAGCCCAGCTCGCGTCCGCGCGCGGCACCGTGCACGACGATGCCCGACACGGTCGGGGTGTGGCCGAGCAACTCGCTCGCGCGACGCACGTCTCCGGCTGCGAGGAGCTCGCGCACCCAGGTCGACGAGACGCGGTGCTCGTCATCGGGCATGACGTCGTCGACGACGACGACCTCGAATCCGAGCTCGGCGCCGAGTCGCTCGAGCAGCGCGACATCTCCCGCGCCGCGCGCGCCGTAGCGGAAGTCGCGACCGACCAGCACCGCGCGCGCGCCGAGCGCGTCGACGAGCACCCGCTGCACGAACTCCTCGGCGGGTACCGCCGCGAGGGTCCGGTCGAAGGGCAGCAGCACCGTCGCATCGACGCCCGTCGTCGCGAGCAGGTTGAGCTTCTGCCGCACGCTCACGAGCGGGTCGGGGCAGCGGTCGGGCGCGAGCAGCGCGAGCGGGTTGCGGTCGAACGTGACGACCGCGGTCGTGAGGTGGCGCTCGGCGGCGATGCCGCGCAGGCGTTCGATGACGGCTCGGTGCCCCAGGTGCACGCCGTCGAACTTTCCGATGGTCACCGCCGAGGGGCCGAATCCCTCGGGCACCGCGTCGAGGCCCTTGAACGACCTCACGCGGCGTCGACCTCTGCCGAGGCTGCGGGAGTCGCGGCCCGCGCGTCGTCGACCGGCGGATGCGTCGCCAGCCACCACATCCCGAGCGCGGGCAGCAGGAGCGGGATGAACAGGTATCCGGCACCGAAGAGGCTCCACACGGTGGACGTGCGGCCGAACGGGTCCCCGGTGCCGGTGCCGAGCAGGTCGGGCCACAGCCAGGTGATCGTGCCGACGACGAGCACGCCGACGGCCTCGAACCCGATCGTGATCCACGCCACCCGGTACCAGACCCGCCCGGGCGCGATCAGCGCGATCGTGGCGACGATGTACACCACCGCAGACAGCCCCGACAGCGTGAAGGCGACGGGCGCCTCGTCGAACCGCTCGATGATCTGCACGGCCGTGCGGCCGGTCGCGGCCAGCGCGAGGATGCCGTAGACGACGACGAGCACGCGCCCGATACCGGTCATTCGACGCGGGCGGGCAGGGATGGAGGCGTTCCGGGGAGACATGACGTTCGATTCTCTCACTCGTACGCTCACGCCTGCTGCACCGTCCAGATCTGGAGCATCCGGTACACCATGACCGCGACCGCGAGGGCTGCGACGCCGAGGATCACGGTCGACCACCGGTTGCGCTCGAGCAGCGCCCAGAACGCCGCGACCGGCGGCAGCAGCGCGGCCGAGATCAGGTAGATCCAGAACTCGAGCACGCTGCCGGATGCCTCGTTGCCGACGAACGGGGCGACGATCGCGACCACGACCTGGCCGATCAGCAGCACTTCGACGAGTGCGAGCGCCCCGATGCTGAGGTCGCTCGGAACCCGACCCACCAATCCGAGCGCGAGGCAGAGCACGCCGGCGACCGTCGCGACCGCGACCTGCACCCATGCGTACCACTCGATCATCGTGCGCTCCTACTCGTAGTCCTGCGGGAACCCGGTGACGACCTTCAGCGTGTCGCCGCGCCGTTCGACGACCGCGACCAGCCGATCGCCGTCGATCGCGGCCATCGTTCCGACCGCGTCGGCCGGCGCTGCGATGCGCTTGCCGTGACCGAGGTCTCTCGCGTCGTCGGGTGACACCGACACGACGGGCAGCGCCCGCGCCGCGGCATCCGCGGGGCTCATCAGCGCCGCCGCAACCCCGTCGGCCTCGAGCGAGGCGAGCGTCGCGGCTTCGGCCACTTCGAATCCGCCCACCCGGGTGCGCCGCAGCGCCGTGAGGTGCCCGCCCGCCCCCAGCGCAGCGCCGAGGTCGCGCGCCAGGGCGCGCACGTACGTGCCCGATGTGCACGCCACGCGCACATCGAGGTCGATCGCCGCATCCGCGCGGCGCACGTCGAGCAGGTCGAACGCCGTGACGGTCACCCGCCGGGCCGCCAACTCGACCTGTTCGCCGTCGCGCACCCGGTCGTAGGCGCGGCGCCCGTCGACCTTCACGGCGCTCACCGAGCTCGGCACCTGGTCGAGCTCTCCCGTGAGCCGCAGCATCCCGTCACGGATCGCCTCGTCGCCGATCGCGGCTACGACCTCGGCAGGCGCCAGTTCGACGATCTCGCCCTCGGCATCGTCGGTGGTCGTCGCCGCCCCGAGCCGAACCGTCGCGAGGTACTCCTTGTCGAGGCCTACGAGGTGGTGCAGCAGGCGGGTCGCCGAGTTCACTCCGATGAGCAGCAGGCCGGTGGCCATCGGGTCGAGGGTTCCGGCGTGCCCCACCTTGCGCGTGCCGGCGAGCCGACGGACCCTGGCGACGACGTCGTGACTGGTCATCCCCCCGGGCTTGTCCACGAGGAGGATGCCGCTGTTCACGCGCACCAGGCTATCAGCCGGGCCGGATTCCTCGGGTCGGCCTTCTACGCTGGAGGGATGCGGATCGGCATCATCGGGGCGGGCGCCCTCGGCGGCACGTTCGCGGCGCTGTTGCACCAGGCCGGACACGACGTCGAGGTCACCGCACGCGGCGCGAGCCTCGCGGCGATCCGCGACGGCGGGATCCAGCTCACGGGCGGCTACGGCGACGTGCACGCGCGCGTCGAGGCATCCGAGCTCCTCACCCGCCGCCCCGACCTCGTGCTCGTGTGCACCAAGGCGCAGGACGCCGAGGCCGCGATCACCGCGAATGCCGAGGTCATCGACGGCGCGACGGTGGTGGTCGTGCAGAACGGTCTCGACGGCGTCGACACGGCCGCCAAGCTGCTGCCCCGCTCGTCGTGCCTCGGCCTGCTGTCGATCATCGCCGCGAACCACACCGAACCCGGATCGGTACGGGTCACCTCGACCGCCGAGAGCTTCCTCGGCCGCGGCGACGGGCCGCCCGACGACGAGTCGCGACGCATCGCCGAGGTGCTCTCGGAGGCGGTGCCCGTGGCGGCGATCGGCGGGTTCCGCGGCGCCCAGTGGACCAAGCTCGTGGTGAACATGGTCAACGCCGTGCCCGCGATCGTCGGGCGCAGCGTGCAGGAGGCGCTGAGCAACCGCCTCCTGCGACGGGTGATCACCGCGTCGATGCGCGAGACCGTGCGGATCGGCATCGCCCGAGGCATCCGATTCGGCTCGCTCCAGGGACTCGACGACCGCCGGCTCCGCCGGTTCGCGCGGATGCCGCTCTGGATCGGCCAGCGCCTGCCCCGCACCCTGTTCGCATACCTGGGGTCGGTGCCGAACCTCGGCTCGACGCAGCAGAGCGTACGGCGCGGCCAGCCGACCGAGATCGACTTCCTGAACGGCGCGGTCGTGCGCCAGGCCGAGGCGATCGGGTCGGACGCCCCCGTCAACCGCGCACTCGTCCAGCTCGTGCACGAGGTCGAACGCGAGGGGTTCCTGCCCGTCGAGCGGGTCGTCGCGGTGCTGCGGAACTGAGCGGTGCTGCCGAACTGAGCGGCGCTGCCGAACTGAGGCGCTGCGGAGCTGAGCGGTGGGGACGCGAACGGGGGCCCGGCGAACCGGACCCCCGTCGCTGAAACCGTGGGCTACTCGGTCGGCGTCGACTCACCGGTCGTGGCGGCCACCGTGCGCTTGCGACGCACCGCGGCGATCACGACGACGGCCGCACCGACCACCACGATCACGCCCGCGACGATCGCGATCGTGCCGCCGGCGAAGCCGGTCTCGGCCAGGCCGCTGCCGCCGGCGGACGGGACCGCAGCAACAGGGCTCACCGCGGCCGGCGTGGGCGTCGGCGTCGGCGGAGCCACCGCACCGCCGTCGCCGCCACCGATCCCGGGATTCGCCGAGCACTCGAGGGTGAACGCGGGATAGACGAGATCGTCGACCAGGGCCTCGCGGCTCACGTCGAGGTACGCCTGCAGCGCGGCATCGCGGGTCCAGGCGAAGTTCTCGTCCGTCTGCTCCCAGGTGCCGTCGGCACGCTGCTTCCAGCCGGGCCATCCGGTGGGCTCGCCCGTCTCGTCGTCGACCGATGCACCGGGCCAGAGCGGGGTCGCGTCGATGAGGCCGTTCGCATCGGGCGCCGGCAACTCGATGCTCGCCTCATCGGTGCCGTCGGTGATGACCAGCGAGACCTTCGACTCGGCGGTCGTCGACGGCACGGTTGCCCGGACGTGGATCCGCGGGACATCGGCCTCGCACAGCCCCGTCGCGACCTCGAGCACCGGAGCCGGCGTCGGCGTCGGGCTCGGGCTCGGGGTGGCGACGCAATCGCCGGGGAGGTTCTGGACCCGACCGTCGGAGCCCTTCGTGGTCGACCCCCACGACGTGAACGCGTACACCCACGGTCCTGTCTTCGTGGTGCCGGGCAGCTTCTGCGTGCCGAGCTCGACGGTCTGGTTGCCCGTCGAGATCACGGGACCGCGGTCCATCCCGGCGTTGCTCCTCGGTGTGGACTCGAACTCGGTCGTGCCGATGCGCCACATGGTCGTGCCCTGCTTCTCGCCGGGAACGGCTTCCAGCGTGAGCGTGTAGGTGACGTCGTACTCACCGGTCGCCGGGTTGCACACCGCGTCCGCGTGCAGGTTTCCCGTGTGCGCCGCAGCGGGTGCCGCGACGCCGACGAGCGCGACCCCGAGGCCGAGCGCTGCTGAGACGACTGCGGCCGCGATGCGGCTGAGGCTACGGCTCGATCGTGCGCGTCGACGCGCGCGATCGGCACCGGGGGCAGGTTGCGCCGCGAAGGCGCGATTGATGCTCATTCGGTGTGCTCTCCAGGGTCCGACGGCGTCGACGAACCGCGCGACCCGCACCGCTGCGGACAGCGCGCCGCGAGGCGCGGCTGCAGTCGCGGCAAGCGCGGGCGCCGCGCCGCAGAGCGGGTCGGAACGAAGGAAGCGGGTTCGGGGATGCCGATTGGGGGGTTGTTGCTCTCAGTATGGCGAAAAGTGCAGCGTCCGATCAGCGACTGCACAGGAATTGTGATTTCTGTACCCCGAATAGGGGGAGTTCAGTGGACGATCGACAACGGATACGCCGGATCGGCGAGCGAGACGACCACGTCGGCGACCGACCGCGGGTCGCGGTGCGCGTAGGCGAGCACGTCGGCGGGATCCACCGGATCCCCGTCGACGGCGATCGCGACGTCCCACAGGTCGGCGAGCCGCTCGCGCAGCACGAACCGGCCATCCACCACGAGGATCGCGTCCTCGGGCCCAGTGAGCCACTTCGGCTCGACCCACGCGTCGCGTGCCGGGTCGAACACGCGGGTGACGAAGGCCGCGGAACCCGCGAGCCGGAACGGCTCGACGAGCGAGCGCCGCAGTGCCGACTCGTCGAACCCGTATCGCCAGTATCGCTCGGGCGTGTCCGCCCCGAATTCGGCCTGCGCGGCCCGCGAGCGGTGGAAGTCCTCCATGCGGGCCCGGAACACCGCGTGATCGCGCTCCTCGAGCACCGCGGCGAGGTCGTCGGCGAGGGCGCTCTTGCCGCTCTGCACCGGCCCGTCGATCGCCACGATCATGCGCCCGCGGCCGTAGCGCGCGAGGATCTCCTCGGCGAGCCCTCGCAGGTAGGTCACGCGTGGCGTCGTCACGAGTCGCATGTTCAGACTGTAGGCGAGCAAGCGGTGCGCGCGCGAGGCATCCGGCTGCGCCATCGACCACCTACGCTGATGGGATGCCCCGCTCGCCCGCCGAATTCGCCGACCGGGTCGTGGCGTGGTTCGCGGGCGCTGCGCGCCCGCTCCCGTGGCGCGCAGCCGACGTCTCGCCCTGGGCCGTGCTGGTCAGCGAGTTCATGCTGCAGCAGACCCAGGTCGCCCGGGTCCAGCCCAAGTGGGAGGAATGGATGCTCCGGTGGCCGACGCCGGCCGACCTCGCCGGCGTGCCTCCCTCCGAAGCGGTGCGCGCGTGGGACCGGCTCGGCTACCCGCGCCGCGCGCTGTGGCTGCACCGCGCGGCGACGGAGATCGTCGAACGGCACGGCGGCGAGGTCCCCGACGACCTCGACGCGCTGCTCGCCCTGCAGGGCATCGGCCCCTACACCGCACGCGCCGTCGCCGCGTTCGCGTTCGGAGCGAGGCATCCGGTCGTGGACACCAACACCCGACGTGTGCTCGCCCGGGTCGTCGATGGTCGCGCGCAGGCCGCGCCGCCGTCCGCAGCGCGCGACCTGGCGGCGATGTCGGCGGTACTGCCGGCCGACCCGGCCGCGGCGCGCGCGTTCAACGCGGGCGCGATGGAACTGGGCGCGACGGTGTGCGCCGCACGACTTCCTCGATGCGATGCCTGCCCCGTCGCCGACCTCTGCGCGTGGCGCGCCGCCGGGTACCCCGCGCATCACGGCCCGAAGCGTCGCACCCAGGCGCGGTTCGAGGGCAGCGACCGGCAGTTGCGCGGACGCATCATGCGGGAACTCCGCGGCTCGCACCGACCGGTCGCGCGCGATGAGCTCGCACCGCTCGACGCGGACGCGGCCCGCCTCGATCGCGTGCTCGGCACGCTGGTCGCCGACGGCCTCGCCGTGGCATCCGACGACGGCTACGCGCTGCCGAGCTAGCGGGCGCAGCGCGACGCCGACCGGCGTCAGCGACCGGCGTCAGCGGGCGCCGCCGGCCTCCGTGTCAGCGGGCGCCGCCGGCCTCCGCGTCATCGGCGAGGTCGGCTGCCTCGTCGTCGATCTCGTCCCAGTCGTCGGCGTCGTCCTCGGACTCGTCGTCGAGCTCGCGCGGCTTCACGTACGGGTCGGCCTCGCCGGCGTACTCGGCGTTCTCGGCGAGCGCCGTGGTCTCGGCGTCGCGTTCGCGCGCCTCGCGCAGCAGCGCCTCGATGTGCTCGGCGTTCTCGGGGATCGCGTCGGCGATGAACTCGAGGCTCGGGGTGATACGGGCCGTGATGTTGCGCCCCACCTCGGTGCGGAGCATCCCGGTGGCCGCCTTGAGCGCCGCCGCCGAGTCCTTCCGCTCCTCATCGGTGCCGTACACGGTGTAGAAGATGCTCGCATGCTGCAGGTCACCCGTGACCCGCACGTCGGTGATCGTCACGAACCCGAGTCGCGGATCGCGAAGGCCCTTGTCGAGCCGTCGGGCGACGATCTCCTTGATGCGATCGGCCAGCTTTCTGGCGCGCTGGGGATCAGCCATTGCAGTGCTCCTTCTCGGGGCGAGGTCGGGGGCGGCTCCGCCGCCCCCGACCGCTCCGACTACGCGCGAGGCTTCTCGCGCATCTCGATGGTCTCGATCTCGTCACCGACCTGGATGTCGTTGTACTTGCCGAGGCCGATGCCCGCCTCGAAGTCCGTGCGGACCTCGGTGACGTCGTCCTTGAACCGACGCAGCGACTCGATCGCCAGGTTGTCGCCGACCACGACGCCGTCGCGGATGACTCGTGCCTTCGCGTTGCGGGTGATGGTGCCCGACCGCACGATGACACCGGCGATGTTGCCGAACTTCGACGAGCGGAAGACCTCGCGGATCTCGGCGACACCCGACTGCACTTCTTCGAACTCGGGCTTGAGCATGCCCTTGAGCGAAGCCTCGATGTCGTCGATGGCGTTGTAGATGACCGAGTAGAAGCGCACGTCGACGCCCTCGCGGGCGGCGCGCTCGCGCGCCTTCACGTCGGGGCGCACGTTGAACCCGATGACGATCGCGTTGTCGATCGTCGCCAGGTCGATGTCGCTCTCGGTCACGGCACCCACACCGCGGTGCAGGATGCGCAGCTGAACCGAGTCGTCGACCTCGATCTTCATCAGCGACTCCTCGAGTGCCTCGACGGCACCCGACACGTCGCCCTTGATGATGAGGTTGAGCGCCTCGACCTTGCCCTCTTCGAGGGCACGCGTGAAGTCCTCGAGCGAGATCCGCTTGCGCGCCTTCGCGAGCTGGGCGTTGCGCTGCGCTGCCTCGCGCTTCTCGGCGATCTGGCGGGCCGTGCGGTCGTCCTCGGTGACGAGGAAGGTGTCGCCGGCGCGCGGCACGCTCGACAGGCCCTGCACCTGCACCGGACGCGACGGCGTCGCGGCCGTCACCGGGTCGCCGTTCTCGTCGGCCATCGCACGGACCCGGCCGTAGGCCGTGCCCGCGACGATCGCGTCGCCGACCTTCAGCGTGCCCGACTGGATGAGCACGGTCGCGACCGAGCCCCGACCCTTGTCGAGCTTCGCCTCGATCGCGACACCGCGGGCGTCCTTGTTCGGGTTCGCACGGAGGTCGAGCCCGGCGTCGGCCGTGAGGAGCACCGCGTCGAGCAGCTCCTGGATGCCGATGTTCTCGCGAGCCGAGACGTCGACGAACATGACGTCGCCACCGTACTCCTCGGCCACGAGGCCGAACTCGGTGAGCTGCTGGCGCACCTTGGCCGGGTTGGCGTCGGGCTTGTCGATCTTGTTCACCGCGACCACGATCGGCACGTTGGCCGACTGGGCGTGGTTCAACGCCTCGATCGTCTGCGGCATGATGCCGTCGTCGGCGGCCACCACGAGGATCGCGATGTCGGTGACCTGCGCACCACGGGCGCGCATGGCGGTGAACGCCTCGTGGCCCGGGGTGTCGATGAACGTGATCGCACGCTCGATGCCCTCGTGCTCGGTGTGCACCTGGTACGCACCGATGTGCTGGGTGATGCCACCGGCCTCGCCGGCGACGACGTTCGCGTTGCGGATGGCGTCGAGGAGGCGCGTCTTGCCGTGGTCGACGTGACCCATGACGGTGACGACCGGAGGACGCTGCTCGAGGTCTTCGTCGGTCTCGTCCTCGAGCTCCTGATCGAGGTCGATGTCGAAGCCCTCGAGGAGCTCGCGGTCCTCATCTTCAGGCGAGACGATCTGGATCTTGTAGCCGAGCTCTTCGCCGAGCACCTGGAACGTGGCCTCGTCGAGCGACTCGGTCGCGGTCGCCATCTCGCCGAGGTGGAAGAGCACCGTGACCAGCGAACCGGGGTTCGCGTCGATCTTGTCGGCGAAGTCGGAGATCGAGGCGCCGCGACGCAGTCGGATGACGGTGCCGCCATCGCCGCGGGGCACGCTCACGCCGCCGAGCGACGGAGCCTCCCGCATCTCGAACTCCTGCCGCTTCGTCCGCTTCGACTTGCGAGCCTTGCTCTTGCCGCCGCCGCGACCGAACGCACCGGCGGTACCACCACCGGGGCCACGACCACGACCGCCGCCGCCCGCGGGCCGCGGGCCGCCGAAGCCGCCACCCGGACGCGGAGCGCCGCCGACGCCACCGGCACCGCCGGGACGCGGACCGCCGAAGCCGCCGGGACGGCCCGCACCGGCACCGGCACCACCCGGGCGCTGGAAACCGCCCGGACGACCGGCACCGCCGGGACGACCTGCGCCACCCGGACGCGGTGCGCCGGGGCGCGGCGAACCGGGACGAGGCGCCTGCGGCCGCGGGATGTTGCCGGGGCTCGGGCGCTGACCCATGCCCTGCGAGCTCGAGAACGGGTTGTTCCCCGGACGCGGGGCCGCCGGGCGCTGACCCATGCCCTGCGAGCTCGAGAACGGGTTGTTGCCGGGGCGCGGAGCACCGGGCTTCGGGCCCGCCGCGGGACGCGGAGCGTTCGGCTTCGGCGACGCGGCAGCCGGTGCGGTCGGGACATCTGTCGGTGCGGTGGTCTCGGTCGACCGCTCAGCAGCCTGCTCTGCCGCCTTCTCGGCGGCCTTCTCTGCCAGCGCCTTCTCGGCCTGCGCCTGGCGCTCGGCGACGGACATCGGCGCGTCGGCGACCGGCGCGGCCGGAGCCGCCTCGGCGGCCGGCGCGGCCGGTGGCTTGGGGCCGGGCTTCGGCCCCGGCTTGGCCGACGCCTTCGGTGCTGCGGCGGGCGCAGCAGCCGCGGCCGCCGTGTTGGCGGCGCCGTCGGCCTCGAGCGCGGCCTTCAGCCGACGGGCGACGGGCGGCTCGATCGACGACGACGGGCCCTTGACGTATTCGCCCATCTGCTTGAGCTTCTCGAGCGCGACCTTGCTGTCGACTCCGAGCTCGGACGCGATCTCGTGTACGCGTGGTTTGGCAGCCACTTCTCTCCTGTTCCGGGCCTGCACCCGGACAGGGGCAGACCATAGTTAACGGACGGGTCTCATTTCGAGCCGCTCATTAGTTGTCCATTAGCCGTTCAGCCTGTTCTCTAGTTCGCTGGTGTCCAGCATTCCGCCCACCCGCAGTGCGCGCCCGAAAGCACGTCGCCGCTCAGCGAGTCGGAAGCAGTCCAGCGTCGGGTGCAGCCACGCGCCTCGCCCCGGACGCACCGCCGCCACGTCTGCGACGAGATGGGAATCCTGGGCGACGACCCTCAGAAGTGAGGATCGCGGGGCACGCGCTCGGCAACCGATGCACGTTCTGACGGGTTCCATCGTACACCTCCGTGATGCGCGGACCCGCCGGGATGCCTCGCCGACGGCCGCGCACCACCGCCGATTACTCGGCGGAATCGGGTTGGATGTCGATCTTCGCGCCCGTGAGCTTGGCGGCGAGGCGCGCGTTCTGCCCCTCCTTGCCGATCGCGAGCGACAACTGGTAGTCGGGCACGAGTGCGCGGACCGCCTTCACCGACTCGTCGACCACGAACGCGTTCGTCACCTTCGCCGGCGACAGCGCCGACGCGACGAACGTGGCGAGGTCGTCCGACCAGTCGACGATATCGATCTTCTCGTTGCCGAGCTCAGCGGTCACCGCGCGCACGCGCTGACCGAGCTCGCCGATGCACGCACCCTTGGCATTCACGCCCGGCTGGTTGGCGCGTACCGCGATCTTCGTGCGGTGCCCCGCCTCGCGGGCGAGTGAGACGATCTCGACGACGCCCGACGCGATCTCGGGCACCTCGAGCGCGAACAGCTTGCGCACCAGCGCCGGGTGCGTGCGGGAGACGGTGATCGACGGGCCCTTCAGCCCCTTCGCCACGCTCGTCACGTACACGCGGATGCGCTGACCGTGCGGGTACTCCTCGCCGGGCACCTGCTCTTCGGGCGGCAGGATCGCCTCGACCGTGCCGAGGTCGATGTGCACCATCCGCGGGTTCGGACCCTGCTGGATGACCCCTGCGACGATGTCGCCCTCGCGCCCGCGGAACTCGCCCAGCACCGCATCGTCGGCGATGTCGCGCAACCGCTGATTGATGACCTGCTTCGCGGCGAACGCCGCGATTCGGCCGAAGTCGCTCGGCGAGTCCTCGGCTTCGCCGATGACATTGCCCTCATCGTCGAACTCGGACACGTAGATCGAGACGTGGCCGGTCTTGCGGTCGAGATGCGCGCGAGCGTTGTTCGGGTTCTGATGCCCGTGCTGCGCGGGGTTCGTGTGCTTCAGGTAGGCCATCAAGATCGCCTGCTCGATGATCTGCACCAGTTCGTCGAACGGGATCTCCTTCTCGCGCTCCATCATGCGGAGCACGCTGAGGTCGATATCCATTGCCGGCCTCCTCTATTCAGCTCTCATGCCGCATCCCCTCGCTGCGGACCTCACTACGTTACCGGATGACTCGACCCGAGTCATCCGCGATGCCCTGCTGCTCGTCTCAGGCCGTGAGCGCGTCCGCGACCTCGCTGATCGCGACCGGGGTGCGCTCGCCCGTCGCGCGATCCCACAGCTCGACCACGCCCTCGGCGACGCCGCGGCCGGCGATCACGATCTTCGGGATGCCGAGCAGCTCGGCATCGGCGAACTTCACGCCCGGCGACAGTTTGGGGCGGTCGTCGTAGAGCACGTCGAGGCCCGCGGCCTCGAGCGAGGCGACGACCTGCTCGGCGGCGTCGAACGCGGCCTGGTCTTTGCCCGTGGCCAGCACGTGCACGTCGAAGGGCGCGACCGACGCCGGCCAGATGAGGCCCTTGTCGTCGTTGTGCAGCTCGGCGATGATCGCGAGGATGCGGGTCACGCCGATGCCGTACGAGCCCATCGTGACGGTCGCGAGCTTGCCGTTCTCGTCGAGCACCTTGAGCCCGAGCGCCTCGGCGTACTTGCGGCCGAGCTGGAAGACGTGCCCGATCTCCATGCCGCGTGCGAGCTCGACCGGGCCCGACCCGTCGGGTGCGGGGTCGCCGGCGCGCACGTTCGCGGCCTCGACGGTGCCGTCGGCGACGAAGTCGCGGCCCGCGACGAGGCCGAAGACGTGCTTCTGGTCGAGGTTCGCGCCGGTGATCCACTCGGTGCCGTCGACCACGCGCGGGTCGAGGAAGTAGGGGATGCCGGTCGAGGACTCTGCGCCGAGCACCGCGCCGTCACCGGTGGGCGACCACGGGCCGATGTAGCCCTTCACGAGTCCAGGACGCGTCGCGAAGTCGGCCTCGGTGGCCGCCTCGACCTCGGCCGGCGCGAACGCGACCTCGACGCGCTTCTGGTCGATCTCGCGGTCGCCGGGGATGCCGACGACGACGACCTCGCGAGAGCCGTCGAGGTGGGTCAGCGCCAGCACGACGTTCTTCAGCGTGTCGGCGGCCGTCCACGCGCGCCCATCGGGGCGGGGGTACTCGGCGTTCGCGAGGTCGACGAGGGTCTGGATCGTCGGCGTGTTCGGCGAGTCGAGCACGACCGGCTCGGGCAGCTCGTCGAACGGCACGGGCGAGGGCGCGACCGTGGTGAACGCCTCGACGTTCGCGGCGTACCCGCCCGCCGAACGCACGAAGGTGTCTTCGCCGACGGGGGTCGGGTGCAGGAACTCCTCGGACTTCGACCCGCCCATGGCGCCAGCGTCGGCCTGGACGATGACGTAGTCGAGGCCGAGCCGCGCGAAGATGCGCTCGTACGCGTCGCGCTGCGCCTGGTAGCTCGCGTCGAGGCCGGCGTCGGACACGTCGAACGAGTACGCGTCCTTCATGGTGAACTCGCGACCGCGCAGCAGGCCCGCGCGCGGACGCGCCTCGTCGCGGTACTTGTCCTGGATCTGGTAGATCGTCAGGGGTAGGTCTTTGTAGGACGAATAGAGGTCTTTCACGAGGAGGGTGAAGGCCTCTTCGTGCGTCGGCGCGAGCAGGTAGTCGGCGCCTTTTCGGTCGTGCAGGCGGAACAGCGCGTCACCGTACTCGGTCCAGCGGTTGGTCACCTCGTAGGGCTCGCGCGGCAGCAGCGCCGGGAAGTGCACCTCGTGCGCGCCCGCACGCTCCATCTCTTCGCGGATGACGCGTTCGATCTTGCCCTTCACGCGCAGGCCGAGCGGCAGCCACGCGAAGATGCCGGGCGCCTGCCGGCGGATGTAGCCGGCGCGCACGAGCAGGCGGTGGCTCGTGACCTCGGCGTCGGCCGGGTCTTCGCGAAGGGTGCGGAGGAAGAAGTTCGTCAGGCGAGTGGGCACCCGATGATTCTATTCAGGCCGGATGCCTCGCCTCACGCGGACCGCCTTCGACGTGGTCAGTCGCCGTCGACGTCTTCTTCGTCCTGCATCGCGAAGTCGTCGATCTCGGCCTCGATCCGTTGCCCGTCGCCGTCGCCGCCACCCGCCGAGCCGTCGGCCTCGTCCGTGCCCTCGTGCAGCGTGCCCGCGCCGTCGGGGTACCCCGCCTCGTCGGGGTACTCGAACTGCGAACCGTCTCCGCTCATCGCGGCCCCCTCCCGGTCGACGGATGCCCCGTGGCATCCACCTGCACCCGACCGTACGCCTCGACCGGTGCGCCCGCAGCCCCGGTTCAGGCGGTGACGACCGTGGGAGAGCCGACGGGCGCGTCGCCCCCCATCTCATCGGCGATGCGATTGGCCTCGGCGATGAGCGTCTCGACGATCTCGGCCTCGGGCACGGTCTTGATGACCTCGCCCTTCACGAAGATCTGGCCCTTGCCGTTGCCGCTCGCGACGCCGAGGTCGGCCTCGCGCGCCTCGCCGGGGCCGTTCACGACACAGCCCATGACGGCGACGCGAAGCGGCACGCTCATGCCCTCGAGACCGGCGGTCACGTCGTTCGCGAGCTTGTACACGTCGACCTGCGCGCGCCCGCAGGAGGGGCACGATACGATCTCGAGCTTGCGCTCGCGCAGGTTCAGCGACTGCAGGATCTGCAGCCCCACCTTCACCTCTTCGACCGGCGGTGCGCTGAGCGAGACGCGAATGGTGTCGCCGATGCCCTCGCCCAGCAGGATCCCGAACGCGGTCGCCGACTTGATCGTGCCCTGGAACGCGGGGCCGGCCTCGGTGACGCCGAGGTGCAGCGGCCAGTCGCCGCGTTCGGCGAGCAGGCGGTAGGCCTTCACCATGACGATGGGGTCGTTGTGCTTCACCGAGATCTTGAAGTCGTGGAAGTCGTGCTCTTCGAACAGGCTCGCCTCCCACACGGCCGATTCGACGAGCGCCTCGGGCGTCGCCTTGCCGTACTTCTGCAGCAGGCGCGGGTCGAGCGAGCCCGCGTTCACGCCGATGCGCAGCGACACGCCCGCCTCCTTCGCGCGCCGGGCGATCTCACCGACCTGGTCGTCGAACTTGCGGATGTTGCCCGGGTTGACGCGCACCGCGGCGCAGCCGGCGTCGATCGCGGCGAACACGTAGTTCGGCTGGAAGTGGATGTCGGCGATGACCGGGATCTGGCTCTTCTTCGCGATGATCGGCAGCGCCTCGGCGTCGTCGCGGCTCGGCACCGCGACGCGCACGATGTCGCAACCCGACGCGGTGAGCTCGGCGATCTGCTGCAGCGTCGCGTTGATGTTCGTCGTCGGCGTCGTGGTCATCGACTGCACGCTGACCTGGGCGTCGCCGCCCACGAGCACCTTGCCCACCTTGATCTGGCGCGACTTGCGCCGAGGGGCCAGGGTTTCGGGGACCTTCGGAAGACCGAGATTCACTGCAGGCACGGATCGAGTCTACTTCCGCGCGGGTGGGCGAGGGTTGGGACGGGGCCTCGCCGTCACGCGAGCGAGGACTCCCTCAGCCGGATGTCGGGAATCAGCTCGACGCGCAGCACCGGTCGACGGCTCTGCTCGAGACGTGCGACCAGCGTCTCCACGGCGAGGCGGCCGACCTCCTGCTTGGGCGGAGCGAGTGCCGTGATCGGGGGGTGCCCGCTGTCGGCGACCTCGTCGTCGTACGCCACGATGGCCAAGTCCTCGGGCAGATGCCAGCCGAGTTCGAGCGCGCGCTGCTGCACGAGCAGCGCATGCGGGTCGGCGTGGATCAGCATCCCCGTGCAGACACGGGAGCGCACCTCCTCGAGCAGTGCATCGATGCCCACGAACGCCTCAGCGAACCCGACGCTCTCCTCGAGCTCGAGATCGACCACGTTCTCCATGCCGAGGTCGGCGACGGTCGCTCGCCAGCCCTGACGCAAGTGCCTGGACGTCGGGGAACGACGCGACGTCATCAGTCCCACTCGAACATGGCCGCGGGCCGCGAGATGGCGCGCCGCGAGGCTCGCCCCGACGGAGTGATCGGTGCGCACGCAGTCGAGTTCGAGGAAGCTCAGCCCCGACGGCACCCGCCGCTCCGTCAGCACGACCGGGAGTGGAAGCCGACCGAGCCATTCGAGCAGCGCATACCCCTCGGGCCCCTCGGTATCCGGAGCGACGATCAGCCCGTGCACCTGTGTGCGCTCCAGCAGCGAGACGATCTGGCGGCGCTGATCCTCGATGGAATAGCTCGCGCCCCGAAGGACGAGCTGGACACCGAGCTCTGCGGCCGCCGATCGAGCACCCAGCGTCACCTGCGGCCAGTAGTAGCTCAGCGACGGCACGACCATCGCAATGCGATACCGCGACGGCGTGACCGAGGCCGCGCCGCGCGGCACCGTCGTGTCCAGCTCGCTGCGGAGCACCGCACCGCCATGCACGCGGGTCACGAGGGCGCGATCGGCGAGCACGCCGATGTCACGGCGGACCGTGAGCTCGGACACCCCCAGCTCGACGGCCAGTTCGGCTACACGGACGGCGCCCCT
Source organism: Agromyces intestinalis (assembly GCF_008365295.1). NCBI lineage: Bacteria > Bacillati > Actinomycetota > Actinomycetes > Micrococcales > Microbacteriaceae > Agromyces > Agromyces intestinalis. Next base: position 501,205 of record NZ_CP043505.1, read on the forward strand.
GCGGCGTACTTCAGCGAGGATCCGCTCTCGGCGTTCGATGCCGAATGACGTCATCGCCGCTCGCGCGGAAGGCTCGCCAGACGTCGGAGACGACTTCATCGGCGCACTCCTGTTCGAACTCGTTCGATTCGGATTGATCGCGATCGAGAACGTACCACGCCGTTGCCCCCCGGAGTAGGTTCACTCGCGCCGGATGAGTCAAAGGAGATTCCACATGAGCACTGCTGTACGGCGAGACCCGACTCGCAGGCGAACCATCGCCTCGTTCATCCTGACGGCCGTCTTGGCCGGCGGCCTGGCGCTGAACTCCGCCACGGCCGAGCCGGCCGAAGCGGCTGTCGTCTCGATCGCGAATGCGACCCAGTTCACCGACACGGCGGGCAGCCCCGTGCACGCCCACGGCGGCGGAGTGGTGAAGTCGGGCTCGTACTACTACTGGGTCGGCGAGAATCGGCACAACGACAACAAGTTCCGGTACGTGAGCTGCTATCGCTCCACGGATCTGAAGAACTGGGCGTTCGTGAGCAATATCCTCAGCCAGAGCAGCGCGAGCGAACTGCAGTCGGCCAACATCGAACGTCCGAAGTTGATGTACAACGCCTCGACGGACCGCTACGTGCTCTGGATGCACAAGGAGAACGGCACCAACTACAGCGAGGCGCGCGCCGCCGTGGCCGTATCGAACACCAACGCGCCGTGCGGCAGCTACACGTACCGCGGAAGCTTCCGGCCGCTCGATCACATGTCGCGCGACATCGGCGTCTTCGTCGACACCGACGGCGCGGGCTACATGTACTCCGCAGCTCGCGAGAACTACGACCTGCACATCTACCGGCTGACAGCCGACTACACGGGCATCGCGTCCCTCGTGGCCAACCCGTGGCCCGGCGGCCACCGCGAGGCGCCCGCCCTGTTCAAGCGCGGAAGCGTCTACTTCATGCTGACCTCCGGTGCCACCGGCTGGAGCCCGAACCAGCAGCAGTACGCGACGGCGTCCAGCCTCGCCGGGCCGTGGACGGCGATGAAGAACGTGGGCGACTCGACGGCGTACGGCTCGCAGACGACGTTCGTGCTGCCGGTGCAGGGCAGCTCGGGAACCAGCTATCTGTACATGGGCGACCGCTGGGGCGACTCGATCGGATCGAACGTGAACGGCTCCAAGTACGTATGGGCGCCGATCACGTTCTCGAACTCGACGACGATGAGCTTCAGCTACTTCGCGGAGCTGCAGATCGACACGGCCGCAGGGACCATCTCGGGTCAGGGCGGCTCGTACCAGACCGTGAAGGCACGTCACTCGGGCAAGTGCGCCGACATCACCTCGGCATCGGGTGCCACCGGTGCGCAGTTGAAGCAATGGGGCTGCAACGGCGGATCCAACCAGGCGTTCTGGTTCAAGGACGCCGGCGGCGGATACGTCAACCTGGTCGCACGACACAGCAACCTGTGCCTGCAGGAGAACGCCTCCACGGTGACGCAGGAGAACTGCGGTACGGGTACGAACCAGCAGTGGCAGGTGCAGACCTCGGGGTCGTACGTCCAGATCCAGTCGCGCGCCACCGGCGAATGCCTCGACGTGAACGGGGCGTCGACCGCCGACGGTGCGGCGATCATCACCTACACGTGCAACGGAGCCACCAATCAGCAGTGGACTCGAACCGCGACGTGACCGTCGCGAACCCGCGATATCAGGGTCCCCCGCCGGTTCGGCGGGGGACCCCGTCGTCGACCCCCACGAACGGCGGCTCGGTGGCGGCGACGACCTCGTCGATCGTGACGCCGGGAGCGATCTCGACGAGCACCAACCCGTCGGGCGTCACGTCGATGACCGCGAGGTCGGTGATGATGCGGTCGACGACGCGTCTGCCGGTGAGCGGCAGCGAGCACTCGTCGACGATCTTCGGCGAACCGTCGCGCGCCACGTGCTCCATGAGCACGATGCGTCGGCGGGCGCCGTGCACGAGGTCCATCGCGCCGCCCGGGCCCTTCACCATCTTGCCGGGGATCATCCAGTTCGCCAGGTCGCCGCGGGCCGACACCTGCATGGCGCCGAGGATGGCCGCGTCGACCTTGCCGCCGCGGATCATGCCGAAGCTCGTCGCCGAGTCGAAGAATGCGGCGCCCGGCAGCACCGTCACGGTCTCCTTGCCCGCGTTGATGAGGTCGGGATCGACTTCGTCCTCGGTCGGGTAGGGCCCGACTCCGAGGATGCCGTTCTCGCTCTGCAGCACGACCGTGACACCGTCGGGAACGTAGTTCGGCACGAGGGTGGGCAACCCGATGCCGAGGTTCACATACGCGCCGTCGGGCAACTCCTTCGCAGCGCGCGCCGCCATCTCGAGTCTCGTGAGCGCCATCGCTCAGCCCTCCGTTCCCTCGGAGCGGACGGTGCGCCGCTCGATGCGCTTCTCGATGTCCGTGCCGACCTCGACGACGCGGTCGACGAAGATGCCGGGCAGATGCACGGCGTCGGGGTCGAGCTCGCCGGGTTGGACGAGTTCCTCCACCTGGGCGATGCAGATGCGCCCGGCCATCGCGCAGAGGGGCGAGAAGTTGCGGGCCGAACGGTCGAACACGAGGTTGCCATGCCGGTCGCCCCGAAGCGCGTGCACGAGCGCGTAGTCGGTCGTGATGGCCGCTTCGAGCACGAACTCGTGCGCTTCGCCGCGCACGGTGAACGTCTCGACGTGCTTGGGCTGCGACGCGACCGCGACGCTGCCGTCGGGCGCGTACCGCTGCGGCAGCCCGCCCTCGGCGACCTGGGTGCCGACGCCCGTCTGCGTGTAGAACGCGGCGATGCCGCTGCCGCCGGCGCGCAGCTTCTCGGCGAGGGTGCCCTGGGGGGTGAGCTCGAGCTCGAGCTCGCCCGAGAGATACTGCCGCTCGAACTCCTTGTTCTCGCCGACGTACGACGAGGTCATCTTGCGGATGCGACCGGCCGCCAGCAGCACGCCCAAGCCCCAGTCGTCGACACCGCAGTTGTTCGACACCACCGACAGGTCGCCCACGCCGCGCTCCAGGAGCGCGTCGATGAGCACCATCGGGATGCCGCAGAGCCCGAATCCGCCGACGGCGAGCGTGGCGCCGTCGGGGATGTCCGCCACCGCCGCCGCAGCGGACTCGACGGTCTTGTCCATCGTCATGTCGTCGACCTCCTCGTCATCGACCGACCCCGGGACTTCGTCGGCCCGGTGAATCGCTCCTAACCGAATCGTAGGATGGATCCGACGCGCAACCCAGCCGCAGACGACGAAGGAGTCCTCCCCATGTCCCAGCCCGAAGCCGTGATCCTCGCCGGCGCCCGCACGCCGTTCGGCCGCATTTCCGGAAACCTCGCGAAGCTGGGCGCGGTCGAACTCGGCACGATCGCGATCCGCGGTGCACTCGAGCGAGCCGGTGTCTCCCCCGACGACGTCGATCAGGTGATCATGGGCCAGGTGCTGCAGGCCGGCGCCGGGCAGAATCCGGCCAAGCAGTCGGCGGTCGCCGCGGGCATCCCGTGGCGGGTTCCGGCGATCACGCTGAACAAGGTGTGCCTGTCGGGCCTGGTCGCGATCACGGATGCCGCGCGGCTCATCCGGCTCGGCGAGGCCGACGTGGTGGTCGCGGGCGGCCAGGAGTCGATGACGAACGCCCCGCACCTGCTGCCCGGCTCGCGCGCCGGCAAGGCGTACGGCTCGTGGGAGCTGCGCGACCACGCGGCGTACGACGGGCTGACCGACGCGTTCGACCAGGACTCGATGGGCGCGTCGACCGAGCGGTTCAACTCCCGCTACGGCCTCACCCGGGCAGAACAGGACGAGATCGCCGCCGCCTCGCACGTGCGCGCGGGTCGTGCGCAGGCCGAGGGCCGGTTCGCCGACGAGATCGTGTCCGTCCAGATCCCGCAGCGCAAGGGCGACCCGGTCGTCGTCGACGCCGACCAGGGCGTGCGGCCCGACTCCTCGGTCGAGACGCTGGCGGGCCTGCGCCCGGCGTTCGATGCCTCCGGCACCATCACCGCAGGCAATTCGTCGCCGCTCTCCGACGGCGCCGCCGCGGTCGTCGTGGCCCGCCGTGACTGGGCGGAAGAGCGCGGGCTGGCGTGGCTGGCCGTGGTCGGTGCATCCGGCCAGGTCGCGGGGCCCGACAATTCGCTGCACTCCCAGCCGTCGAACGCGATCGCGGCTGCCCTCGACCGCGCCGGTTGGCAGGCCGGCGACCTCGACCTCGTCGAGATCAACGAGGCGTTCGCCGCGGTCTCGCTGCAGTCGATGCGCGACCTCGAACTCGACCCCGAGCGGGTCAACGTCGACGGCGGCGCGATCGCCCTGGGGCATCCGATCGGCGCGTCCGGCGCGCGGCTCGCGCTGCACGCGGCGCTCGAACTCGCCCGGCGCGGCCAGGGCCGTGCCGCGGTCGCGCTGTGCGGGGGCGGCGGCCAGGGCGAGGCGCTGCTGCTGTCGCGGTGAGCGGATGTCGCGGCATCCGCTGAGCACTGCGGATGCCGCGCATTTCGACGCGATCGGATGCCGCGCGGGCGGTGGCAGGATGTGCGCATGACCGAGGCGCACCCGCCGCAGCACCATCGGCCGCGGCGCATGTCGGGCCGTGACCCGAGCGAGCCGCACCGCGCGTCGACCCCGCTCGAACTGCTCTTCGACCTGACCTTCGTGGTCGCGTTCAGCCAGGTCGGAACACAGGCGGCGCACCTGCTCGAGCTCGGGCACTGGGCGCCCGCGGTCGGCGCCTTCTCGTTCGCCGTGTTCGCGATCGCCTGGGCGTGGATCAACTACTCGTGGCTCGCGTCGGCGTACGACAACGACGACGTCTGGTTCCGGCTCGCCACCATGCTGGCGATGGTGGGCGTGCTCGTGCTGGCCCTCGGCATCCCGCCGCTGTTCGCGTCGATCGACGCGGGCGTGCACGTCGACAACGGGCTCGTCGTCGCCGGCTACGTGATCATGCGCACGGCGACCATCGCCCTCTGGCTGCGGGTCGCGCACGACGATCCGGCGCACCGCGCGACGGCACTGACCTACGCCGCGGTGTACGGCGCGGCGCAGGTCGGCTGGGTGGTGCTCGCGATCGTCAACCTGCCCTTCGCACCGACGCTGGCGTTCGCGGTGTCGCTCATGGTCGTCGAGCTGGTGGGCACCGCGGTGGCCGAGCGTCGCGGCGCGACCCCGTGGCATCCGCACCACATCGCCGAGCGGTACGGACTGCTGGTGATCATCACCCTCGGCGAGATCGTGCTCGGCACGATCCTCGCGATCTCGGCCGTCGTCGAGGAGGAGGGCTGGAGCCTCGACGCGATCCTCGTCGCGTTCGGCGGCACCCTGCTGGTGTTCGGCCTGTGGTGGGTGTACTTCATGATGCCGTCGGGCACGGTGCTCGCCCGACGGCACCGCCTCGGGTTCACCTGGTCGGCGTTCGTGTGGGGCTACGGGCACTTCGTGATCTTCGGCGCGATCGCCGCGACGGGCGCCGGCCTGCACGTCGCCGCGAACTCGATCGAGGGGCTCGCGCACATCAGCGCGACCGCGGCGCTGCTCACCGTGGTGCTCCCGGTGGCGGTGTTCATCGGGGCGCTGTTCACGCTCCACTCGGTGCTGCTGCGGCAGTTCGATCCGTTCCAGCTGCTGCTGTTCGCGCTCGCGATCCTCGTGCTCGGCGCCGCGGTCGTCGCCGTGTCCGCCGGGCTCAGTCTCGCCGAGGGCATCGCTATCACGGCCTGCTCGCCGGTCGTCGTCGTGATCGGCTTCGAGTGGGTCGGATACCGCCATCAGGCGAGGGCGCTCGCGCGCGCCCTCGCCTGACCCGCGACGGTTCGCCTCAGCCGTTCGGGCGGTTCGCGCGCAGCACCTCGAGCCGCGCCCGGTACTCCTGCTCGTCGATGTCGCCCTGCGCGAAACGCTCGGCGAGGGTCTGCTCGGCGTTGCGGCCGCGCGCCCACGGTGGCCCGTATGTGCCGTCCGCCGCCCACGCCGCGCGCCGCCAGCGGCGCCCGAGGAGGCTGAACAGCAGCACGAACACGAGGATCCAGAACAGTGGAATGAGCAAGAACACCCACCCGAATCCTGCGGCCCACGGCCCGGCATGGGCCGCGGCGAGGGCGGTGATGGTGGTCAGCATGGGGTTCGCCTTTCGTCGTGCGACCCGCACGATCGGGCCGTCGCGAACGAGTCAAGCGATCGGATGCCCCGAGCGGATCCGCCCGGGGAAGACACTTCGGATGCTCCGGGGGGAGCAGGCGCCTCGGTCGCTACTGCCACCCCGGCGCGACGAGGCCCGTCTCGTACGCCGTCACGACGAGGTGCACGCGGTCGCGCGCGCCGAGCTTCTGCATGATGCGCGACACGTGGGTCTTCGCGGTCAGCGGACTCAGCACGAGCCGGGTCGCGATCTCGTCGTTCGTGAGTCCGAACCCCACCAGCTGCAGCACCTCGCGTTCGCGCTCAGTGAGCGGGTCGAGCACGCTCGGATCGGCGTGGTCGCGCAGCCCGACGGCCATGCGGTCGAGCAGCAGCTTCGTCGCTCCGGGCGAGAGCAGGGCCTCCCCCGCGGCGGCCACGCGCACCGCCCGGACGAGATCCTCGGGCTCGGTGTCCTTCACGAGGAACCCGCTCGCGCCGGCGCGAACCGCGCGGGCGACGTACTCGTCGAGCTCGAACGTGGTCACCACGACGACCCGCACATCGGCGAGCGACGGGTCGGCGGCGATGCGCTCGGTCGCCCACAGCCCGTCGCCGTCGGGCATGCGGATGTCCATGAGCACGACATCGACGGATGCTCCGCGCAGCCGTTCGAGCAGTTCGGTTCCGGTCGCCGCCTCGACGACCACCTCGATATCGGGCTCGGCATCGAGCAGGGCACGGAATCCCGCCCGCACGAGGTGCTGGTCGTCGGCCAGCGCGACGCGGATCACGTCGCGCTCCACGGCAGCCGGGCGACGAGCCTCGTGCCGCCGCCGTCGCGGGCGGCCACCTCGACGGCGCCGCCGATGAGCGCGGCGCGCTCGCGCATGCCGAGGATGCCCGCACCCGGGGCATCCGTCGCATCCGCGATGCCGCGCCCGTCGTCCTCGACGGTCAGCACCAGCTCGCCGCCGTCGCGCTCGACCCGCACCGTGGCGCGGGTCGCGCCCGCGTGCCGCACGACGTTCGTGAGGGCCTCCTGCGCGATGCGGTAGGCGGCGAACTGCACGGCCCTGGCCGGCCGTTGCGCGGGAACGGAGTCGAGCCGGTCGTCGAGCGTGATCTCGAGGCCCGGCGAACGCACGCCGGCGACGAGCCGCGGCAGTTGGTCGAGCTCGGCCTGCGGTGCCAGCGGTGCCTCGCCGTCGCGGATCACGCCGAGCACGGTACGCACCTCGTCGAGCGCCGACTTCGATGTCTCCTTGACGGTCGCGAGCGCGGTGCGCGCCTGCTCGGGGTCGCGGTCGAAGAGGTGCAGTCCGACGCTCGCCTGCACGTGGATCTGCGACAGCGCGTGCCCGATCACGTCGTGCAGCTCGCGCGCGATGCGAATGCGCTCGCGCTCCTCGGCGCTCTGCCGTCGCTGCAACTGCTCGGCGCGGAACGCTGCAGCCCGCGCGCGACGCACGCGTACGAACCATCCGATCGCGAAGCACACGGCGAGCGCGGCGCTGGCCGCGGCGATGCGGAAGGGATGCCACGACAGCCCGCTCATCGTGCCGAGAACGACGGCCGCGATCCAGCCGACGCCCGCGGACACCGCGGTCCACACGACCGCGCCGCGGGCGACCCCGAGAATGATCGCGAAGCCGAGCGCGACGTACGGCGGGCCGAGGTCCGGGGTGAGCATCAGGTCGGCGAGCGCGAGCGCCGTGACCACGGCGACGGTCGGCCCGGGCAGGCGACGCGAGGCGAGCAGGGCGAGCGGGCCGGCGACCGCGAGCGCGATCTGCAGCGCTGCGGCGCCGAGAGCCTCGCCCCGCCAGACGGCGATGCCGACGGCGGCCGGCACCTGCACCAGCAGCGCCACGACGACCGGCACCCATACGACGACCGCGGTCGGCGGGCGGAACCCCCGCGGCCCCCGCGGCATCCACTCGGTCGACTCGGGTGCCGGCATCCCACGATGGTAGCCGCGCCCGCGCGGGCCCGCGTCGGCTCGTCGGAGTCCGCTCGAGTACTCCCCAGGGAGCATGCGCGTGGGGGTCGGCATCAGATCCGCATCAGAACAGCGTGACCGGCTTCACGATGTCGGCGTAGATCAGCAGCGCGCTCATCGCGCCGAGCACGACGACCACCGCGAGGGTGACGGGCATCATCTTCGCGAGGTCGACGGGGCCGGGGTCGGGTCGGCGGGTGAGCTTCGCGAACCCGCGGCGAATCGCCTCCCAGAGGGCACCGGCGATGTGCCCGCCGTCGAGCGGCAGCAGCGGGATGAGGTTGAACACGAACAGCGCGATGTTGAGCGCCGCGAGGATGCCCACCAGGCCGGCCGCCTTGTCGGCGATCTCGAGCTGGTCGGCGGCGGCGACCTCGCCGGCCACGCGGCCCGCACCCACGATGCTCATGGGGCCGTTCGGGTCGCGCTCGCCCGGGCCGAACGCCGCGTTGGCGATGTCGATCAGGCGCTGCGGCAGGTTGATGATCACCCCGGCGACGCCGGCGGTCTGCTCGCCGACGGCCGGCAGCACCGCCGTGATCGGCTGCTGCACGCGCTGCACCGACGAGGTGATGCCCACGAACCCGGCCTGCACGGTCTGCGGGTCGCCCGAGGCATCCGTGATGATCTGGCCGCGATCATCGAGCGCGTACCGCTCACTGAGCATCGGCGTGACCTCGAGCGTGCGTTCGGCGCCGTCGCGCTCCACCACGACCGCGAGCGATTCGCCCGGGTGATCGCGGATGATCGCGGTCGATTGCTCCCACGTGGTGACGGGTTGGCCCTCGATCGAGACGATGCGGTCGCCGGGGCGGATGCCCGCCGCGGCACCGGGCGCCGCGGGATCACCCGGCTCGCAGGTCTGGCGCTCGCTCGTGGCCGGCAGTGCGCACTCGGACACCGCATCGACCGTGGTCGTGGTGCTGGGGATGCCGATGCCCATGAGCAGCACACCGAACAGCAGGATGCCGAGCACCAGGTTCATGAGCGGGCCGCCGAGCATCACGATGATGCGCTTCCACACCGGCAGCCGGTAGAAGGCGCGGTGCTCGTCGCCCGCGGTGATCGTCTCGGCGCTCGAGCTGCGCGCGTCCTGCACGAGTCCTCGGAAGAACCCGGTCGAGTCCTCCCTCGCCTGCTCGCCCTTCGCGGGTGGGAACATGCCGATCATCGAGATGTAGCCGCCGAGCGGGATGGCCTTCACGCCGTACTCGGTCTCGCCCCTGCGCTTCGACCACACCGTCGGGCCGAACCCGATCATGTACTGGGTGACCTTGACGCCGAAGCGCTTGGCCGGAACCAGGTGCCCGATCTCGTGCAGCGCGATGGACACGGCGATGCCGAGAGCGACGATCACGACGCCGAGCACGAACCAGAGCACGGATTCCACGTCGGGAAGCGTACTGCCGTTCGCTTTGAATCGCCTGTCGGTCGGCTGACCGCGGGCGCATCTGCCAGTCTGGGCGCGTGGCGATCATCGAAGTGCTCGGCCCCCGCAAGTCGTACGGTACGACCGTGGCTGTCGACGGCATCGACCTCGACGTCGCCGAGGGCGAGATCCTCGGGGTGCTGGGGCCGAACGGGTCGGGCAAGACGACGACGGTCGAGTGCATCGCGGGCTTGCGCCGGCCCGATGCCGGCACGGTGCGGGTCGCCGGCGTCGATCCCGCCGTCGACCGTGAACGCATCACCCGACTCGTGGGAGTGCAGCTTCAGCAGGCCGGACTCCAGCCCAAGCTCACCGTGCGCGAGGCGGTCGCGTTGTACGCGTCGTTCTTCGACCGGCCGCTCGACGGCGTGGCGCTCGCCGAGCGCCTGGGGCTCGCGCCGAAGCTCGGCGCGCGTTACGCCGACCTGTCAGGAGGGCAGCAGCAGCGGCTCGCCGTCGCGCTCGCACTGGTCGGCAGACCCCGCATCGCGCTCCTCGACGAGCTGAGCACCGGCCTCGACCCCCGCTCGCGGCGAGCGGTGTGGGAGGTGATCGAACAGGCTCGCGACGACGGCGCGACCATCGTGCTCGTCACCCACAACACGGAGGAGGCCCGAAGGCTCTGCGACCGCGTCGCCGTGATCGACCGCGGCCGCATCACCGCGCTGGACACGCCCGAGGGCGTCATCAGCCGCACGGGTGAGCGCCGCCGGTCGGTGGCCCCGGGTCCGGCTAGGGTCGGGCGGATGCCTCGATGCGCGCGTTCGCCGCACGACGCGCGGAGGCCTCCGCCTCGGCGAGCGAGTCGACCGTGAGAGTGTCCGAGCCCGCCTCGTGCGCCTCGACGACCGCGCGGACGATGTCGAGGATCGCGGTGAATCCGATCCGTCCGGCGTGGAATGCCGCGACGGCCTCCTCGTTCGCGGCGTTGAACACGGCCGGGTATTCGCCGCCCGCGCGCCCGACCTGCTTCGCGAGGGCGACCGCGGGGAACGCGACCTCGTCGAGCGGCTCGAAGGTCCACGACTGCGCGGTCGTCCAGTCGAGCGGGCGGCCGACACCGGCCACCCGATGCGGCCAGTCGAGCCCGAGCGAGATCGGCAGGCGCATATCGGGCGGCGAGGCCTGGGCGATGGTCGACCCGTCGACGAACTCGACCATCGAGTGCACGATCGACTGCGGATGCACGACCACGTCGATGCGGTCGTACGGCACCCCGAACAGCAGGTGCGCCTCGATCACCTCGAGGCCTTTGTTCACGAGCGTCGCCGAGTTCGTGGTGACCACGAGCCCCATGTCCCAGGTGGGGTGCGCGAGCGCCTCGGCGGGTGTCACACCGTCGAGGTCGTCGCGGCGACGCCCGCGGAACGGCCCGCCCGAGGCGGTCAGCACGAGCCGGCGCACCTCGGCGTCGGTACCCGACCGCAGCGCCTGCGCGAGCGCGGAGTGCTCGGAGTCGACCGGCACGATCTGCCCGGGTGCGGCCAGGCGGGTGACGAGGTCGCCGCCGACGATGAGCGACTCCTTGTTCGCGAGCGCGAGGGTGGTGCCGCGCTCGAGCGTCGCGAGCGTCGGCCCGAGGCCGACCGACCCGGTGATGCCGTTCAGCACGACGTCGGCGTCGACATCACGGACGAGCTGCTCGGCCTCGTCGACGCCGACCGCGACGTCGTCGACGTCGAACTCGGCGGCTTGCGCATCGAGCGTGGCGCGGTCGCTGCCGACCGCGAGCCCGACCACCTCGAACCGGCGGGGGTTCGCGCGGATGACCTCCAGCGCCTGGGTGCCGATGGAACCGGATGAGCCGAGAACGATGACGCGCTGCACGCCTCCACTGTATGGCCGGCCGACCGTTCAGGGCAGCACGGCGAGCGCCGCCACGGCGCCCGCACCGGGCACGACGAGGTCGTGGATGCGCACCTCGCCCCAGATCGCGCCGACCTCGGCGACGGGCCGTGCGATGCGCCCCGGTGCGCCGTCGGCCGTCGGGGCCGAGAGCGCGAGCGCCGACGGCTCGAGCAGCGCCGAGTGCCCGAGCGCGCGCAGCAGTGCCGACTTGCGCGCCCACAGCACCGCGCGTACCGACTCCCTGGCACCGGGTGGCGTCGAATCGATCGCATCGAGCTCGGAACGGTGGAACGCGGCATCCTCGACCGCGCCGCCGACCTCGCCGGGAGCGAAGCCGATGCCGATCCGCACGCCGAGCGCGCTCGCGGCGACGAGCAGCGACCCGTGGGCCGCGGCGTCGCCGCGCCAGGGTACGCCGCCCGGCCCCGGCGGGTACTCGACCGCGGGGGCGCCGTGTCGGGAGCCGCACTCATCGCAGGCCCAGTCGAGTTCGATGTCGTCGGCCCGGATCCCCGAGCGGGCCGCGATCACGGCGGCGAGCGCCGCCTCGGCGGACGGGCGGCGACGCCCGGTGAACATCGCCGCCGTCACAAGCCCGTCCTCGAGGATGACGAGTTCGGCGTCGTCGAGCAGCCCCATATCGTCATCCTCCCCCATCCCGGCGAATATGCCGTCGAATGCATGCCCCGCGACGTAGCGTCGATCCGTGAGCGAGATCGAAGAGGACGCCGTTCCCGTCGCGCCGAAGCGTCCCGGCGCGCTCTACCATGGCGTCCGGCTCGTGCTGCGCCCGATCGTGCTGCTGCTGTACCGCCCGCGCATCGAGGGCACCAAGCTGGTGCCGAAGGATGGGCCGGTGATCTTCGCCTCGAACCACCTCTCGTTCGTCGACAGCATCGTGATCCCGTTGACCGCACCACGGCCCGTGCAGTTCCTCGCGAAGTCGCACTACTTCACCGGCCGAGGGCTGAAGGGCTGGATCTCGCGGACCTTCTTCCGCTCGATCGGCGCGGTCAGCGTCGAACGCGGCGCCGGCAGCCAGGCCCAGGAGGCGCTCGACCAAGGTCGGCGGATCCTCGAGTCGGGCAGCGCCTTCGCGCTGTACCCCGAGGGCACCCGATCGCTCGACGGCCGGCTCTACCGCGGCCGCACCGGGGTCGCGTGGCTGGCGCTCACGACCGGTGCCCGCGTCGTGCCGGTGGGGTTGATCGGCACCCAGGAGATCCAACCGGTCGGCGCGAAGCTGCCGCGCATCCGGCCGGTGACGGTGCGGTTCGGCGAACCGCTCGACCTCTCCGCGCACGGCTCGGCCGAGTCGGGGCGCGCCCGCCGCGCGGCGACCGACGAGATCATGGCCGCGATCCACGCACTCAGCGGACAGGAGCTCGCGGGCCGCTACAACGAGTCCCCGCCCGAAGGGGCGATCGCGAAGCTCGTCGACCGCGTCGTCCCCCGCGAACGCCTCTGACCCCGACGAAGCCTTTTTCAGGATGCGCGGCCGTTTTCGCGCGTTTCTCAGGAGGAAGTGCGGCGTGTCGCGGCCCCGGGCGCCGAAACGCCTGAAAAGCGCATCGGGACGGGGAACTCCCAGCGCTGCCCCGCGTCGAACCGATAGGGTCGCGGCGATGAGGTCCTCCAAGGTCGCCCGCCTCGCCACGGCGCTCGCCGCGGCATCCGCCCTGATGCTCGGGCTCGCCGCCTGCACGACGCCGCCTGCCGCCGACCCGCCCGCGCCCGACGGGGCCGCGACCGCGAGCGCCGAGCCGTCGACCGAGGAGTTCGACCCCGCGCTCATCGTCAGCGACGACGCGTTCTTCGACAGCACCGCGATGAGCGAGGCCGACATCCAGCGGTTCCTCGAGCAGACCGCATGCCGGCCCGACGCCGGCGTGGTGTGCCTCGCGCACTACCGCGAGACCACGACCGACCAGCCCGATGAGGGGCCCGGCCACTGCGACGCGTACCGCGGCGCGGCGCACGAGCGCGCCAGCCGCATCCTGCACCGGGTCGCCGGCGCGTGCGGCATCAGCCCACGCGCGCTCATCGTGCTGCTGCAGAAGGAGCAGTCGCTGCTCACCCGGCCGAGCGCGTACGGCTACGAGCGCGCGACCGGCTACGGATGCCCCGACACGGCCGACTGCGAGCAGAAGTACTTCGGGTTCTTCAACCAGGTGTACAACGCCGCGTGGCAGTTCCGGCAGTACACGGAGCATCCCGATCGCGCCTACCGCATCGGCGTCGTCGACGTCGCGTTCCATCCCGACGAGGCCTGCGGGGCGCATCCGGTCGACATCCGCAACCAGGCGACGGCCAACCTCTACAACTACACGCCGTACCAGCCGAACGCCGCCGCCGTGCTCGACCCCGAGAGCGGCGACGGCTGCTCGTCGTGGGGAAACCTGAACTTCTGGCGCCTGTGGTGGCGCTGGTTCGGCGACCCGACCGCCGAGCGCTTCCCCGGCTTCCTGCCGGCCTGCTCGCGGCTCGTCGGCGGGCATCCGTGCCCGCCGGTCGCGACCATCCCGGCCGCGCCGCCCGTCGTGCCCGAGTCGTGAGGCGCGCGCGTCTCAGCCGCCGAGCACCGCGACGGTCGGCTCGTGCCGCACCGGGAACGCCACCGACGCGGCGATGAAGCACTTCTCGGATGCCTCGCGATGCAGCTCCTGCGCCAGGTCGGCCATCTCGGGCGACGCGACCACCACGCGGGGACGCAGGACCGCCTCGACGATCGAGCCGCCGCCGCGCCCGTCGAGCCGCAGCGTGGCGATCGGCGCATCCGTGTAGCCGCGGACGATCACTCCATGGTTCGCCGCGACGTGCAGGTAGCTCAGCAGGTGGCAGTCGGCGACGGCCGCAAGCAGCAGCTCCTCGGGGTTCCAGCGGTCGCGATCGCCGTGGAAGGCGCGGTCGCTGGAGCCCGCGAGCTCATGCACCTTGCCCTCGGCACGCACCACGTGCTGCCGCCCGTACGCTCGGTAGCCCGACGTCCCGGTGCCGCGATCACCGGTCCATTCGAGCGCGATCTCGAAGCCGTGCTCACCCAGTGCCATGTCCGCTCCTCCGGTCGGGGTTCCCCGTTCGATTCTGCCCTGCGCGGCTAAGCTGGCTGCACCATGACTGACTCCATCGACACCGAGGTTCCCGCCGCCCCCGTCCGCGCCGTGACGCAGGAGCGCAAGATCGTGACCGCGGTGCCCGGTCCGAAGTCGCAGGAGCTCCACCGACGTCGACAGGCCGTCGTCTCGGACGGCGTGTCGAGCGCGCTGCCCGTCTACATCGCGCACGCCAACGGCGCGGTGCTCGTCGATATCGACGGCAACCAGTTCGTCGACTTCGGCGCCGGCATCGGGGTCACGACCGTGGGCCACACCGAGGCATCCGTGGTCGCTGCGGCCGCCTCGCAGTTGCAGGACGTCACCCACACCCTCTTCACGATCACCCCCTACGAGCAGTACGTGCGGGTGGCCGAACTGCTCGCCCAGCACACGCCCGGCGCCTGGGCGAAGAAGTCGGTGCTCGTCAACTCGGGCGCCGAGGCGGTCGAGAACGGCGTGAAGATCGCGCGCAAGTTCACCGGCCGACGCGCGGTCGCCGTGCTCGACCACGCCTACCACGGCCGCACCAACCTCACGATGGCCATGAACTACAAGGCCATGCCGTACGCGACCGGCTTCGGTCCGTTCGCCGGAGACGTCTACCACGCCCCGAACTCCTACCCCTACCGAGACGGATTGAACGGCGAGGACGCCGCGGCCCGCACCATCGCCTACCTCGAGAAGGTCATCGGCGCGAGCGACCTGGCGTGCCTCGTCGTCGAGCCGATCCAGGGCGAGGGCGGATTCATGGTGCCCGCCGACGGGTACCTGCCGATCCTGCAGCGCTGGTGCACCGAGCACGGTGTCGTAATGATCGCCGACGAGATCCAGTCGGGCATGGCCCGCACCGGCCGTTGGTTCGCGAGCGAGCACTTCGGCTGGGAGCCCGACCTGGTGCTCTCGGCCAAGGGCATCGCGGGCGGGTTGCCGCTGGCCGCGGTCACCGGTCGCGCCGAGATCATGGATGCCTCTCAGCCCGGCGGCCTCGGCGGCACCTTCGGCGGCAACCCGGTGGCGTGCGCCGCGGCGGTCGCCGTGTTCGAGACCATCGAGCAGAACGGGCTGCTCGCCGAGGCCGAGCGCATCGAGCGAACTTTGAAGGCCGGCCTCGAGCGGTTGCGGGCCCGCTACGACGTGATCGGTGAGATCCGCGGGCTGGGCGCGATGGTCGCGATCGAGCTCGTGCAGCCCGGCACCGGCGCCACCACGAAGCGCCCGAACTCCGAGGCCGTGTCGCAGATCGTCGCGTACGCCGCGCAGCACGGGATCCTGTTCCTCAACGCCGGAACCTGGGGCAACGTCCTGCGATTCCTGCCGAGTCTCGCGATGAGCGATGCGCTCATCGACGACGCCCTCACCGTGCTCGACGACGCGTTCGCCGCGCTCGGCTGATCGTGGCCGGCACCTTCTCGTCCTCCGACGCCGTCGAGCTCGCCGTGGTCGTGCGCAGTGGTTTCACCGAGTCCCGTCACGCCGGCTCGGCCGTCGTGCTCTCCCCCGAGGGCGAGGTGGTGCGCGAGCTCGGCGACATCCGCTCGCCCATCCTGCCGCGCTCGTGCCTGAAGCCGTTCCAGGCGATCGCCGCGATGACGTCTGGCGTCACGCTGCGCGGCGAGGACGCGGCGATCGCGACCGCGAGCCACTCGGGCACCGCCGCGCACGTCGCCCTCGTGAAGGGCCTGCTCGCACGCGCCGAGCTGCTGCCCCCGGTGCTCGGCTGCCCGCCGGCCCTGCCGGGCGATCGCGCCGCCCGCGAGCAGGTGGTGCGGGCAGGCGGCGGGCCCGAGCGCGTGACCATGGAGTGCTCGGGCAAGCACGCCGCGATGCTGCTCGCGTGCGCGGCGAACGAGTGGCCGCTCGAGAGCTACCTCGACCCCGGTCACCCGATGCAGCGCAAAGTGCTCGACGTGCTCGAACGGCTGAGCGGCGAACGCCCATCGGCGGTCGCCGTCGACGGGTGCGGCACGCCGGTCTTCGCGATCAGCCTCGCGGGTCTGGCCCGAGGCATCCAGAAGATCACCACCGCGCAGTCGACCTCGCCGTTCGCGCTGTTCCGCGAGGCCGCCGCGCTCACCGCCGCGGTGCGCGACCATGCGTGGGCGGCCGGCGGGCCCGGCCAGCCCGACACGGTCGCGATCGAGCGGCTCGGCGTCTTCGCCAAGCGCGGCGCCGAGGGCGTCATGGTCATGACCGCGCCGAACGGCACCACGACGGCGGTCAAGGTGCTCGACGGCAGCCAGCGGGCCTCGACGATCGTCGCCCTGCGGTTGCTCGCCGACGCCGGTGCACTCGAACACGACGCCGTCGACGCCGTGCAGGCCGAGCTCGACCTGTGGGTCATGGGCGGCGACCGACCCGTCGGCGAGATCCGCGCGACGGTCTAGCGCGCGGGCGCGCTCACCCCTGCTTGGCGAGCCGCTTCGCCCGCGCCGCGCGCGACACCTGCGCCGCGATCACGAGGACGATCGCGAACAGGAACACCGCCGAGGCGATGACGTTCGCCTCGGCCGGGATGCCGCGCGACGCCGAGATGTACACGTACTTCGGGAAGGTCGTGACCGATCCCGAGTTGAAGTTCGTGATGATGAAGTCGTCGAAGCTGAGCGCGAACGACAGCAACGCGGCAGCGAGGATGCCCGGAAGCAGCAGCGGGAACGTCACCCGCCAGAACACCTGGTTGGGAGACCCGTAGAGGTCGCGCCCGGCCTCTTCGAGCGCCGGATCGAGGCTCGCGACGCGGGCCTTCACCGTGACGACGACGAAGCTGATGCAGAACATGATGTGCGCGAGGATGATCGTCAACATGTCCTTCGGCACGCCGACGGCGAGGAACTGGGCCGCGAGGCCCGCACCGAGCACGACCTCGGGGGTGGCCATCGGCAGGAACAGCAGCAGGCTCGTCGCGCTGCGCGCGCGGAACCGGTAGCGCACGAGGGCGATGGCGATCATCGTGCCCAGCGCGGTCGCGACGACCGTCGAGACCACGCCGATCACGATGCTGTTGCCGAACGCCTCGCAGACCGCCCCGCCCTCGACGTTGCAGACGTTCAGCCACTTGTCGAAGGTGAAGCCGCGCCACGAGATGTTCGACTTCAGCGAGTCGTTGAACGAGAACACGAACGTGTACGCGATCGGAATGAGCAGGAACACGAACGCGATGACCGTATAGGCCGGCAGCAGCCAGTCGCCGAGGCCGAGACGCCGGCCGCGCTCCCGGGTGACGCGGCCCGGGCGGCCGTCGGCGCCACCCCCACCGCGTCCCTCGAGCTGCTCCTGCTCGGCGAGGCCGCCGAGCACGGCGCCGGCCTGTGCTTCACCGCTCACAGCAGGTCCTCCGTTCCGCTCCGCTTCACGTACACGCCCACGAGCACGAGGATCACGGCCATCAGGATGATCGACAGCGCCGCCGCCGCCGGATAGTTCAGCAGCACGAGGAAGTTCGCCTCGATGACGTTGCCCATCATCTGCGTGTCGGGCCCGCCGAGGAAGTCGCGGCTCGCATTGATGTAATCGCCCGCCGAGGGGATGAACGTGAGGAGCGTCCCCGCGACGATGCCCGGCATCGACAGCGGGATGGTGACCTTGCGGAACACCGTGAACGGATTGGCGTACAGGTCGCTGCCCGCCTCGAGGTACCGCGTGTCGAGCCGCTCGAGTGCGGTGTACAGCGGCAGCGTCATGAACGGGATGAAGTTGTAGGTGAGGCCGAAGATCACCGCGAACGGCGTGCCCGCGAAGTGCGCGTCGGGTGCGAGCAGGGACAGCGCCTTCAGCGAGGTGATGATGAACGACTCGTCGGAGAGGATCTGCTTCCACGCGAGCGTGCGCAGCAGGAAGCTGATGAAGAACGGGGCGATCACGAGCACCAGCATCAGGCTCTGCAGCAGTGGCCACGGTCGCGCCTTCACGCCGATGAAGTACGCCAGCGGGTAGCTGAACAGCAGGGCGAACACGGTCGCCGCGAGCGCGTACCCGAACGAGCGCAGGATGTGCGGCCAGTACGCCTCGATCACCGTGACGTAGTTCTGCCAGTTGAACGCGAACTCGTACACGCCGATGTCGCCGAACTCGCTCGGCTGCTGCAGCGAGGTGAGCAGCAGCGATACCAGTGGCGTCAGGAAGAACAGCAGTAGGTAGGCGATGCCGGGCAGCAGCAGGAACAGTGCGATGGGGCTGCGCCGGCGCGGAGCCTGCGGCTGCGCTTCGGCGGTCGCGAAGGCGGCGAAGGCCATCAGGCCTCCTCGAGCTCCGTGGTGAGCGCGTCGCGCTGCTGGGCCGCGATCGCCGAGGTCGACGCATCCGCGGGGAACCGGGGCTGCGCGGATGCCTCGTCGGCGAGTCCGAACCCGTGCTCGATGCGCCAGCTCAGCCACGCCTCGGCGCCGACCGCGACGGCCGGACCGTGCCCGACGTTCTGGGCGAACACGAGCAGGGTGCCGGCGCCGGGTACGTCGACGAGGTACTGGGTGCTCACGCCCGAGAACGACACGTCGATGACCCGCCCCGGCCCGAGCACGTTGCGATCGGGCGCCTCGGGAGGCGCGGTCTCGTGCAGCGCGACCTTCTCGGGGCGCACTCCGACGGTCACGGTGCCCTGGTGCCGCTGGGCCCTGGCGGTGGGGATGCGGACGGGGGTGCCGGCGACGTCGACCGCGATCGTGTCGGGCGTGGTCGCGGCGACCGGGCCCGTGAAGAGGTTCGACTGGCCGAGGAAGTTCGCGACGAACGCGGTGCGCGGCAGGTCGTAGAGCTCGTCGGGGGCGCCCATCTGCTCGATCGCGCCCTGGTTCATGACCGCGACGGTGTCGGCCATGGTCATGGCCTCTTCCTGGTCGTGGGTCACGTGCAGGAAGGTGAGGCCCACCTCTTCCTGGATCGACTTGAGCTCGAGCTGCATCTGACGGCGCAGCTTCAGGTCGAGGGCGCCCAGCGGCTCGTCGAGCAGCAGCAGCGCGGGCCGATTCACGATCGCGCGGGCGAGCGCGACCCGCTGCTGCTGGCCGCCCGAGAGCTGCTGCGGGCGCCGCTGCGCGAGGTGATCGAGCTCGACGAGCTTCAGCGCCTCGTGCGCGCGGCCGACGGGGTCGGAGATGCGCCGGCGCTTCAGCCCGAACGCGACGTTCTCGATGATCGTCATGTGCGGGAAGAGCGCGTAGCTCTGGAACACCGTGTTCACCGGGCGCTGGTGCGCCTTGGTGGCGGTCACGTCGGTGCCGCCGATCAGGATGCGCCCGCGAGTCGGCTCCTCGAGGCCGGCGACGAGCCGCAGGGTCGTGGTCTTGCCGCAGCCCGACGGGCCGAGCAGTGCGAAGAACGAGCCGGCGGGAATGGTGAGGTCGAGCTCCTCGATCGCCGTGAACCCCGGGAACCGCTTCTGGATGCCGACCAGTTGCAGGTCGGCCCCGCGTTCGGCGAATTCGCGTACCGCCATCGTCACCCCTTATGCGCCGAGCAGGATCGACTGGAACTCGGCTTGGTAGCGCTGCTCTTCGGGACCGGTGAGGGTGCGGAAGATGTGCGCCTGCGACAGCGTCTCGTCATTCGGGAAGATGAGCTGGTTCTCGGCGAGTTCGGGATCGATGGCCTCGGCCGCCTCCCTGGCTCCGACCACCGGGGTGATGTAGTTCACCCACGCGGCGACCTCGGCGGCGACGTCGGGCTGGTAGTAGAAGTCGATGAGCCTCTCAGCGTTTGTCTTGCGCGGCGAGCCGATCGGCACGAGGAAGTTGTCGTTCCAGAGCGTGCCGCCCGCGGACGGCAGCGCGAACTGCCACTTGTCGCCGGCCTCGGCGTTGATGACCGTGATGTCGCCCGACCAGCAGATCGCCGCGAGGGTGTCGCCGCTCTTCAGGTCTTCGAGGTACGAGTTGCCCTTGATGTTGCGCACCTGACCCTTCTCGACCTGCTCGCGCAGCACGTCGATGGCGGCGGTGTACTCGGCGTCCCCCCACTCGCCGGCGATGTCGACGCCGTTCTGCAGCATCAACAGCCCCATGGTGTCGCGCATCTCGCTGAGCACACCGACGCGGCCCTTGAGCTCGGGGTTCCAGAGGTCGTCGACCGATTCGAGGCCGCCGGGGATCGCCTCGGTGTTCCAGCAGATGCCGGCGAACCCGCCCTGCCATGGCACGGAGTGCACGCGGCCGGGGTCGAAGTCGGGGTCGCGCAGCGCCGGCTCGAGGTTGCTGAGGTTCGGGATGTTCGCGTGGTCGAGCTCCTGCGTGTAGCCGAGACGGATCCAGCGACTCACCATCCAGTCGGTGAGGCAGACGAGGTCTGCGCCGATGTCCTGGCCGAGCTGCAGTTGGTCTTTCACCTTGCCGTAGAAGGTGTTGTTGTCGTCGACGGCGACGTCGTACGTCACCGAGATGCCGGTCTCCTGCTCGAACCGCTGCAGGGTCGGGTAGTTGCCGTCGTCGTCCTCGTCGATGTAGGCCGCCCAGTTCGCCCACGTCAGCGTGGGGTCGGTTTCGGACTTGTCGGTCGCGGCGGTCGGCTTGGCCTGGCCCCCGCCGGTGGAGCAGGCCGCAAGGGCGAGGGCGGACATCCCGGCGCCGGCGCCCGCGAGCAGGCCGCGCCGCGTGAGCTGGGCCCGCCGGGCCTGCAGCACGAGCGATCTGATCATCGGATCCTGGGGAAGGGGGCGAGACGTCACGGTGTCTCCTCTCGGGCACAGGGCACGTGCAGTGGGTGGGAAGATATTGCCACACCGGCGGCCGCGAAGCACGGGTTCATGCCCGATTCGTTACCTTTTGCGGATTCCCCCTACGGAATCCGCATCTGGTGGGGCGAGTTCTCCACTGTTTCCGTCGCGTGCGGCGCCGAGGTCGCATCGATGGGTTCGGCGGATGTCGGGGGCCACCGACGGCGGATCGGCGCCTCGCCCGGGCGCAGCAGCCAGCACTGCGCCGGGCGCTCGTCGAGCAGCGGCGGCAGGCCGCGGTCTCGGGCGAGTGCGCGGTATTCGAGCGGGCCGCCGCGCACGACGAGCACCGCGGTGTCGCGCATCGCGGCCGCGAGCGACCAGGCGCCGGCCCACGATTCCGCGTCCGCCGCCAGCACGATCGGCCGGCCCGGCACGTCGATGGCGGCGAGCGCCGCCTCGGCCGCCCGCGCCCCGTCGGGTCGGGCGTCGAACATCAGTGGCGGGCTTCCCACCAGCGCGGCCACGACCGGCGCGTCCGAGCGCGGTGACGGACTGACCACCGCCACCGAACGCGAGTCCGCGGCGCGGAGGTCGGCCGCACCGAGTTCGGGCACCCGGGCGGGAGGTGCGGCCTCGTCGATCCGCCCGACCTCCGCGACCTGCACGCGCAGCCCTCGCCACAGCCCCGCGCCGACCGGATCGGCGTCGTTCCAGAGCTCCCCCGCCCCGCCCGCCTGCACGAGGTCGGCTCGGGTGGCGTGCCGCAACCGCAGCACCTGCCCGAACCCGTCGAACGCGAACCGACCCGCGCTGTTCGCACTGCGAGCCGACGCGGCGACGACGAGCCCGGCCGATCGACCCTCGCGAGTGAGCGAGTCGATCAGCTCGGCCGCCTCGAGCCGGTAGGGCTCGGGCCAGCCTCGGAACCGCAGGTCGAGGTCGTCGATCAGCAGCAGTCGGTCGCCGCTCCGACCCGTGCGCACCGCCTCGAGCTCACCGCGCAGCGCGTCCCATTGCCGGCTGCGCGGGCCGTCGAGCACGACGAGCCCAGCCCGGGGGCGGGAGCGCTGCCACGCCCGGGCGACCGCGGCGAGCGCGCCCGTGCGGCCCGAGCCGGGGGCGCCGACGACGAGCAGGTTGCCGTCGCGTTCGGGATTCCACGCCGCCGCCACGCGTCGCTGGCGGTCGGGGTCGTCGGCGAGGCCGAACACCACGGCGTCGGTGGGCTCACGGAGCGCGATGAGCGCGACGAGGTCGGGATGCTCCGGCGCCAGCCGGTGGGGCAACGGTTCCAGCCAGGGCCGGCGCGCCGGTGCGGCGTCGGCGCGCCGCAGGCGCAGGCCGTCGAGCGCCCCGGCGTCGGCGAACGCCGATTGGAACACCGTCGGGCGCCCGTCGCCGCGCACCAGCACGGCTCGCCCGGGCGTACCGGCGGGCAGTCCGGCGGCGTGATCGCTGCCGATCACCGCGACGCTGTCGCTTCGGGCGAGCACCCGCAACGCGATCCGCAGCTGGCAGTTCGCGGTGATCGCATCGCGCACCACGCCGTTGGGGCGCTGGGCCGCGAGCACCAGGTGCACGCCGAGCGAGCGCCCGCGAGCCGCGAGGTCGGCGATCACCTCGCCGAGCGCGGGGAACCGCTCGATCATCGCCGGGAACTCGTCGACCACGACGACGAGCCGGGGCAGCGTCGTGCCCGCGTCGAGCGCCGCCAGGTCGCGCGCGCCGGCCGCGGCGAGCACCTGCTCGCGGTGGCGGAGTTCGGCGCGCAGGCTGGCGACGGCGCGGCGGGCCTCGGCCTCGTCGAGGTCGGTGACGATGCCCGTCACGTGCGGCAGCCCCTCGAGCGGAGCGAACGCCGCGCCGCCCTTGAAGTCGACGAGGAGGAACGCCACCGCCTCGGGCGGATAGGCGGCCGCGAGCGCGGCGACCCATGCGAGCAGGAACTCGCTCTTGCCGCTGCCCGTCGTGCCCGCCACCAGCGCGTGCGGTCCGTCGGCGACGAGGTCGAGCTCGACCCGACCCTCGACGCCCTGCCCGACCACCGCGCGCAGTCGTGCCCGGCCGTCGACCTCTCCGGCGGGCTGGGGCAGCGTGCTCCACGGCACCGATCGGGGTGGTTCGACGGGGGTCGCGGCGCCCGCGGCGGCGCGTGCTGTCGCGATCGCCCACTCGGCCGCCTCGCGCTCGCTCACGAGCTCGGGGGTGACCGGCCGACGATCGACGAGTCCGCCGTATCGCACCAGCACCGCAGCGGTCGGCGATTCGAGCCGCAGCACCGTGGCCAGCCCGGGCGGCAGGTCGGCCTCGCTCGGCGCGACCGCGATGCATCCGCCCTCGGCGCGCCCATCGGGCCTCGTCGAACCGCCGTCGACCAGCGCGAGGCGCCGCGCCCCGGTGCGATGCGGCAGCCTCATCGCCCACGACCACGCCTCGCGCGGCAGATCGATCGCCAGCGCGTCGGGTGCGGCACGGTGCGCCGCCTGCACCAGCGCGGCGCGCGCCGCCGCCCGCGCGAGCGCGGGCGGCCCGACGAATCCGATGCCGTCGGCGACGGCCGCCGCAAGCGGAAGGCCCTCGCACACCGCCGCCCGTGCGAGGGCGGCCCGGTCGTCGTCGTCGCGCGGCGTTCCGTCGAGCCGCAGGGAGCTTTCGCCGCTCGCACGGCCGAGCACCGCGCGGCCGGCGTCGGGATGCCGCCAGTCGGAGCCGGGCGGTGCGGCCAGCGCGGCTCGCGCCGAGCCGGAGCGGCGCCACGCCTCGGCCCGCTCGGCGTCGTGCCGGAGCCGGACGCGTTCGTCGAGTTCGGCGAACGCGGCGGAGCGCTCGACCGCGCCGCGTCGTCGACGGCGACGCTGCTGCCGCCGCCCGTCGAGGAGCGAGGCGACCGCGGCGACGGGGCCCAGTGCGGCGAAGACCAGCGCGAACGGGGAGCCCGTGATCACCCACAGCACGACGGCGCCCGCGATCGGCGTGAGCGTGGCGAGCACCGGGAAGCCCGGGCGTTCGGGATCGGGCAGCGGGGCGGGCAGCGAGAGCGGCACCATCGCGTCGACCGGCATGGCGACGGTCGACGCGAGCGCGCGTGCGACGGGCGTCGCGGCGTCCGCGAGGTGCTGGGCTCGACGACGTGGCATCCGGCCAGCCAACCTGCCGCGCCGGGCGGTGCCGACCCCGCCGACCGCGACTGTGGATGCACGCGCCCCGCACCGCGGTGTGCAGGAGGAGTGCCTACCCCACCACGAACGACTGCTCGGCCAGTTGCACGAGCGCACCTCGGGGCACCAGGTACCGACGCCCCGGCTCGCAGCGCACCGCGCCGTCGTGCCCGCGCCGGAGGATCGTGCCGTTGCCCGAGAACCGGTCGGCCACCCACAGCTCGCCGTCGTGCTGGCCGAACTCGAGATGGGTCTTCGACACCGACAGCGTGCGGTCGGCGATCTGCACGAGATGGTCGAACACCTCGCCCGGCTGCGGCAGCGGGTTGCGGCCGACGAGTCCGGTGCCGAACACCGTGCGCACCTCGCCGGTGGAGAACCGCAAGGTGAACGTCGCGCCCGGCGTCGCGGCAGGAGCGATCGCCGGCTCGGGCGCCGCCGAGGGCACCGACACGCTCACCACGCCCGACGGCGACCGGTGCAGGATCGTGGTGTCGCCCGGGCGCGGATCGACGCGGCGACGCGACTCGGGTGTCGCGCTCGAGGAGCTGCCGCACTCGCCGCAGAACATCGCTCCGGCGGGTAGTTCCGCACCGCAGATCCGACATTTCACGCGCGGCCTCCTCTCCGCGGGACAGCGTACCCGCCGAGCGAACGCAGTGAGACCCGCGCACGCAGCCGCTCACCGCGGGCACGGTCGCGTTCCAGCCCCGCGCGCAACCGGTCGACCGCCGACCAGACCTCGGTCGCCTGCGCGTCGGCGACCTCGCCACTCGGCGCGAACACCGCTCGGTCGACGGCGGAGGCGAGGGCGAGCGGCAGCAGGCCGCCGACCGACGCGGCCTGCTCAGCGCGCGTGCCGCCGGGTGGGAGCAGGTAGCCGTGGTCGACCGCGGTATCGGCGAACTCCTCCCATGCCCCCTCGATACGGCTGACCGCATCGGCGGCCGATCGACGGATGCGCCGCCGGCGCGCCTTGGCGATGAGCACTGCCGCGAACGGGCTGACGACCAGCCCTCCGGCGAGCATCACGATGCCGGTGCCGGCGGCGACGCGCGCGGCGAGTGCCGGCCAGGGGTCGACGCCGGGGTCGTCTTCGTCCGCGGCGCCCTCGGGGTCGACCTCGAGGTCTTCGACGGGCGTGCGGCGTTCGGGCGGCGGCAGCACCGATTGCGGACGCGACACGATCGTCGGGTCCTCGGGACTGCGCTCGGGCACGTCTCGGGCGTCGGGATTCGGGTCGACCTGACGCCACGCGCCGTCGGAGGTCTGCACCTCGATCCAGGCCCGCAGGTCGGCGGAGACGAAGGTCGTCGTGCCCGAGGCATCCGGTGCGCCCGAGGCATCCGACGCCAGATAGCCGACCACGACTCGCGTCGGGAAGCCGATCTCGCGCGCGAGCAGCGCCGCGAGCACGGCGTACTGTTCACCGTCACCGACCATGGGCCGCTCCGAGACCAGCTCCTCGAGGCGGTCGAGCGAGTGCCCGGGCCGGCTCGCCGGCTCGTCGGGCAGGCCGTGGCTGACGTACCCGTCGCGCCGGATACCCGCGACGACCGCCGCGAGCCGTTCCCCCGCGGTGAGGGTCGACGGAGCCCACTCGTCGAGCCTGCGGCGCAGTTCGTCGGGCAGGTCGGGCCCGGACGCGACCACCGCGGTGCCGGGCTGGAACCCCGACAGCCCCGAGAGCGGCTCGGTCGCGATCGAGTCCGCGGTGTACCGGTCGCCCTCGCTCAGACCCCCGATGACCGCTGCGGTGCCGGTCGTGTCGTTGTACGCGAAGCGCTCCGCGAGCGCGGCCGCTCGAGGCCCGCCGAAGTCGATGCGCTCCAGCCGCCCCACGCCCGGCACCCACACGTCGTCGAAATCGCGCACGACGACCTCGAGCCGAAGCGGGTCGCCCGGCGCGCCCGACTGGTCGAGCCGGTACGGCAGTCGGGCGAACCGGCCGGATGCCCCGCTGGCGCCGGCTCCCACCGAGTACACGATCCCGTCGTAGCTGTCGAGCGAAGCGAGGCGCAGCCCCCAGCCGTCGGGCAGGCCGCGCACGTCGAGCATCGGCCGATCGGCGACGGCGGGCGCGAACGCGGTGCGGAACGGCGCCAGGGGGCTCAGCAGGTCGCGCGGATCGAACACGGGCTGCAGGTCGGCGCGGATCACCTGCCGCGGCCCCGCGGGCACCGCGGCCGCCGCGAGCCCGGCGCCGGTCACCGCCACCGCTCCGATCGCGACCGCTCCGAGCACCCGTCGCGCATCGACGATGGCCGCCACCGACCGGCGGTCGACGCCCAACGCGCGTCGGCGTGCGATCGACAGCCGCACCAGCCATGCGCCGGCGAAGAGCAGGAACGCGACGCCGGTCTCGAACGCAGCCCCACCACGCACGGCGCCGAGGGCGATGCCGACGACGAGCAGGCCCGCCGGAGGCAGCACCGCGGCCCCGGGGAACCTCGACCGCAGTGCGATCGTGGCCGCCGCCGTCGAAGCGACCAGGGCCAGCAGGAACGGCGGCACCAGCAGCGACTGGTAGGAGCCGACGGGAATCGCCACCGTGACCAGCTGCTTCCACGACGCCCAGGTCGCGACCACGAGTTCGACCAACCCCTGCGGGCTCGGCAGCACGGTCGCGACCGCGAGGTCGGGGATGGCGGCCGGCACGCCCAGCACCAGGAACGCCCCCGTGACCGACACCACCACGAGCCAGGCCGGCCAGCGCCGCAGCGCACCTGCGACCCCGATCGCGAACCCCGCACCCGCGGCGACAGCGACGGCGATCATGAGGGCAGGGCTCTCGTACACCGGCCACCACGGCACCGTCGCTGCGGCGACCATGCCGGTCAGCAGCAGCACCCCCACCGCGATCGACCGCGCGCCCTGCCGGGTGTTCATGCCGCCGCCGATCTGGCGAGCATCACGCGCAGGTCGTCGAGACTGGCTGCCCGGAACACGGTGAGCGCGCCCACCTGGCGCGCCGACGGCGAACCGCTCGGCGCGCACAGCACAGCAATCGACTCGATGCCCGACGGCAGCCTGGCCGCAGCCTGACGCACCCGCCCGACGCCGTGCGCGGAGCCGGTGGCGAGGATCGCGAGCGACAGGCCGTCGAGCCCCTCCCCGGCCGCGCGCGCCACGTCGGGCAGGCGCACGGCACGATCGTCGGCCTCGACGAGGCAGAGGGCGTCGAGCAGGCGATCGCGCGACACCGTGGGCAGCTCGTGGAAGGCGCTTTCGCCCGCGCGACCGGGGACCACGAAGGCCACCGTGCGTGCGTCTCGGATGGCGCGCACCCCGACCGACCCTGCGACGCTCACCGCGAGCTCGAACTCGGCGTCGTCTCGGTACGCCGACCGATCGAGGTCGAGCACCACCAGCAGCCGGCTGCGCCGGGTCTCCTCGAACTGGCGCACCATGAACGTGCCGGTCTTGGCCGAGCTGCGCCAGTGGATGTGCCGGCGGTCGTCGCCCGGAAGGTACTCGCGCAACGCGTGGAACGCGATGTCGCTCGCGGTGAGGTCGCGGGTCGGCGCCCCCTCGAGGTCGCGGATCAGGCCGCTGCCCAGCGCCTCGACCGGGGCGATCCTCGGGTGCACGTGCAGCACCTCGGGTTCGCTCCAGACGATCTCGCGGCGCACGATGCCGAGCGGGTCGGCGCGCACCGTGCGCACCGGTCCGACCGCGACCACGCCGCGCCGCTCGGTCGGAATCGGGAACGACTCGTCGAACCGGCCGCCGCGGCTGAGCGCCGGCAGCACGCGTTCGATGATCCGCCCGCCGACCGGCACCTCGACGAGCAACCCGATCAGCCGGCGGCCGGCGGGGTTCTCCGCGAGGAGCCGGGCCGAGGCCGCCTCGCCGACCGCAACACGCGGCGTCGACAGCTCGAGCCGGATCGACGCCGCACCACGCCCGATCAGCCACAGCGAGGCCACTGCCGCGGTCACCGCGAGCCCCCAGCCGATCACGACCGGCTCGAGCCATCCGAACGCGTACCCGACCGCGAGCGACACCGCCGCCGACGCCGCCACCGCCCAACCCACCGGAGTGACCACGCCGAGCATCCACCGGCCGCCGCGCACCGTGGCGGCCGCCAGCCTGCGCGCCGATCCGACCACCGCCGCGATGGCCGCGGCGAGCACGCCCTCGCGGGTTCGATCCCGCGGGCCGGTCGTGGTCGGAGTCGGGCTCACACGGCCTGCCTCGTCGAGGGCGGCGGCGTCTCGATGAGCACCTGGCCGACGACGTTCGACGCCGTCACGCCGTCGAACTCGGCCTCGGGGTCGAGGATCAGCCGATGCGCGAGCACTGGCTCGGCGAGCGCCTTGACGTCGTCGGGCACCACGTAGTGCCGGCCCCGCGAGGCGGCGTGCGTCTTCGCGGCGCGGATCAGCGCCAGGGCTCCGCGTACGCTCACGCCGAGTCGCACCTCGCGCGCGGCGCGGGTGCCCTCGACGAGTCGCGACACGTAGTCGTGGATGGTCGGATCGACGAACACGGTGCGCGCCGCGGCCGCCATTGCGACCACGTGGTCGGCGTCGAGCTGCGGTTCGACGACGTGCGCGTGCGCGCGCTGGTCGGCGCCCTCGAGGATGCGGATGGTGGACGCGTGGTCGGGGTAGCCGATCGACGAGCGCATCAGGAAGCGGTCGAGCTGGGCCTCGGGCAGCCGGTAGGTGCCGGCCTGCTCGATCGGGTTCTGCGTCGCGATCACCATGAACGGATGCCCCACCGTGTGCGTCTGGCCGTCGACGGTGATCTGCCCCTCCTCCATCACCTCGAGCAGGGCTGATTGAGTCTTGGGGCTCGCCCGGTTGATCTCGTCGGCGAGCACGATGTTCGCGAACACCGGGCCCGGGTGGAAGTCGAACCGACCGCTGCGCTGGTCGTAGACCGTGACGCCCGTGATATCGCCCGGCAGCAGGTCGGGCGTGAACTGCACGCGATTGCTCGTGCCCGCCACGGACTGGGCCATGGCCCGCGCGAGCGAGGTCTTGCCGGTGCCCGGCACGTCCTCGAGCAGCAGATGCCCTTCGCTCAGCAGCGCGATGAACGAGAGCCGCACGATGCGGTTCTTGCCGAGCAGCACCTCTTCGACTGCGCCCACCAGTCGATCGAGGTCGGCGGCGAACTCCGCCGCCTCGTCGGGGGTCATCGTCATCGATCGACTCCTCACCGGTTCCATTTGCGGGCCGTCACACCGGCCACCTCGACATCCAACCAGACCCGGTCGTTCGGCCCTGCGTCGTCGACCCGGCACGACACGGGACTCTGAGCGGGTCGGCCGACGTCATCGCCCGCGATGCCGCACCGGTACGTCGCGGGAAGTCCCGAGTTGTCGGGGTCGCCAGACCAGCGCCACACGCTCTCGCCCCACGGACCGTCGGCCGGCGCGTAGGCGAGACCGGGAACCGTGAAGGTGAGCGAGGGCGTTGAGCCGGTCGGCAGCGGATCCGACCACGGGCCGCAGTTGCCCCACTCGCTGCAGGCGCGCACCTGGAACCGCGCCGTCTCCCCGAACGGCCGCTGCAGGAGCTCGCGCAGCCAGCCCGAACCCGAGAACGACCGCGGGGCGCCGAGCTGCACGCCTCGGTTGTCGACCGCGACGATCTCGAGGCGCGCGCCGCCGGCACCGGCGATGGAGTCGATGCGGCGGTCCCAGACCTCGTTCGCCGCGAGCCAGTCCATCCGGCTCGACACCGAGCCCACCGGGCCCGGGGCCGGGCGAACCGTGGCCTGTACGACGTCGCCGCGCACGCATCCGGCCCGGTTCCAGCCCCACACCACGAAACCGTATCGACCGGGGGTGCCCACCGCGCCGCTGA
This sequence comes from Agromyces intestinalis, assembly GCF_008365295.1. Lineage (NCBI taxonomy): Bacteria > Bacillati > Actinomycetota > Actinomycetes > Micrococcales > Microbacteriaceae > Agromyces > Agromyces intestinalis. Next base: position 531,315 of record NZ_CP043505.1, read on the forward strand.
AGGTGACGCTGCGGGTGGCGCCGTCGGTCTCGATCGTCTCGGCGACGGCCCCGCCGCTGGTCGGTGGGACGACGCGCCCGGGCGCGGGGGAGGTGACCGAGCAGGCTTGGGCGCCGCTCGGCACCGCGTCGGCTGAGACGAGCCGCTGCACGTAGTACCCGAGCACCGGGTCCCCGTTACCCTCGAACCCGGCCCACGAGACGGTCACCGCCCCCCGTGCGTCGTCGGAGACCGCACTCGCCGCCGCGGCGATCGGCCGGCCGAACGGCGTGCCCACCCCGCTCGCCTCGCTCCACTGCACGAGCGCGGGGTAGGCGTCGTTGCGCGCGCTCACCGCGAACGACACCACGCTGCCGTTCGCGAGGGCCTGCGACTCGATCGAGCACGATGAGACCGTGCACGCGGACCATGCCGCAACCTCGACCGGCACGCCCGCGACGGTGACGACGTACGACCGGACCGGGCTGCCGCCCGGCACCCCGACGGGGGCCCACTCGATGAGCAGTCGTCCGTCGCGCGGTTGCGCGGTGAGGCCGACGGGGGCCGCGGGGACGATGTCCGACCAGACGGCACCACCGAGCTCGACCGGCGCGGAGTCGCCGATCGCGTTGCGCGCCGTGACCCGCACGATCACCGCGTTCGCGGCACCGTTGCCCGGCGTCACGATCGAGCAGGTGGTCGCGTCGCAGATCGAACCGCCCACCCGCTCGCGCGTGGCCGGGTCGAGCAGGTCGACCCGATAGCCGGTGATCGGCGAGTTGTTCGCCACCCCGGCGCCGAACGCGAGGTCGATACGGCCGGCGCCGAAGCCCGTCATCCGCAGGTCGGTGATCGGAGCGGGGCGATCCTGCACCGAGATGCGCACGTTCGCCCAGGCCCGGCGAGCGGGGTCGCCGGTGGCGTCCTCGACCACGTATCCGATGGTGGTGTCGCCCGGCTCGGCGTCACCGTCGACGCGCACCGTGAGGGTGGCGCGGTCGTCGCTCGGCTGCACATGCACGCCGTGCGGCAGGTTCGTCGCATCGAGGCCGGTGATCCCGACCACGCGCAACGGCTCACGCGGGAACGGGTTGCCGGGCTGGTCGTTCGACAGCACGTCGACCTCGGTGGTGGCGCCGCGCACGACCACCGCGTCGTCGTCGGCGGGCCGGGCGAGCGGCCGGGTGGACGGCACGACGCGCAGTTCGATGACCCCGGGCGTGCCGGTCACCTCACCCGCCGAGACGCCGATCGTCACCCGGCCCGAGGTTCCGCTCACCGCCTGCGGGGAGGCCCGGATCACGAGGCGGCTCCCCGACAGCGACACCGAGAAGCCCGCCGACGCGTCGATCACCCGATACGAGAGCCCCTCCGCGGTGCGCGCGTACGGGTGCGTGGTCAGCCGCACGAGGTCGATCGTCTTGGGCTGGCCCGGCTCGAGGTCGAGCACCTGCCCGACGAACGACGGCGGCTGGCCGTCGATCGGCTCGACCACGATCGGGATCACGATCGTGCCCGTGCGCCCGGCGGGGTCGTCGGGGCGATCCCCGTCGGTCACCGTGAGCGAGATCGACGCCGGACCGAAGTAGCCCTCCTCGGAGCGGTAGCGCAACGTGTCCTCGTCGACCACCAGGTCGGTGCCGTCGGCGTGCACCGCGCGCACGCCTGCCTCGTCGGCGACTCGCACGGGCCGGCCCGACGCGGCGATCACCTGGTCGGCGAGCTCGATCCGCACCTCCTCGCCGCTCTCGACCCGCACTTCGGGCGCGTCGGTACGCAGCTGCGGGATCGCATCGTCGCGGCCCGGCACCCAGATGAACGCGTACGCGCCGATCGAGGGATCGTCGGGGTGCACGACCTCGAACGGGACGATGCGGCGATGCTCGCCGACCTGCACCCGCACCCGCCCGTCGGCCAGTACGTCCGCGGCGTCGTCGTAACCGCGGACGAGCCGGATGGGGGCGCGCGCGAGTGCGGCGTCCGCGAGGAACACATGCGCCTTGACGTCCACGTCGATCTCGTCGCGGTCGACGATGTCGTTCAGCGTCAGCACGACGTCGGATGCCTCGGGCCTGGCCGGCGGGGCATCCTCGCTGGTCTCGATCGTGAGGTGCCCGCTCGCCGTCGACCAGTCCGCGTTGCGCACCGTGTACTCGAACCCGAAGACCCCTTCGTGGTCGGGCGCGCGCACGACGACGCTGTCGCCGTCGACCTTCGCCGCCGTATCGGGGTCGACCGGGGAGACCGCGGTCAGGGTGAGCGGCGAGCCGCCGGGATCGGAGTCGTTGGCGAGCACCCGCACCGCAACCGTGCGCCCGGGCCTCACCAGCACCGAGTCCTCGACCGCGACGGGGCGGTCGGCCACGCTCGGCGGGTCTGCGATGCCCACCCGGACCTGCCCCTCGGCGCGCGCGCCGAGCGCGTCGACGACCGCGTACCGGAAGACATCGGTTCCCGATGAATACTCGCCGGCCTGGTAGTCGAGCCATCCGGTGCCGCGCTCGACGACCGTTCCGCGCTCGGGATTCGACACCTGGCCGAGCAGCTCCACCGAGTCGCCGTCGGGGTCGACGCCCGACAACGGGATCGGGATCCGCACGGTCTCGCCCGCGAGGGCGCGCGCAGTGACCTCGCGCGGAACGGGCTTGGCGTTCGTGGCGGGATCGGCGAGGCGCACGGTCAGCTCGACCCAGGCGGTCACGTTCTGGCCGTCGGGCCCGGCCACGCGATACGAGGCCCGGTACTGGCCGGGCTCGTCGGGTGCGAAGTAGCGCAGTCGGTCGCCCGACGCGAACAGCAGCCCCGCCTCGGGCGACTCCACGAGCTCGGGATCGAGCGTGAGCGGCTCGCCGTCGGGGTGCTCGTCGTTCGCGAGCACATCGATGTCGACGACATCGCCGACGCGCGCCGACACCCGGTCCGCCTCCGCGACCGGCGGCCCGGGCAGGCGAGGCTGCGGCACCTCGAGCACCGACACCCGCCCCTCGGCCTCGGCGAGCCCGTTGCTCACCCGGTAGCGCAACTCGGCGGACCCGGTCTCGAGCGGTCGTTGCAGCGTGACGCGGAGGATGCGGTGATCGACGATCTCGACCCGCACCCCCTGCTCCTCGGCGGTGGCCGTCAGGGAGGTGAGCACGAGCACTCCCCCGGTCGGATCGATGTCGGTGGCCAGCACGTCCACCTCGCCGGGCTGACCGGCCCGCAGGAACGCCGTGTGCGGCACCGTGATCGGCGTGGTGTCGCGCTCGGGCGGCGGTGACACCTCGACCCGGATGACTCCCGTGGCGGTGCGGTCGCCGTCGACGACGGTGTACTCGAGGTAGTGGGTGCGCGCGGCGGTGCTCGAGAACCGCACGGTGCCCCCGTCGAAGTCGGCGAGGACGCGCGCGTCGGGCTTGGCGGGCACCGCGGTCAGCTGCGGATGCCCTGACCCGCCCCGCACGTGTCGCAGCGGTTCGAGCACGATCTCCTCGCCGGCGGTCGCGAGTTCGACGAACGGGTCGGCGATGACCGGCACCTCGCCATCGGCGCGCACGTCGACGCGCAGCTCGCCGATCCCCTCGTCGCGGCCGTCGGACACGATGAGGCCGACCCGCCGGCTCCCGGTGGCGCCGTCCCCGGGGTCGAAGACGACCGATCCCTCCGGCCTGGACGAGACCCGGTCAGGCGCGTCGGCCGTCGCCTCGCGCAGATAGATCGGGTCGCCGTCGGGATCCATCCACTCGCCCAGCACCGCCTGCGCGAGTCGCCCGCCGGCCTGCACCACGGCGTCGGCGCGGCGCATCTGCACGGGTGGTCCGTTCTCATCGGGGGTGCGCACGGTCACCGTGACCTCGGCCGTCGCGGTGGCCCCTCGGCCGTCGCTCACGGTGTAGCGGAAGGCGAACTCGCCGCTGACCGTATCGTCGAGCTGCAACTGCAGCAGTTGGCGGGACTGCACCGGCACCACCGTCGCCCCCTGCGGCAACGCGCCCTGGACGCCGTCGAGCACGAGCACGTCCGCGTTCGCGTCGTGGTCGTTGAGCAGCACCGGCAGCAGCGTCGAACGACCGGGTCTGGCGCCGAACCGGTCGGGCTCGGCGACCGGCGCCTCCTGCACCTTCTCGACGGTGGGGTCGACGTCGGGGTCGTTCTGCTCGATCGTGGTGTCGTCGCGGATGGCGGCGGCGAGATCGTCCCAGTTGTCGATCACCGCGTAGTCGGATGCCGCGGCCCAGCTCCGACCCGAATGCGCATCGTTCAGCACGAGGGCGCGGCCGTTCTCACGGAACGCCAGGCGGGCCCCCGGCTGGACACCGCCCGGCAGCTCGACCGCTCCCCCGTCGCACGATCGCCACGCGGTGCCACCGGCCCACGCCGCGTGCAGGCATCCGTCATGTCTGAGCGGGCGAGCCGGGGAGCCCGACCGGCCCGCCACGAGCGTGCGCTTCGCCTGGCCCGCCAACGGCACGGCGATGAGGCGGTCGCGCGTCGCGACGGCGGCCGAGTCGCCGTCCGTCGACGGCAACTGCAGCACGGCGCCGTCGCCGGGGCGGATCATCTCCTGCAGGTCGACGACGCCGTCAGCGGTGCGCAGCACGGAGGCGGATCGGTCGAGGACGACCCAGCGGCCGGCGACCGAGCTGAGCTGCACATCGGGCGTGCCGTCGATCGCGTCGAGCTGCCAGGTGTCCGTCACGGTCGAGCCCGCGGCGACGTCGACGCGGACCACCTGGCCGGTCGAAGGCGTGTACGCGAACAGCACGCCGTGGTCGTCGACGCTCACCTGCGCGTCAGCGCCGAACGACAGCGTCGGATCGGCGTCGGCGTCGAAGTCGGCGAACCGGTCGACCGGGGTCCACCACACCGCACCGCCGCTGACCACCACCACCCGGCCGGCGACGAGCCTCACGTCCGTCTCGCCCGGCGGAACCGGCACGGTGGCGATGATCGCGGCCGTCGCGGGGTCGAGCACGCCGACCCCCGACTTCTCGCGGTCGACGACGAGCACCGTGCCGCCCCGCTGCGCGACCTCGGAGCGATCCGTGCCCGCGTCGACGAGCGAGACGAGTTCGCCGACCGCGGTGCCCGCCCGTCCGACCGCGCCGAGCTCGTCGTTGACCACCCAGACGCTCGCGTCGCCCAGGTCCACCTCCTGCTCGCGGTATCCCGACGAGGCCACCGCTGCGCCGCCGACCGCACCGACGACGACGACGACCGCCGCCGCGGTGATCACCGCCGACCGGCGCCCGCGGAGCATCCGGGGCGATCTCATCCGCCCGGCTCCTCGACGTCGATGCAGCGCTCGGCGCTCGGCGCGCCGCTGCGTCCGTCGCGCGTGACCCGCACCGTGGCGCAGAGCCGGTCGCCCGCCCTGGCCGGTACGGCGAACACCGTCTCGCGTCGCGCCGGCGTGTCCTGGCCCTCGACGCGCACCAGGAACGCCTCGCGGTCGTCGATGCCCGGATCATCCCAGGCGAAGGTGACGATGGTGCCCTCGACGTCCGCGCGCAGCTCCGCGACCACCGGAATCGGGTCGTCCCGGCCGAGCGCGAGCCAGACCCCTGCGCCCGCCGCGATCACACCGACGAGCATCGCGACGGCGACCGCGACGCCCCATCCCAGCCGTCGGCGCGAGGGCACCGAACTCACTCCCGCCGAGTCATCCGACGCCCAACGTTGCCCGGGGCGGCTGTCCGGCCGCCGTCCGGCCGCCGGGGCTGAACCGGACGGCTCAGCCCCGGCGCCGGCCCCCGGCACGGCCGGTGCGAGCCGGGTGCGCTCGACGGGGTCGACGATCGGCGCCGCTGCCCACTCCTCGACCTCGAGGTCGCCGGGGGTCTGCGAGAGCCCCAGATCCTCCTCGACCGACTGCAGATCGCGCAGCAGCTCGAGCGCGCTCGCCTGCCGGTCGCCGGGGCGCCGGCTCATCGCACGGGCGAGCACTCGTTCGAGCCGCTCGGGCGCGTCGGCCCGCCCGGTCGGTGTGAACCGGGCCTTCTGGATGCGCGCGATGAGCGCCGCGGAGCCGTTCGAGCCGCCCGCCGCCTCGAACGGGCTGCGGCCGGCGAGCAGCGAGTACACGGTCGCCCCGAGCGACCAGACCTCGCTGGCGACCGACGCACGATCCTCCGCGAGCACCTCGGGCGCCGACCAGGGGATGGAGACGCCCGCCGAGCCGCGCTCACCCTCGACCACGCTCGCCGCGATGCCGAAGTCGCCGAGGACGGGGTGCCCGTATGCGGTGGTGAGGATGTTCGAGGGCTTGATGTCGCGATGCAGCACGCCCTGCCGATGCGCGGCCTCGACGGCGCTCGCGATCCGCACCCCGATCGCGAGCACCTCGCTGATCGGCAGCGGCGCCGAACGGTACCGCTCGGCGAGGGTGGACGAGCAGTACTCCATGACGAGGTAGGGCCGGCCGTCGGCGGCGACACCCGCCTGGTAGACGGTGAGGATCGACGGATGGCTCGACAGCTGCGCCATGAGGTCGGCCTCGGCGCGGAACATCCGGCGCACGTCGTCGTTGACGAGCTCGGCGAGCAGCACCTTGACCGCGACCACCCGACGCGGCATGTCCTGCTCGTAGCAGAACACGTCGGCGAACCCGCCCGAGCCGAGCGCCCGCACGAAGACGAAGCCCGGCAGCGTGGGCGGCGTCGACGGCAGTCGCCTGTTCACGATCCTCCCACGCGCTCCATCGGGCACCGGGGTCACGGCGTGCGGGGCCGGCCTCGGCCCGGTACGCCCCATTGTAGGTACGGGTCCTGCGAGCTCCGGTCTCGGTTTCGTCCCGCTTCGGGCGTGCGCGCGCGGGGGCGGAGGCGGTCAGGCGCGGTCGACCGCGACCACATCGACGATCACGACGGTGATGTTGTCGCGCCCGCCGTTGCCCAGCGCTGCGTCGAGCAGGTCGCGTGCCGAGCGCTCGGGGCGCCGGCTCGCCATCAGGAAGTGCCGGATGCCGTACGAGGTGAGCTCCTTCGTGAGCCCGTCGGAGCAGATCATCAGGCGCATGCCCGCTTCGACCGCGATCGCGCGGTAGTCGGGCAGCGGCGTCTCGTGGAACCCGACCGCGCGCGTGATCACGTTCGAGTGCGGGTGGGTGTCGGCTTCGTCGCGGGTGATCTGGCCGGCGTCGACGAGCTCCTGCACGATCGAGTGGTCGACGGTGAGCTGCTCGAGGACCCCTCCGATCAGCCGGTACACCCTGGAGTCGCCGATGTTGAAGACGATCCAGGCGGGCTCGCCCGAGATCTCGGTGAGCCCGACGCCCGTGACGGTCGTGCCGCTGCCCTCGTCGGTCACCCCGGTGCTGCGCCCCATGTCCTGCACCGCCAGACGCAGCGACTGGTCGACCTCGGGCGTGCCGATCACGGTCTGCCCGCCGTGCTCGGCGAGACGCGTGACGACGGCGGCGCTCGCGAAGTCACCGGCCGCGTGACCGCCCATGCCGTCGGCGACCGCGAACACCGGCGCCTGCGCGACGAAGCTGTCCTCGTTGACCACCCGACGGTGGCCCACGTGCGTCTCGGCCGCCCACGACAGCGTGACCGTGGCACCACCCGGCAGGGTCACGCGGTGACGCGTGTTGGCGTTGCCGATCTGGGTCACGCGGGGGCCTGTCTGTCGAGACCGCGGGGGCGGTCGATCCGGGGAGGGAGGATCTCGATGATGGTATCGCCTCCGAGCCGGAGCCGGGCGCCCGGACGCACCACGATCGACTCCCCCGACCGCATCCGGTGGATGCGCGCGGCGGATTCGACGATCGTGCCGTTCGTCGAGCGCAGGTCGGTCGCCACGACGCGTCCCCCCTCGGCGCGAAGCTCGAGGTGCGACGCCGAGACCACGCGCTGATCGTCCTCGAGGCGAACCAGCTCGACGGGATCGCCCGGCAGCCGCGGCGCGGCCGGGCGACGGCCGAGCACGATCCGGGACCGGATGTCGCGGGGCGGCCCCTGGCCGATGCGGAATCGCGGCACGGGCTCGGCACGCGCCTCGACCGGCTCGATCGGGTCGCTCGAACCCGGCGAGGCGTGCGCGAGCAGGCGGGTGTCGACCTCGTCCTCGGGCGACGCCCACGCTTGGGCGCGCATGGCGTCGAGTGCGCCCTGCGGGGCCCGCCACTCGACCGCGGTGACCCCCGTCGCCCGCCCGCCGGCGCCGAGCAACTCGCCCGACGCGTCGCCGTCGAGCGGCGCACCCGGCCCGCTGATCCTGATCTGCTCGACGTCGCCGAACTCGGCGAGGTGCCACGGCCGCACGTCTCTGGCCTCGAACCGTCGCGACCCGCCCGGCGAGGCGAGGTCGACCACCGCCGCACCGCGTGCCACGACGGTCACATCGGGCAGCGCGTCCGTCGCGGGCGGCCACCACGCGAGCGCGAACGCCTCGCCGGGCTCGCCCGCGAGCGGGGTCGCGGCGATCAGCTGCTCGAGCGTCGCGTCCTCGGCGCCCGCCGCGAGGATGAACGCCCGCACCGCGGCCGGCTGCGCCGGCGCCTCGAGCGCGACGACGAAGCGTACGCCGGCGATCACCTCCCATTCGGGGCGGCCGCGCTCGCGCGCGACCCGGATCCGACCGTCGACCATCCCGCCAGTCTGCCATCGCTCGGGCCTCAGGGTCGCCGTGCGATCGCGCTCAGGCGACCGGATGCGCCGCCATGAGCCCTGTACGCAATGGATTCCGTCGCTACGGACCCCGTTCATCTACGGAATCACTTGCCCGAGGCATCCGGAACTGTCACAATCGACGCATGACGAACACCGGTCGACCGCCGTCGCGCCCGGTGCAGCTCGACGAGGTGTCCAAGGCCATCATCGAGCAGCTCCAGGCCGACGGCCGGCGCTCGTACGCCGACATCGGCAAGGCCGTGGGGCTGAGCGAGGCGGCCGTGCGACAGCGCGTGCAGAAGCTCACCGAGTCGGGTGTGATGCAGATCGTCGCGGTCACCGACCCGATGCAGCTGGGGTTCACGAGGCAGGCGATGATCGGCGTTCGCGCGTCGGGCGATACCCGCGAGGTCGCCGCCCGGCTCGCCGAGATCCCCGAGATCGACTACGTCGTGCTCACCGCGGGCAGTTTCGACGTGCTCGCCGAGGTGGTCTGCGAAGACGATGCGCAGCTCATGGCACTGCTGAACGAACGCGTCCGGTCGATCCCGGGCGTGCAGTCGACGGAGTCGTTCGTCTATCTGAAACTGCAGAAGCAGTTCTATAACTGGGGAACCGTGAGGAACCGAGAACCATGACCGATGCCACCGATGCCGCGCTGCTCCAGCAGCAGGCCAGAGACCATCTCTGGATGCACTTCGCCCGCCAGTCCACGATGGAGCAGGGCGTGCCGATCATCGTCAAGGGCGAGGGCCACCACGTCTGGGACATTGAGGGTCGTCGCTACTTCGACGGGCTGGCCGGCCTGTTCGTGGTGAACGCGGGGCACGGTCGCCGCCGTCTCGCCGAGGTCGCCGCGAAGCAGGCCGCAGAACTCGCGTTCTTCCCGATCTGGTCGTACGCGCATCCGGCGGCGATCACGTTGGCCGATCGGCTCGCCGAGGAGGCGCCGGGCGACCTGAACCACGTGTTCTTCTCGACCGGCGGCGGCGAGGCGGTCGAGACGGCGTTCAAGCTCGCGAAGTACTACTGGAAGCTGCAGGGCCGGCCCACCAAGCACAAGGTCATCTCGCGCTCGGTCGCCTACCACGGCACCCCGCAGGGCGCCCTCGCGATCACCGGCATCCCCGCGATGAAAGAGATGTTCGAGCCGGTGACGCCCGGCGGCTTCCGGGTGCCGAACACCAACTTCTACCGTGCCGCCGAGATGGGTGCGCCCGCCGACGACCTCGAGGCGTTCGGCCGCTGGGCGGCCGACCGCATCGAGGAGATGATCCTGTTCGAGGGGCCCGAGACCGTCGCCGCGGTGTTCCTCGAGCCGGTGCAGAACTCGGGCGGATGCTTCCCGCCCCCGCCCGGGTACTTCCAGCGCGTGCGCGAGATCTGCGACCGGCACGACGTGCTGCTGGTCTCCGACGAGGTGATCTGCGCGTTCGGGCGTCTCGGCCACACGTTCGCGTGCGACGCGTACGGGTACGTGCCCGACATGATCACCTGCGCGAAGGCGATGACGAGCGGCTACTCGCCGATCGGGGCGACCATCGTCTCGGATCGCATCTACGAGCCCTTCGCCCACGGCAACACGTCGTTCTACCACGGGTACACCTTCGGCGGGCACCCCGTCTCGGCGGCGGTCGCGCTCGAGAACCTCGCGATCTTCGACGAGGAGGGACTGAACGAGCGGGTCCGCGAGAACTCCCCGCTGTTCCGCGCCGAGCTCGAGAAGCTGCTCGACCTGCCGATCGTGGGCGACGTGCGCGGCGACGGGTACTTCTTCGGCATCGAGCTCGTGAAAGACAAGGCGACCCGCGAGACCTTCGACGACGACGAGTCCGAGCGGCTCCTGCGCGGGTTCCTGTCGAAGGCGCTGTTCGATGCGGGGCTGTACTGCCGCGCCGACGACCGGGGCGACCCGGTCATCCAGCTCGCGCCGCCGCTGACGATCGGCCCGGGCGAGTTCACCGAGATCGAGCAGATCCTCCGCGGCGTCCTCACCGAGGCGTGGAGTCGGCTCTGACGCGGCGCGCGGCTCATGCTCAGGTCCCTTCCGATGCCGCACGGCGGGCGAGCTTCTGGCTCGATTCGCTGGCGGCGTCGGGGGCCGACACCCTGCGCCCGCGCACCGCGCTCACCGCGAATGCCTGGTTCGACGTCTGCCTGATCGGCGGCGGGCTCACCGCGCTGTGGACGGCGTACACGCTGAAGCGTGCCGACCCCGACCTGCGCATCGCCGTGCTCGAGCGCGAGATCGCCGGTTTCGGCGCCTCGGGGCGCAACGGCGGCTGGTGCTCGGCGCTGTTCCCCCGTTCGGCCGCCTCGCTCGAGCGCACGCACGGGCGTGACGCGGCGATCGCGATGCGTCGGGCGATGGTCGACACCGTCGACGAGGTCGGTCGAGTGACCGCTGCCGAGGGGATCGACTGCGACTTCGTGCGTGGCGGCACCGTCGTCTTCGCCCGCAGCGGCGCCCAGCGCCGCGCCGCGCAGGCCGACGTCGACGAGGCCGCGTCGTTCGGCGTCGACCGGCTGGAGTACTGGGACGAGCACACCGTGGCAGCCCGGTTCGGCGTGAGCGGTGTCGACGACCGCACACCCGCAGCGGTGCACGACCCGGCCTGCGCTCGCGTGCACCCGGCGAAGCTGGTGCGTGGGCTGGCCCGGGTGGTCGAGGCCCTCGGCGTCGCGATCTTCGAACGCACCGAGGTGCTCGACTGGTCTGCCGGTAGAGTGCGGTTCCGCGCGCTCGACGGCAGCGATGCGATCGGCACCGTTTCGGCCAGGCACGTGCTCGTCGCGACCGAGGGATACAGTTCGCAGCTGCCGCGGGCGCGACGGCGCATCCTGCCGATCTACTCGCTCATGATCGCGACCGAGCCGCTCTCGCCCGACGTCTGGCGCGAGATCGGCCTGGCCCACGGCGAGACGTTCAGCGACTACCGCCACCTGCTCGTCTACGGGCAGCGCACGGCCGACGACCGCATCGCGTTCGGCGGGCGCGGCGCCCGGTACCACTGGGGCAGCACCCTCGACACCCGGTTCGAACACGATGACCGGGTCTTCGCCCACCTGCAGGCCGCACTCGCGGAGTTGTTCCCGGCCGCCGCCGGTGCTCGTATCACCCACCGGTGGGGCGGCCCGCTCGGCATCGCGCGCGACTGGCACCCGACCGTGAGCTACAACGCGCGTACCGGCGTCGGGTTCGCGGGCGGCTATGTCGGCGACGGGCTCTCGACCACCAACCTCGCGGGACGCACGCTCGCCGACCTCGTGCTCGGAGCATCGTCCGAGCTCACCGCACTGCCGTGGGTGCAGCACCGGTCGCCGCTGTGGGAGCCCGAACCGCTGCGCTGGGCCGGTGCGAACCTGGGCCTGCTCGGCACCGGGCTCGCCGACCACGAGGAACGCCTGACTGGCCGCCCATCGCTCATCGCACGTGCGATCGGGCCGCTCACCGGGCACTGAGGCCCGACGCCGGCAGGTCGGGCCTCGCCGTCGCGTCGCGCGGGTCGAGCGCGTCGTGGAACGCCCACTCGGGGAGCGCCCCGCTGGCGAAGTAGGCCCGCAGCAGGCCCGCCATCGTGCAGCCGGGGTCGCCGCGGTCGGCGAGGTCGAGGAACGCGGCGGCCACCGTGCCGCGCCCCAGGGTCCACGACAGCCAGGCTGCCATGCACGCGAGGCCCGCGCTCCTGCTCGGATCGACGTGCGCGAGCGCCAGCCGCAGCACCGCGATCGCCCGTTCGACCCGGTCGGCATCGGGGCGCACCGTGCTGAGACCGAGCAGCAGCCGCGCCGGCATGGGATCGCCGAGCAGCGCCGTCGAGGGCTCGTATGCGTCGACCATCGCGGCCTCGTAGTCGAGGTCTCGCGTGCCCTCCACGTCGTGGACGTCGTCGTGGACGTCGCCGAGCCCATCGAGGCCGAACTCGAAGGCCGTCTCGCCCACGAGGGCGCCGAACGCGAACTGCAGCATCATCGCGTCGCGGTATCGCGGGGCCTCGGCGAGGTGGGCGAGCCAGCCCACGAGCAGCGCCTCGGGCCGTTCCTCGGGTCGCGCCTCACCGACCCGGCATCGCGCGAGGACTTCGACGAGGACGACAGGGTCCGTCGCGTCCCCGAGCGCATCGAGCGCGGCCTCGAGCCGCCGCCCGATGCCGTACCGGCCGAACGCGTCGCGTCGGCCCACCTCGCCGAAGGCGTCGAGCGCTTCGGCCACCTCGCGTCGATACCCGGCATCGGGTCGCGGCAGCGCCGCGCCGTCGCGTGCGCGGGAAGCCGAAGCCGCCGCACCGCGGGCGGCGGCCGGCGCGGTCGCGATGAGTTCCAACGGGTGCCCCGACGCGGGTGCGTCGGGATCGAGTACCGACCCCCACCCGTCGCTCGCGACGCGGAGCGCGTCGCGCACCTCGAACCCCGCCTCCGCTGCGTCGTGCAGGATGCGGTCGAGGAGTCGACGTTCGTTGCGTGCCCTCGTCGAGGCGTAGCCGCTCGACGTGTACACGATCGGCACCAGCGCGTCGACGCCGGGCATCCGGCAGAGGGTGCCGATGAGGTGACCGACGAGCGAATCGTGGTCGGCGATCCGCTTCGGCAGATCGTGCCGGAGGAGGCCCGCCGTGCGGTTGCCGCGGAAGGCCACGCAGACGAGCGACCGCTCGGGGCGGTAGCCGGCGATGGCCGGCACGAGGGCGAGGAAGTCGTGCGCCGATCCGGCGCGGATGATCTCGGTCATGCCGCACATCGTGCAGCGGCGGCGCGGTCGCGTTCCGGCGCGGTCACCCCACCTGGGAGCGATGACGGTCGCGAGGGCCGCTGGGGAGGAGGTCACGCGTCTCCTCCTCCCCAGACGGCCGTGCGACGACCGATCCTCGCGATGGCCGATTCCCGCCAGTGGAGGTCGGTGGGCGCGGGTAGCCTCGCAGCATGACCGACGTGTTCCTCATTCGAATCGACAGCCCGATCGGGCGCCTCGAGCTCGTCGCCGACGAATCGGCGATCACCGCCCTCAGCATCGAGCGCGACGGCGTGCTCCCCCATGACGATCAGCCCGAGCGGCCCAACCCGCTGCTCCAAGCCGCACGCGCCCAGCTCGACGAGTACTTCTCGGGCGAGCGCACCGAGTTCGACCTGCCGGTCCGCTTCGGCGGCACCCCGTTCCAGCGAGCGGTGTGGCAGCAGCTCGCCCGGCTCGGCTGGGGCGAGGCCATCTCGTACGGCGCGCTCGCCGCCGCGGTCGGCCGCCCGGGCGCGGCGCGCGCGATCGGCGGCGCCGTCGGCTCCAACCCCGTGCCGATCATCGTCGGGTGTCATCGCGTGCTCGCCTCCGACGGCCGCATCACCGGGTACTCGGGCGGCCAGGGCGTGCCCACGAAGGTGTGGCTGCTCGCCCACGAGCGCATCGGGTTCGCGGCATGAGCGTGATTCCCCACCCCGACCTCATCGTCGGCGACGACGGCCGTGCGCGCTGTTCATGGGGCGGCCGAGACCCCGAGTACCAGCGGTACCACGACGAGGAGTGGGGTATCGCCCAGCACGACCCGGTGCGCCTGTTCGAGAAGCTCTGCCTCGAGGGGTTCCAGGCCGGCCTCAGCTGGATCACGATCCTGCGTCGTCGTCCCGCGTTCCGCGAGGTGTTCCGCGGGTTCGAGCCGCACGCCGTGGCCGCGATGACCGAGGCCGACGTCGAGCGTCTGCTCGCCGATGACCGCATCATCCGGCACCGCGGCAAGATCGAGGCCACGATCGGCAACGCGCGCGCGACCCTCGCCCTCGATCAGCCGCTCGACGAGCTGCTGTGGTCGTTCGCGCCCGAGCGGCGTGACACGCATCCGGTGTCGTTCGGCGACGTGCCCGCGATCACTCCCGAGTCCACCGCGCTCAGCCGTGAGCTGCGCCGCCGCGGATACCGGTTCGTCGGTCCGACCACGATGTACGCGCTCATGCAGGCGTGCGGCATGGTCGACGACCACCTCGAGGGGTGCTGGCGAGCCGGCTGAGCCGACGTCCGCGCGACCGAGATCAGGCGACGAGTTCGAGCTCGCCCGAGCGTTCGCCGGTCGCGGCGCCGAGTTCGAATCCCCGCGAGGCAGCCCACTCGATGAGATCTCGCGGAGTCGCGAGACCCTCGGGCGCGCCGATCAACAACTCGTGCACGAAGAGACCCTTCGCCCGCTTGTTGAAGTGGTTGAGCGCACGGCGTCGCCCGCCCTCGTCCACCGAAACGACCCGCACGTAGACGGCGTCGCCGCGATCGGGCAGGGGGCCCACTTCGGCATACCCCTCACTGCGCAGGTCGACGATGAGTCCGGGGCGAGCCTCGATCGCGCGGGCGATCGCCTCGCGCCAAACCGCCTTCAGCCGCAGGCCCGGGATGCGCGAGTCGTGCGAGAGCCGATACGCGGGCACCGGATCCAGCGCGCCCACGAGGCCGAACAGGGCCGAATGGATCGCGACGTGGTCGCGCGCGTAGGCGCGAGCGCTCGAGTCGAGTGTGGCGGCGTCGAGCGCGTCGTACAGCACCCCGGTGTAGCGGTCGATCGCCGGCATCGTCGGGGAGCTGCGCAGCTTCCGGTCGCGCTCGACCTCACCCGATTGACGCGGCCCGAGCTTCAATGCCCGCAGGGTCGCGTCCGTATCGGTGGCGAGAGCGACGAGCTCGTCAACCACTCGTTCGCGGATCGGGCCGAGTGACGCGAACGACAACGCCCCCATACGCAGCGGCGCCCCGTCACCCCCCTCGCGCTTCGTCTCCGAGGGCGGAAGCAGTACCAGCACTACGCGCCCGTGATGAACCGCACGGCCGCATCGACGTTGACGCCGAGCGGCTCGACGCTGTCGAGGGTCACACGCGGCATCGCGGCGGTGGAACCGATCCACCGCTCGTACCCCTCGACGCTCTGCTCGACCGCACGCCAGGTCAACTCGTCGAGGTGCGGCAGATCGCGGACTCGCTTGGCGAGCCGCTCCTTGTGCACGTCCTCATCGGTGCAGACCACCTCGACGACCCGGAGCACCGCGCCGGTGCGTTCGGCGAGGCCCCGCCACTGCAGCCGGGCGCCCTCGACGGCGTTGACTGCATCGACGATGACCGACTTGCCGGCCTGCAGCACGGCCTCGGCCATCGTCTCGGCCACCAGGTACGCGGCGAGCCCGGTGGGCTGGTCGGCGTCGATGCCCGCGGTCAGAATGGCGGACTCGATCGGATCGACCGAGACGACGGCGGCCCCGAGCCGGGCGCCGACGATCTCGCCGATCGTCGACTTGCCCGCGCCCGGGAGCCCCGCCATCACGATGAGCCTCGTCACGCTGAGATCGCCGAACTGGCGATCGATCGGCTGCTCCCCCTGCATCCGGCCGCTCCGATCAGGCCAGCGCCGCGCGCGACGCGACGACCTGCACGACGTCGTCCTGAACGGACAGGAAGCCGTCCTCGGCGCTCGCTGTGATCTTCTCACCGCCGGCCAGGGTGACACGAACCTCGCCGCCGGCGAGGATCGCGAGCATCGGCTCGTGACCCGGCAGAATGCCGATCTCGCCCTCGACCGTCCGCGCGACCACCATGGTGGCCTCGCCCGACCAGACTTCCTGGTCGGCCGCGACGACACTCACGTTGAGTCCGGCCATGTTCAGCCGTTCTCCTTCTGGATCTGCGCCCACTTCTCTTCCACGTCGGTGATCGCACCGACGTTGAAGAACGCCTGCTCGGCGACGTGGTCGAAGTCGCCGCGAGCGATCGCGTCGAACGACTCGATCGTGTCCTTCAGCGGAACGGTCGAACCCTCGACACCGGTGAACTTCTTCGCCATGTAGGTGTTCTGCGAGAGGAACTGCTGGATCCGGCGCGCGCGCGACACCGTGATCTTGTCTTCCTCCGAGAGCTCGTCGACACCGAGGATCGCGATGATCTCCTGCAGTTCCTTGTTCTTCTGGAGGATCTGCTTGACCGTGGTCGCCACGCGGTAGTGGTCGGCGCCCAGGTAGCGCGGGTCGAGGATGCGCGACGTCGAGGTCAGCGGGTCGACCGCGGGGTACAGACCCTTCGACGCGATCTCACGCGAGAGCTCGGTGGTCGCGTCGAGGTGCGCGAAGGTGGTGGCCGGCGCCGGGTCGGTGTAGTCGTCGGCCGGCACGTAGATCGCCTGCAGCGAGGTGATCGAGTGACCGCGCGTCGAGGTGATGCGCTCCTGCAGGATGCCCATCTCGTCGGCGAGGTTCGGCTGGTAGCCCACCGCGGACGGCATGCGGCCGAGCAGCGTCGACACCTCGGAACCCGCCTGCGTGAAGCGGAAGATGTTGTCGATGAACAGCAGCACGTCCTGCTTCTGCACATCGCGGAAGTACTCGGCCATGGTCAGGGCCGAGAGGGCGACGCGCAGACGCGTCCCCGGCGGCTCGTCCATCTGGCCGAAGACGAGGGCGGTCTTGTCGAAGACGCCCGCCTCCTCCATCTCGTGGATGAGGTCGTTGCCCTCACGCGTGCGCTCGCCGACACCGGCGAACACCGACACACCGCCGTGGTCTTGCGCCACGCGCTGGATCATCTCCTGGATGAGGACGGTCTTGCCGACGCCCGCACCACCGAAGAGGCCGATCTTGCCACCCTGCACGTACGGGGTGAGCAGGTCGATGACCTTGATGCCGGTCTCGAAGAGCTGGGTCTTCGACTCGAGCTGGTCGAAGGCCGGAGGCTTGCGGTGGATCGGCCAGCGCTCGGTGACCTCGATCGTCTCACCCGGCTCGGCGTTGAGCACCTCGCCGATGACGTTGAAGACCTTGCCCTTGGTGACGTCGCCGACGGGGACCGAGATGGCCTCGCCGGTGTCGGTCACCTCCTGGCCGCGGACCAGGCCGTCGGTCGGCTTCAGCGCGATCGCACGTACCAGGTCGTCGCCCAGGTGCTGCGCGACCTCGAGCGTCAGCGTCGTGCTCTCGTCGCCGATGGTGATCACGGTCTGGAGCGCGTTGTAGATCTCGGGAATCGAGTCGTGCGGGAACTCGATGTCGACCACGGGGCCGGTCACGCGGGCGATGCGGCCGACGGCGCCGCCGGTCGAGGCGGCGACCGGCGCAGTTGCGGTGTCAGTCATTCTGCTTCTCTTTTCTGGATTGCTACTTGGCGGCGACGAGCGCGTCGGCGCCGCCCACGATCTCGGAGATCTGCTGCGTGATCTCGGCCTGACGCGCGTTGTTCGCGAGGCGCGTGTAGTCGGTGATGAGGTTGTCGGCGTTATCGCTGGCCGACTTCATCGCCTTCTGCGTCGCGGCGTGCTTGGCCGCAGCCGACTGCAGGAGCGCGTTGAAGATGCGGCTCTCGATGTACACCGGCAGGAGCTGGTCGAGCACGGTCTCGACGTCGGGCTCGAACTCGTAGAGCGGCTGCACGGTGTCGCCGGGCTCGCTGACGCCCTCGACGACCTCGAGCGGCAGGAGGCGGACGACCTCGGGGGTCTGGGTCATCATGCTGACGAACCGGTTGTAGACGAGGTGGATCTCGTCGACGCCGCCGTCGGACGCATCGCGCAGGAACGCCTCGAGCACCGCGTCGGAGATGTCCTTCGCGAGATCGAACTCGGGGTTCTCCGAGCTGCCGGTCCAGTTGCGCTCCCAGGCGCGGCGACGGAACTGGAAGTATCCGACCGCTTTGCGCCCGACGAGGAAGTACACGACCTCCTTGCCCTGCGAGCGGAGCAGCTCCGAGAGCTCCTCCGCCTCGCGCAGCACCTGAGAGTTGAACGCACCGGCGAGGCCGCGGTCGCTCGTGAGGATCACGACGGCCGCGCGCTCGATCTTCTCGGGCTCGGTCGTCAGCACGTGGTCGACGTTCGAGTACGTCGCCACCGCCGAGACGGCACGGGTGATCGCCCGCGAATACGGCGTGGATGCCGCCACGCGCGCCTGCGCCTTCTGGATGCGCGAGGCGGCGATGAGCTCCATCGCCTTGGTGATCTTCTTCGTCGTCTGGGCAGACTTGATCTTCTGCCGGTAGACCCGAAGTTGCGCTCCCATGTCTCTCCTGTATCCCTGGAGTCAGCTGACCGTCGCGGTCGCCTAGCGGCGAGCCTTGACGATCTTCTCCTGGTTGACGTCCTCTTCGGCGATCGCCGTGAACTCCTCGCGCCCGACCGAGGCGAGCGGCTTGCCCTCGCCGGTCTGGAACTCGAGCTTGAACGCGTCGACGCCGCTCTCGAGCTTGGCGACGGTGTCGTCGTCGAGCACGTTGGTGTCGCGCAGCACCGTCAGCACGTCGGTGTTGCGGCCGAGGTAGTCGAGGAACTCGCGCTCGAAGCGCAGGATGTCCTCGACGGGGACCTCGTCGAGCTTGCCGTTCGTGCCGGCCCAGATCGAGACGACCTGCTCCTCGACGGGGTAGGGCGAGTACTGCGGCTGCTTGAGCAGCTCGGTGAGGCGGGCGCCGCGCGCGAGCTGCCGGCGGCTGGCCGCGTCGAGGTCGGACGCGAACATCGCGAACGCCTCGAGCGAGCGGTACTGGGCCAGCTCGAGCTTCAGCGTGCCCGAGACCTTCTTGATCGACTTCACCTGCGCGTCGCCGCCGACTCGCGACACCGAGATGCCCACGTCGACCGCGGGGCGCTGGTTCGCGTTGAACAGGTCGGACTGGAGGAAGATCTGGCCGTCGGTGATCGAGATCACGTTCGTCGGGATGTATGCCGAGACATCGTTCGCCTTGGTCTCGATGATCGGCAATCCGGTCATCGATCCCGCGCCGAGGTCGTCGGAGAGCTTCGCGCAACGCTCGAGCAGACGCGAGTGCAGGTAGAAGACGTCGCCGGGGTACGCCTCGCGGCCCGGCGGGCGGCGCAGCAGCAGCGACACCGCACGGTAGGCCTCGGCCTGCTTCGACAGGTCGTCGAAGATGATGAGGACGTGCTTCGAGTCGTACATCCAGTGCTGGCCGATGGCCGAGCCGGTGTACGGCGCGAGGTACTTGAAGCCGGCCGGGTCGGAGGCCGGAGCCGCCACGATGGTCGTGTACTCCATCGCGCCGGCGTCCTCGAGCGCACCCTTCACCGAGGCGATGGTCGAGCCCTTCTGGCCGATCGCGACGTAGATGCAGCGAACCTGCTTGTTCGGGTCGCCCGACTCCCAGTTCGCCTTCTGGTTGATGATCGTGTCGATCGCGATCGCGGTCTTGCCGGTCTGGCGGTCGCCGATGATGAGCTGACGCTGACCGCGACCGACGGGGATCATGGCGTCGATCGCCTTGATGCCGGTCTGCAGCGGCTCGTGCACGCTCTTGCGCTGCATGACGCCGGGCGCCTGCAGCTCGAGGGCGCGGCGGCCCTCGATGCCGGTGATCTCGCCGAGGCCGTCGATCGGGTTGCCGAGCGGGTCGACCACGCGGCCGAGGTAGCCCTCGCCGACGGGCACCGAGAGAACCTCGCCCGTGCGGGTCACCTCCATGCCCTCTTCGATGCCGGTGAACTCGCCGAGCACCACGACGCCGATCTCGTCTTCGTCGAGGTTCAGCGCGAGGCCGAGCGTGCCGTCGGCGAACCGAATGAGCTCGTTGGCCATGACCGAGGGCAGACCCTCGACGTGGGCGATGCCGTCGGCCGCGTCGGTGACGTACCCGACCTCGGTCTTCTGCGCCGCGCCCGGCTCGTAGGCCTGGGCGAACTCCGAGAGAGCCGAACGGATCTCATCGGGGCTGATGGAGAGTTCTGCCATGGTTCTTTCCTTTTCTGTACCGCTTGTACAGCTACGGGTGTGTCGCGGCGCAGCACGCCGGTCGTTGTCGTCCGGCGTCAGCCGGCAAGCTTCTGCCTCAGCGAGCTGAGACGGCTGGCGACGCTGCCGTCGATGACGTCGTCGCCGATCTGCACGCGGACCCCGCCCACCAGGGCGGGATCGACGATGGTGTCGAAGCGGATGCGCCGGCCGGCCTGGGCCGCGAGGCCCCGTTCGAGGCGCGCGAGCTGGTCGGGGCCGAGCGGAACGGCCGTGGTCACCGTCGCCACGTCGAAGCCGCGCTGGTCGGCGACGACGGATGCCGCGCTTCGCAGCATCTCGCCGATGCGACGGCCGCGCGGATCCTGCACGAGGTGCCGCGCGATGACCACCGTGGCCGGGGCCGCCTTGCCGGCGAGCAGGCGGTCGACGAGCGCCGCCTTCGCCTCGGCCGAGCCGAGCTTGGACCCGAGTGCGAGCTCGAGCCCCGAGTCGGCGGCCACCGTGCGCTCGAAGGTGAAGAGCTCGGCGTCGATGTCGGTGTCTCCGGCCGCGTCGGCGGCGATGCGCAGGCCGAGCTGCTCGACGCCCGAGAGGAAGTCCCCGGCACTCGACCAGCGCTTCGATGCGGCGTCGACGAGCAATGCGGCTGCGGCCGGCGCGATGCGCCCGCTGAACACGCCCTCGACGAGCGCGCGCTTGCGCGAGACATCCACCTCGTTGTCGGTGAGTGCCGAGCGCAGCTGCGTCGACGTGCCGATCACGCGGACCGCGGCGAGGAGGTCGCTCGCGACCGCCAGGTCGGCGGTACCGGCCTGGCCGATCGCGGCTCGCGAGGCGGCCAGGGCCTCTCTCGTGGCGCTACCCATGGACTACTTCTTCCCTCCGGCGGCGTCTGCGGCCTCGAGGTCGGCGAGGAAGCGGTCGACCACGGCCTTCGCCTTGGCGTCGTCGGTGAGCGTCTCGCCCACCACGCCAGAGGCGAGGTCGATCGCGATCGTGCCGACCTCGCTGCGCAGCGTGACGAGCGCGGACTGGCGCTCGGCCTCGATCTGCGCCTGCGCGCCGGCGGTGACGCGAGCGGCCTCGGCGGTCGCCTGCTCTTTCGCCTCGGCGACGATCTTCTTGCCGTCTTCGCGTGCGGTCTCGCGGATCTTGCCCGCCTCGGCGCGCGCGTCGGCGAGCTGGGCGGTGTACTCCTCGAGTGCCGCCTCGGCCTTGCGCTGCGCCTCGTCGGCCTTCGCGATGTTGCCCTCGATGGCCTCGGCACGCTCGTCGAGCAGCTTCTGGAGTCGCGGGAGCACGTAGATCCAGAAGAAGACGAGCAGGATGGCGAAGATGACCGCCGACCACACGAGGTCGTAGACCTCGGGCAGCAGCGGGTTGGGGTTCGCCTCCGCCTCCCCCTCGGTTGCAGCGCTCAGGACTGCGTGAAGCACGATTGCCTCCTCGGTTGGAGCGGGCGGATCAGAAGCCGAAGATGAAGCCGGTCGCGATACCGACGAACGCGAGCGCCTCGGTGAAGGCGATGCCGATCCACATCAGGACCTGGAGGCGGCCGGCGAGCTCGGGCTGACGGGCGACACCCTCGATCGTCTTGCCGACGACGATGCCGACGCCGATGGCCGGGCCGATCGCCGCGAGGCCGTAGCCGACGGTCGCGATGCTGCCGCTGATCTCAGCGAGCACGGTGGTTGCGTCCACGTTGGGTTTCCTTTCTTAGGGGACGGGTTCGGGCGGATGCCCGGGCTCAGTGCTCCTCGGCGACCGCGAGCTGGATGTAGACCGCGGTGAGGAGCGTGAAGACGTAGGCCTGGAGCAGTGCGACCAGGATCTCGAACAAGGTGAAGGCGAAGCCGAAGGCGAAGCTGCCCGCGGCCAGCGCCGACCACCAGCCGCCGAGGCCGAACAGGAAGAAGTGCGTGGCCGAGAAGAACAGCACGAGCAGGAGGTGCCCGACGATCATGTTCATCAGGAGTCGGAGGGTCAGCGTGACCGGACGCAGGATGAAGGTCGAGATGAGCTCGATGATCGCCACGATCGGCAGCACGAAGATGGGCACACCCGACGGGAACAGCGCGTTCTTGAAGAAGCCCGCGGGGCTCTTCTTGATGCCGGCGTAGATGAAGGTGATGTACGAGACGATCGCCAGCACGAGCGGGACGCCGATGACCGAGGTGCCGGCGATGTTCAGGCCGGGGATGACACCCGTCAGGTTCATGAACAGGATCATGAAGAACATCGTCATGAGGATCGGCAGGAATCGCTTGCCGTCCTTCTTGCCGAGCAGGTCTTCGGCGATGTTCACGCGCACGAAGTCGAGACCGAACTCGACCACGCTCTGGAAGCGCCCCGGCACCACCTTCATGCGGCGAGTGCCCAGCCAGAAGATCAGCAGGAGGGCGATGACCGCGACGAAACGCACCAGCATGATGCGGTTGATCGCGAATGGGGTGCCCTCGAACAGCACGACCTCGGGGAAGAATTCGAAGATCGACGGAGCGTGGAAGCCACCATCATCGGTTGCAGTCTGAACCAGCAGGTTCACAGCGTTAGCTAGCAGCGCTATCTCCTGTATCGGGGCGTGGAGCAGGGCTCTCGCGTCGACGAATATCGGCACAGGTTTCCGCCCAGCGCGGACGAGCGCGGAAACCGTCGGGGATCACGAGTACTCTAGCAAGACTTCTACGCGCGGACGAATTCAGCCGCGCACGGGCGCTCTCACCAGGTCTGGCGAGGGCGCTCAGTCGTCGCTGGGCGCGGGCGGCAGCTGGGTGTCGCTCGCATACGGCAGGCGCGATCGCGCGACGACGAGCACGTCCACGACGAGCGAAGCGAGCACGCCCGCGACGATGCTGAGGAACAGCACCGTGCCGTTCAGCCAGTCGGCGTCGCGCAGCACGAGCACGAGCACGATGAAGACGACGAACTTCGCCAGCCAGCCGCCGAGCACGATGCCGAAGAAGACGCCGACGAACAGGTCGCTGCTCGAGAACCGGTTGGCGAGCAGGATGCTCGCCGCCGTGATGCCCATGAACACCACGGCCATGAGGGTGCCGATCACCGCGCTCACGAGGCCCTCGACCCCGGCGAACACGAGGCCGAGGATGCCGGCGACGACGAGGATCACTCCGGCCAGCAGCCCGCCCCAGAGCAGGGCGCGGCGCAGCACCGGATTCGAGGTCGGCGTCCGGTCGGCGGGAAGGTGGGTCGGCTCGGTCATCGGGCTCCTGGGTTCGGCTCGGCTGAGTCTACCGAGGGCGGTTGGGCGCCGGCGGGGACGGCGGATGGGTCGGATGCGTCGGATGCCACGGGGCCTTCGGCTGCGCCCGAGAGCTCGTCGGCCGTCGACCCGTCGACCCTCGGTCGCTCCTCCGCGGCGACGGTGAGCCGCTTGCGGCGCCCGAGCGGAGCCAGCGTGAGCGCGGCGCACACGACGAACCCGATGCCCATGAGCAGGAACGCCCACCGCGCGCTGATGTGGAAGTAGACCGGGAACACGTAGGTGAGCAGGCACCCGATCGAGACCACCGCCGTCCACCCGTAGAAGATGAGCACCGCGTTCAGATGCGAGTGCCCCATGTCGAGCAGCCGGTGGTGCAGGTGCTTGCGATCGGCCGAGAACGGCGACTTGCCGGCGCGCAGCCGCCGGAGAACCGCGAGCCCGAAGTCGAGCAGGGGGATGATCAGGATCGCGAACGGCAGGATGATCGGCATGAACGCGGCGAAGAGCTGGTTGAAGCCGACCGCGCCGGGGTTGATCTGCCCGGTCACGGCGATCGCCGAGGTCGCCATCAGCAGGCCCACGAGCAGGGCCCCCGCGTCGCCCATGAACAGCTTCGCCGGGTGCCAGTTCAGCGGCAGGAATCCGGCGAGCGCGCCGACCAGCACCACCGCGATGAGCGAGGCCAGGTTGAAGTAGTTGAACGGCGAGGTCTGCTGTACGAGCAGGTAGCTGTAGATGAAGAAGGTGCCGTTGGCGATGAGCGCGACACCGGCGACGAGCCCGTCGAGCCCGTCGATGAAGTTCACGGCGTTCATCACGAGCACGATCGTGAACACCGTGATCGTGGCGCTCATCCACGACGAGCCGACCGTGATGCCGCCGATCGGCAGCGAGACGATCGACACGCCCTGCCAGGCCACGAGCCCGGCGGCGATGAACTGGCCGGCGAGCTTGGTCATCCAGTCGAGGTCCCACAGGTCGTCGGCGACGCCGAGCAGGACGATGAGCAGTGCCGCGCCCAGGATCGAAAGCACCTGCGCCGGGTTCTCGAAGATGATGGCGATGTTCGAGAAGCGCGTGGATCCGAGCGAGGAGACCACCCACGCCGCGCCGAACGCGATGAGGATGCCGACGAACATCGCGATGCCGCCGAGCCGCGGCGTCGGCCGCGTGTGCACGTCGCGTTCGCGGATCTTGGGGTACAGCCGGTACTTCAGGCTCAGGCGCCACACCGCGACCGAGCCGACGAAGCTCACCAGTGCGGCCAGCAGCGCGAGCGCGATGAACAGGGTCATGAGGCGTCGGGCTCCGCTCCGGCATCGGATGCCTCGGAAGATGCGGATGCCTCGGCCTCGCCGTCGGCCGCGGCGGGCTCCGCGGCATCCGCTTCGAATGCGTCGGCACCGACCACCCGCTCGAGCTCGGCGCGCGTGATGACCCCGGCGCGCAGGATCCGCAGCCCGCCGCCGGAGCCGACCGCGGTGGCGTCCACGATCGTCGACGAGCGGTCACCCGGTCGCTCACCGACGGCCTCGTACGCGTCGCCGGCCGAGCCGCCGTCGAGGTAGACGGCGACCGACTCGCCGAGCATCTCGTGCGCGTCGGCGGCGGTCGTCGCCGCGGGAAGCCCCGACAGGTTGGCCGACGAGACCGCGAGCGGGCCGGTCTCGCTCAGCAGCTCGAGCGCGATGCGGTGGTCGGGCATCCGCAGCGCAACCGTGCCACGGGTCTCGCCGAGATCCCACTGCAGCGACGGCTGCGCCCGCAGGATGACCGTGAGCCCGCCGGGCCAGAACTCGGCCACGAGCGCCCGAACCGCATCGGGCACCTCGGTCGCGAGCGCGTCGAGCGTCGGCAGACCGGGGATGAGCACCGGCGGCGGCGCGGTGCGGTCGCGGCCCTTGGCGTCGAGCAGTCGCTGCACCGCCGCCGCGCTGAACGCGTCGGCGGCGAGACCGTAGACGGTGTCGGTCGGGATGACGACGAGTTCGCCGCGGCCGATCGCACCGCGCGCGAGGCGCATGCCCTTCAGCAGCGCGGACTCGTCGGCGCAGTCGTAGATCGCAGTCATGACCGCACGATTCTAGTGCCCCGGATCGGCCGCAACCCGGACGGATGCCCCGGAACGCGTGAGCGTCCGAGACATCCATGGGGGCATCCCCGCGGCATCCGGCCCGAGGCATCCGATCGCTATCGGCGACCCGCCTTGCGGCGGAAGAGCCACGCGCCCCACCAGGCCGAGAACGCGATGATCAGGGCGCACCAGCCGAGCGCCCACCAGAGCGAATCACCCATCGGCGTGCCCATCAGGAACCCGCGGATCGCCTCGATGATCGGGGTGATCGGCTGGTGCTCGGCGACCCACTGCAACCAGCCGGGCAGCGTCTCGACCGGCACGAACGCGCTCGAGAGGTAAGGCAGGAACAGCAGGATGAAGCCGTAGCCGCTCGCCGCGTCGGGGCTGCCGGCGGCCAGGCCGATCGCCGCGAACAGGTAGGTGATCGCGAAGATGTACAGCGCGATGAGCCCGATCGCGGCGAGCCACTCGCCGAAGCCGGCGGTCGGGCGGAAGCCGACGAGCAGCGCCACGACGATCACGACGGCGGTGGCGAGCAGGTTGCGCGCGAGGCTCGCGACGACGTGTCCGGTGAGCACCGACCCCGCGCGCAGCGGCATCGTGCGGAACCGGTCGATGATGCCGGTCGACATGTCGCGCGCGACGTACACGGCCGTCGAGCTCGCGCCGAACCCCGCGCAGAGCAGGATGATGCCGGGCACGACGTAGTCGACGTAGCCGCCCGACGGGTCGAGGGCTCCGCCGAACACGAACGTGAACAGCAGCATGAGCATGGTCGGCAGCAGGATGGCCATGAGCAGCGCCTCGCCGTCGCGGAGCGAGTGCAGCAGGCTGCGGTGGATGAAGACCGACTCGGCGGTCAGCGCGCGCGGGCGCGGGCGGGCCGCGGGAGGCGCGGCGGCGGATGCGGCGGCCGGATGCGTCGCGGCCGGTGCGATCGTGGTCATGGTCAGCCCTTCGTTTCGATGAGGCGATGGTCTGCGCGGCTTCGGTCTGCGCTGCGCCCGGCGCCCGTGATGGTGAGGAAGACGTCGTCGAGGCTCGGGCGGCGGATCGCGACGTGCGATCCGGTGCGACCGGATGCCTCGAGACCATCGAGTTCGTCCATGGCCGCGCGCAGCCCGTGCACGCTGCCGTCGGTCGGCAGCTCGGCGAGCAATTCGTCGTCGGCGCCGCGCAGCTCGACCACGTCGCCGCCGACCGTCGACTTGAGCTCGGCGGCGGTGCCCTCGGCCACGATGCGGCCGCCGTCGAGCACCGCGATGCGGTTCGCGAGCCGATCCGCCTCCTCGAGGTACTGCGTGGTGAGGAAGACCGTGGTGCCCGCAGCGGCGATCTCGCCGATGATGCGCCAGAGCTCGAGCCGGCTGTGCGGGTCGAGGCCGGTTGTGGGCTCGTCGAGGAACAGCACGGGTGTCGCCACCACGAGGCTGAGCGCGAGGTCGAGCCGGCGCCGCATGCCGCCCGAGTACGTCGACACGCGCTTGCCGGCCGCGTCGACGAGCTCGAAGCGGTCGAGCAGGTCGTCGGCGCGCCGCCCGGCCGCGCGCCGACCGAGCCCCGAGAGCCGGCCGAGCATCACGAGGTTCTCGCGGCCCGTGAGCGCTTCGTCGACGGCAGCCGACTGACCGGTCAGGCTGATGCGCGCTCGCACGCCGTCGGGGTCGCGCACCACGTCGCAGCCGGCGACCGACGCGGCGCCCCGGTCGGGCCGTACGAGCGTCGTGAGGATGTTGATGGTCGTGGTCTTGCCCGAGCCGTTCGGCCCGAGCAGGGCGAACACGCTGCCTTCGGCGACGGCGAGGTCGAGTCCGTCGAGGACCTCGGCCGTGCCGAACCGCTTGCCGAGGCCGCGCGCGTCGATCGCGAGGGTCATGGTCGCGCCTTTCTCGTGTAGGTCGTAAACTGTATATGGCATCCACACACGGTTTAAGTAATACACAGTTCTAGGATGGATGCAACACCGTATGCCGACCGCACCGAGAGGACCCGGATGAGCGCCGACTCCCCCGCCGACCGTGCCGGCGTCCGCACCGGCGCGCGCAGCGAACCCGCCGCCGAGCTGGAGCTGCCGCGCGGCGTCGCCCTCGCCTGGGGCGTCGCCGCCAACCCGCAGCGCGGGCCCAAGCGCGAGATGAGCCTCGAGCGCATCGTCGACGCCGCCGTCGAGATCGCCGATGCCGAAGGGCTCGCCGCCGTGTCGATGAGCCGCGTCGCCCAGGCCCTCGGCTACACCACGATGTCGCTCTACCGCTACGTGACCGCGAAAGACGACCTCATCACCCTCATGCAGGAGTACGGCACCGCCCTGCCCCCCGAGCCCGACCCCGACCTGGCGCCCGACGACTGGCGCGGGCGCATCCGCCATGTCGCGCGCGCGCAGCTCGCCCAGTCGTCGGCGCACCCGTGGCTGCTCGACATCCCCATCGAGGGCACCCCGGTGACCCCCAACAACCTCGCCTGGATGGACGCGATGCTCGAGACCCTCGCCGCCCTGCCGGTGACGGAAGACGAGCGCGTCGCGATCATGCTGCTCATCACCGGCCAGGTGCGCTGGCAGGGCGTCATCGAACGCTCCTACCGCGACGCCGCCGGTGCCGCAGGCGTCGACCCGCAGCAGATCGACGACGCGCGCGACTCGATTCTCGACGCGCTGGTCACGGCCGACGAGTTCCCGTCGCTGCGCCGCGCCGTCGACGCCGGCGTGTTCCGCCACGGCGACGACCCGCTCGCCTTCGGTTTCGAGCGGGTGCTCGACGGCATCGCCGAGTACGTGTCGACGCACCGCGACGGCACCCCCGCCCCGCCGCCGCTGTCCGAACCCGACGCCGACGTCGCCGACGACCGCAACGTGCGCGAGGCGCGCAAGGCGATCCGCGAGGCCGAGAAGCGGCTGCGCGACGCCCGAAAGGTCGAGCGGCAGGCGATCCGCGCAGCGCGTGCGAAGCGGCGGGCGACGGGCGAGTAGGGCTGCCGGGCAGCACGCGCACCCGTCGCGTGCACCGGTCGCGTGCACCGGTCGCGCGCTGGGCGGCGGCGCGCGCCGGCTCAGCGCAGCGCGGTCGTGGCGCGGTCGCGACCTGTCAGATCGCGGTGATGCGCGACCGCGCGCCACCCGTCGGCGCGCAGCAGGTCGGCGATCGGCGCCGACTGGTGCTCGGCGTGCTCGATCACGAGCACCCCGCCGGGCCGGGCGAGCACGAACGCGCGGCGCGACAGCACCCGGATCACGTCCAGCCCGTCTTCGCCGCCGTACAGCGCGACCGCCGGGTCGAACCGGTGCACCTCGGGGTCGGCCGGCACCATCGCGGCAGGCACGTACGGCGGATTCGAGACCACGACCGACACCGCGCCGTCGAGCTCGGGCAGCGCGTCTGCCAGGTCGCCCTCGACGAGCTCGAGGCCCGGCGCGCCGACCCGCTCGACGTTGCGACGCGCCCACGCCAGCGCCTCGGGCGAGAGCTCGACGCCGAACACCCGCGCGTGCGGCACCTCGGTGGCCAGGGCGAGCGCGATCGCGCCGCTGCCGGTGCCGAGATCGACCGCGACCGGTTCGGGTTCGGGCACCGCGCGCAGCGCGTCGATCGCCAGCTGGGCCACGAGCTCGGTCTCGGGGCGCGGTACCAGCACGCCCGGCCCCACGAGCAGCTCGAGCGAGCGGAACGGCGCCCGCCCCGTCACATGCTGCAGAGGTTCGCGCGCCGCGCGACGCGCGACGAGGGCGGCGAGCTCCGCAGCATCCACCGCATCGATGACCGCGCCCAGCACGACCTTCGCCTGCACTCCCCCACGGGACAGATCGAGCACATGCGCGGCGAGCAACTCGGCATCGACGTCGGGATCGGGCACGCCCGCCTCGCGCAACCGGTCGGATGCCTCGACCAGCGCCGTGCGCAGCGGGATCCCCTCGCCGCGACGCGGGCCCGCGACATCCGATGCATTCACGAAATGGAATGTAACGCACAGTCGACCAGCTCCGCCGTCGCTCCTAGGCTGAGACCACTTGCACGCTCCGACCCGAGGAGGGGTCCCGCTCATGGCGCAGATCTTCGACGACATCACCCGAGCGTTCGGCCGAACGCCGCTCGTGCGGCTCAACCGTCTCACCGAGGGGGCCGGCGCGACCGTGCTGGCCAAGCTCGAGTTCTACAACCCGACCGCGAGCGTGAAGGACCGCCTCGGCGTCGGCATCGTCGACGCCGCAGAAGCATCCGGCGCGCTGCAGCCCGGCGGCACCATCGTCGAGGGCACGAGCGGCAACACCGGCATCGCGCTCGCCGCCATCGGCGCCGCGCGCGGCTACAAGGTCATCCTCGCAATGCCCGAGACCATGTCGGCCGAGCGCAAGTCCCTGCTGAAGGCCTACGGCGCCGAGCTCGTGCTCACCCCCGGCTCCGAGGGCATGAAGGGCGCGGTCGCGCGCGCCGAGCAGATCGCGGCCGAGACCCCCGGCGCCATCCTCGCCCGCCAGTTCGAGAACCAGGCGAACGTCGAGATCCACCGCCGCACCACCGCGGAAGAGGTCTGGAACGACACCGACGGCGGCGTCGACATCTTCGTGTCGGGCATCGGCACCGGCGGCACGCTCACCGGCACCGGCCAGGTGCTGAAGGAGCGCAAGCCCGGTGTGCAGGTCGTCGGCGTCGAGCCGGCCGAATCGCCGATCCTGAACGGCGGCGCACCCGGCCCCCACAAGATCCAGGGCATCGGCGCGAACTTCGTCCCCGAGATCCTCGACCGCGACGTCTACGACGAGATCATCGACGTGAACATCGACCAGGCCGTCGCCACCGCCCGCCGACTCGGCCGAGAAGAGGGCATCCTCGGCGGCATCTCGTCGGGTGCGACGGTGTACGCGGCGCTCGAGCTCGCGAAGCGTCCCGAGAACGCCGGCAAGACGATCGTCGTCATCGTCGCCAGCTACGGCGAGCGGTACCTCTCCACGGTGCTGTACGAAGGCCTCCTCGGCTGATCGTCCGATGAGTTGATCGTCTGATTGACTGGTCGGGTGCCGATTCTCACCCGCCTGAAGGAAGACCTCGCGACCGCACGCGCGCACGATCCTGCCGCGCGCAGCGGACTCGAGGTCTTCCTCGCGTATTCGGGGTTGCACGCGATCTGGACGTACCGGCTGACGCACCGGCTCTGGCGGGCGGGGTTCCGGCTGCCCGCACGGCTGATCTCGCAGGTCGCTCGGTTCCTGACGGGCATCGAGATCCACCCCGGCGCGACCATCGGCCGTCGGTTCTTCATCGACCACGGCATGGGCGTCGTCGTCGGCGAGACGGCCGTCGTCGGCGACGACGTGAT
This sequence comes from Agromyces intestinalis, assembly GCF_008365295.1. Classification (NCBI taxonomy): domain Bacteria; kingdom Bacillati; phylum Actinomycetota; class Actinomycetes; order Micrococcales; family Microbacteriaceae; genus Agromyces; species Agromyces intestinalis. Next base: position 562,183 of record NZ_CP043505.1, read on the forward strand.
GCTCTACCACGGGGTCACCCTCGGCGGGAAGGCGCCGCGCAACACCCCGCCCGGCACCAAGCGGCACCCGACGCTCGACGACGGCGTCACGGTCGGGGCCGGAGCGAAGATCCTCGGCGACATCACGGTGGGCGCATGGAGCGCCGTCGGCGCGAACGCGGTGGTCACCAAGAGCGCGCCCGCGCACTCGCTGCTGGTCGGCGTTCCCGCGGTCGTGAAGCCGCTGTCGCACGCCACCGCCGACGCCGCCCGCGGCGTGCACGACTGGCATTGGATGATCTGAGCCGGGCCCGCCGCGCCCTCGCCCGGGCGAGATGCGTGGCCCGCTCGATCACGACCGAGACCCGCCGACTGCCGGGGAACGGCAGCAGCGCGTCGAACCGCCCTCGGAGGTCGTCACGCGTGCACATCGCCGTGCGCGCGGTGCGGAGGCAGCGCGAAGAGCGCGGGCGCGCGCCTACGCGTCGTCGCCGACGGCGGCGAGGCGCGCCTCCTCGTCGGCACGGATGGCCGACTCGATGATGGGATCGAGTGCCCCGTTCATCACGGCGTCGAGGTTGTACGCCTTGTACCCGGTGCGGTGGTCGGCGATGCGGTTCTCGGGGAAGTTGTACGTGCGGATGCGCTCGGAGCGATCCATCGAGCGGATCTGCGACTTCCGCGCGTCGGATGCCGCGGCATCCAGCTCTTCCTGCTGACGCGCCAGCAGGCGCGCGCGAAGCACCCGCATCGCCGCCTCGCGGTTCTGCAGCTGCGACTTCTCGTTCTGCATCGACACCACGATGCCGGTCGGCACGTGCGTGATGCGCACCGCCGAGTCGGTGGTGTTCACCGACTGGCCGCCGGGGCCGCTCGAGCGGTACACGTCGATCTTGAGGTCGTTCTGGTTGATCTCGACCTCTTCGGGCTCGTCCACCTCGGGGAAGACGAGCACGCCCGTGGTCGACGTGTGGATGCGCCCCTGCGTCTCAGTGACGGGGACGCGCTGCACGCGGTGCACTCCACCCTCGTACTTCAGGTGCGCCCACACACCCTGCGACGGGTCGGTCGCGTTCGACTTGATGGCGACCTGCACGTTCTTGTAGCCGCCGAGATCGCTCTCGTCGCGCTCGAGCAACTCGGTCTTCCAACCCTTCGACTGCGCGTACTGGATGTACATGCGCAGCAGGTCGGCCGCGAACAGCGCGCTCTCGGCGCCGCCCTCACCGCCCTTGATCTCCATGATCACGTCGCGGCCGTCGTCGGGGTCGCGGGGAATGAGCAGCCGCCGCAGCTTCTCTTGTGCGGCGGCGAGCTGCTCCTCCAGCGCGGGGATCTCCTCGGCGAACGCGTCGTCCTCTTTCGCGAGCTCGCGCGCCGCCTCGAGGTCGTCGCCAGCCTGCACCCAGACCTCGTGCGCGTGCACGATGCGGCTGAGCTCGGCGTAGCGGCGGTTGACCTTCTTGGCGCGCGCGGCGTCGGCGTGGAGCGCGGGGTCGGCGAGCTCCTCCTGGAGCTCGCCGTGCTCCGCGATCAGGGAACGAACGGACTCGAACACGACTCAGCGGTGGTCGGACTCGTGCGCGTGACCGCCGCCGTGGCCGTTGCCGCCAACGGGTGCCGACTTCTGCATGAGCAGCAGGAACTCGGTGTTCGACTGCGTCTCGCGCAGGCGACCGAGCACGGCTTCGAGGGCCTGCTGCGGTTCGAGGCCGGCGAGAGCCCGACGCAGCTTCCAGGTGATCTTGACCTCGTCGGGCGAGAGCAGCATCTCTTCACGGCGCGTGCTCGACGCGTTCACGTCGACCGCCGGGAAGATCCGCTTGTCGGCGAGCTGGCGGCTGAGGCGCAGCTCGCTGTTGCCGGTGCCCTTGAACTCCTCGAAGATCACCTCGTCCATCTTCGAACCCGTCTCGACGAGCGCGGTGGCGAGGATGGTGAGCGAACCGCCGTTCTCGATGTTGCGCGCCGCGCCGAAGAACCGCTTCGGCGGGTACAGCGCCGACGCGTCGACACCGCCCGACAGCACGCGGCCCGAGGCCGGCGCCGCCAGGTTGTAGGCGCGGCCGAGGCGCGTGATCGAGTCGAGCAGCACGACCACGTCGTGACCGAGCTCGACGAGTCGCTTCGCTCGCTCGATCGCCAGCTCGGCGACCGTGGTGTGGTCTTCGGCGGGGCGGTCGAAGGTCGAGGCGATGACCTCGCCCTTCACGGTGCGCTCCATGTCGGTGACCTCTTCGGGGCGCTCGTCGACGAGCACGACCATGAGGTGCACCTCGGGGTTGTTGATCGAGATGGCGTTCGCGATCTGCTGCAGCACGATCGTCTTGCCGGCCTTGGGTGGCGCGACGATGAGGCCGCGCTGACCCTTGCCGATCGGGGCGACCAGGTCGATGATGCGCTGCGTGAGCTTGGTGGGCTCGGTCTCGAGGCGCAGCCGGTCTTGCGGGTAGAGCGGCGTGAGCTTCTGGAACTCGACGCGGGTCTGAGCCTCGTCGGGGGTCTGACCGTTGATCGAGTCGATCTTCACCAGCGCGTTGTACTTCTGCCGACCGGGCTGCTCGCCGTCGCGCGGCTGCTTGATCGAGCCGACGACCGCGTCGCCCTTGCGCAGGTGGTACTTCTTCACCTGGCCGAGCGAGACGTACACGTCGCTCGGACCGGGCAGATACCCGGTCGTGCGCACGAACGCGTAGTTGTCGAGCACGTCGAGGATGCCCGCGATGGGGATCAGCACGTCGTCGTCGAGGATCTCGGGCTCGGCCTCGTCGGGCGCGCCGCCCTGGCCGCGGCGCTTGCGGTCGCGGTAGCGACTGCGACGGCCGCCCTCACCCTCGGCCTGCTGGCCGTCGCGGGGCTGCTGGCCGTCACGGCCCTGACCCTGATTCTGGCCCTGACGGCCGCCCTGACGCTCGGCGTCGGACTCGGCGCGGTCGGCATCGTTCTTGCGCTCGTCGGCCTTGCGCTCGTCGGCCTTGCGGTCGTCGGCCTTGCGCTCGTCGCCCTGGCGACGGCCGGACTCCTGAGCGTTCTCCGGCGTCTTCTGCGCGTCGCGGTCGCCGTTGCCGCCGCGGCGGCCGCGGCGATTGCGGCCACCCTGACGCGGCTCGTCGGTCGACGGCGCCTCGGTCTGCTCGGCGTCGGCGCGACGCGGCGCCTCACCGGTCGCCGCGGCGAGCTCTTCGCGCACGGCGGCGCGAGCCGCCTCGCGGGCGTCGTCGCGCGAATCGTCGGCGGCGGGCACGAGCGGCACGCCGGCTCCGGCGCCGTTCACGTGCTGCGCCGCAGCGGTCGACGCGCTCGTCGCGCGGCGCGGCTGACGGCCCCGGCGGGCCGGTGCGACCGGCTCGGCGGCCGCGACGGGAGCCGATGCTTCGACCGGCTCGATCGGAGCGGATGCCTCGGATGCCTCGACCAGAGCGGACGCCTCGACCGGAGCGGATGCCTCGACCGGAGCCGGAGCCTCGACCGGAGCGGACGCCTCGGCCGGGGCGGATGCCTCGACCGGAGCGGATGCCTCGACCGGAGCGGGAGCCTCGACCGGAGCGGACGCCTCGGCCGGGGCCGGAGCCTCGACCGGCTCGGATGCCTCGGCGATGTCGAGCTCGGCGTCACCGCTCTGGGCGGCGGCGGCCTGGTGCGCGGAGATCAGCTCGACGAGCTCTCCTTTTCGGCGCTTCGCGGCGCCGGAGATGCCGAGGGTGGCGGCGAGCTCCTGGAGCTCGGCGACCTTCATGGCGCCGAGGCGCGCAGAGTCGAGCGCTCCCTCGACGTATTCGGGTGCGTTGGTCACTGGGATGTGGTCCTTTCCCCTGGCGAACATCGGGGGTACCGGCCAGGAGAGCTGGTCGCCCGGCGCTGGGAATGAACGCGCGACGAGCGCGCGGGCCCGCGCAGGGCGAGAGCATTGAACTGCTGGGAATCGCACAATGGGCAGTGACGCGTTCGATGCGTCGTCTACCGGGTGCGCGGCAAGTCTATCACCGCGTCAGACGCCGAATGCCCGCATGACACGCATGTCACGCATCAGCCGTGTCGCCCGCATCGCACGGATATCACGAGCGCGCGTACTCACGCAGCTCGTGTCATCCGTCGAGTTGCGCGACCGTCGCACCCTTGAAGTCGACCGCGAGGGGCAGCGACTGCCACACCGTCTCGGCCGCGGACTCGACGAGCCGCACCGCTTCGGCCCGTTCGCTCGGATCGCTGGCGAGCACGAGGATCGACGGGCCGGCGCCCGACACCACCGCGGGGTGGCCCGCGGCGCGCAGCGCGCGGATCAGGCGATCGGTCTCGGGCATCGCCGCCGCGCGATACGCCTGGTGCAGCTTGTCTTCGGTTGCCGCGAGCAGCAGCTCGGGCGACTGCACCAGTGCGGCGACGAGCAGCGCCGAGCGCGACACGTTGAACACCGCGTCGGAGTGCGGCACCGACTCGGGCTGCAGCGACCTGGCGAGCGCGGTCGACATCTCGTGCTCGGGCACCAGCACGAGCGGCGAGACGCCACGGTGCACGATGAGCTTCTTGTGCCGCGGACCCTCGGGCGTCACCCAGGCGATCGTGAGGCCGCCGAACAGGGCCGGTGCGACGTTGTCGGGATGCCCCTCGAGCTCGGTCGCGAGCTCGAGCAGGTCGTCGGCGTCGAACGCCTCGACGCCCTCGAGCAGCCCTTTCGCGGCCATCACTCCGGCGACGATCGCCGCACCCGACGACCCGAGGCCCCGCCCGTGCGGGATCGCGTTGCGCGCGACCAACCGCAGCCCGGGCAGCCCGAGCCCTCGGCGTGCGAAGGTGTGCGCGATCGAACGGACGACGAGGTGCGAGGCATCCAGCGGCACCTCGCCCTCGCCGACGCCGCGCACGTCGACCTCGAGCGCATCGCCCTCGAGCACCTCGATCTCGAGCTCGTCGTAGAGCGCCAGCGCGAGCCCGAGCGTGTCGAATCCGGGGCCGAGGTTGGCGCTCGTCGCGGGAACTTTCACCTGAACTCGACGGCCGACCAGGTCGGGCACCGGCCCCGCGCTCATCGCGGGGTCGGCGACCTGCGCGGTCATGACGTGAGCCCGAGCACCGCTGCCACCTCGGTTGCGTCGACCGGAACCACGGTGGGCTGCACATCGGCGCCGTCGGCGCCGCGCAGGGCCCACTGCGGATCCTTCAGGCCGTGTCCGGTGACCGTGAGCACGACGCGCGCACCAGCGGGCACCGCACCGGCCTCGGCACGCTCGAGCAGGCCCGCGACCGAGATCGCCGACGCCGGCTCGACGAACACGCCCACCTCGGCCGACAGGATGCGCTGGGCCTCGAGGATCTTCTGATCGTCGATCGCGCCGAAGTAGCCGTCGGTCTCGTCGCGCGCCTCGAGCGCGAGCTGCCACGACGCCGGGTTGCCGATGCGGATGGCGCTCGCGATGGTGTCGGGGTCTTTCACGGGTTCGCCGCGCACGATGGGCGCGGAGCCCGCGGCCTGGAACCCGAACATGCGGGGCAGCCGGGTCGAGTTGCCGGCCGCGAGGTCTTCGCGGTAGCCGCGCGTGTACGCCGTGTAGTTGCCGGCGTTGCCGACCGGGATGAAGTGCAGGTCGGGCGCGTCCCCGAGCACCTCGACGACCTCGAACGCGGCCGTCTTCTGCCCTTCGATGCGATCGTTGTTCACCGAGTTCACCAGGTGCACGGGATAGTTCGCCGCGAGGTCGCGCGCCAGGTCGAGGCAGTCGTCGAAGTTGCCCTGCACCTGGATGAGCTGCGCGTTGTGCGCGATCGCCTGGCTGAGCTTGCCCATCGCGATCTTGCCCTCGGGCACGAGCACGGCCGCGCCGATGCCCGCGTGCGTCGCGTAGGCTGCGGCCGACGCCGACGTGTTGCCGGTCGAGGCGCAGATGACGACCTTCGCACCGTGCTCGACGGCCTTGGTGACCGCCATCGTCATGCCGCGGTCTTTGAAGGAGCCGGTCGGGTTCATGCCCTCGAACTTCACCCACACGTCGGCGCCGGTGCGGCGGTTGAGCGCGGGCGCCGGGATGAGCGGCGTGCCGCCCTCGCCGAGGGTGACGATCGGCGTGGCGTCGGTCACGTCGAGCCGGTCGGCGTACTCGCGGATGACGCCGCGCCACTGGCGCGAGCCGGTCTTGATTGCGGGGTGGTTCACTCTGCTCCTTCGATTCGGAGGACGGATGCCACGGATGCCACGACTGGGCTCTCGGCGAGGGATGCGACGGTGCTCGCGAGGGCGGCTTCGGCCGCCTCATGCGTTCCGATCACCAGCGTAGCCCGACCCGTCGAGGCCTCGACGGTCTGCTGGAGCTGCTCGACCGACACGCCATGATCGGCGAACACGTGGGCGACGGTCTCGAGCACGCCGGGCTCGTCGGTGACCTCGAGGGTCACCGAGTAGCGGGTGGTGATGCGCCCGATGGGCAGCAGCGGCAGGTCGGCGTGGGTCGACTCGCTGGTGCCGGGGCCGCCGATGACGTGGCGCCGGGCGATCGCGACGAGGTCGCCGAGCACGGCCGAAGCAGTCTGCACGCCGCCGGCCCCCGCACCGTAGAACATGAGCGGGCCGGCCGCCGCAGCCTCGACGAAGACCGCGTTGTTCGCGCCCCGCACCGCGGCGAGCGGGTGGGAGCGCGGCACGAGCGCCGGGTACACCCGCGCCGAGACGCCCTCGGCGCCGGTCTCGGGGTCGGCGAGCCGCTCGCAGATCGCGAGCAGCTTCACGACGTAGCCGGCGCGCCTGGCCGACTCGACCTGCTCGGCGGTGACGCCCGTGATGCCCTCGCGGTGCACCGCGTCGGCCGACACTGTGGTGTGGAACGCGAGGCTCGCGAGGATCGCGGCCTTCTGCGCGGCGTCGTAGCCGCCGATGTCGGCGGTGGGGTCGGCTTCGGCGTAGCCGAGCTCGGTGGCGGTGGCGAGGGCGTCCTCGAGCGACGCACCGGTGGAGTCCATGCGATCGAGGATGAAGTTCGTGGTGCCGTTCACGATGCCGAGGATCCGCTCGACGCGATCGCCCGCGAGGCTCTCGCGCAGCGGGCGGATGATCGGGATGGCGCCGGCCACCGCAGCCTCGTACGACAGCTGCGCGCCGACCTGCTCGGCCGCGGCGAACAGCTCGGCGCCGTGCGATGCGAGCAGCGCCTTGTTGCCCGTGACGACGTCGGCACCCGAGTTGATCGCCTGCAGCACGTACTCGCGGGCCGGTTCGATGCCGCCCATCAGCTCGATGACGATGTCGGCGCCGACGATCAGCGAATGCGCGTCGGTGGTGAACAGCTCGCGGGGCAGGTCGGCGTCGCGCTTGGCGTCGAGGTCGCGGACCGCGATGCCGACCAATTCGATCGGCGCACCGATGCGCTTGGCCAACTCGTCGCCGTGCTCGAGCAGCAGCCGGGCGACCTGCGAGCCCACCGAGCCCGCACCCAGCAGGGCGACGCGGATGGCACGGTACTCGATCATGCGGGGGCTCCTTCGGTGCGGTCGGCGTCGGCGGATGCCTCGAGGCCGGCGTCGCGCGCCAGCAGGTCGTCGATGGTCTCGCCGCGGACGATCACGCGCGCCCGCGCGTCGCGCACTGCGACGACGGCGGGGCGCGGCACGTGGTTGTAGTTGCTCGCGAGCGACCAGCAGTACGCGCCGGTCGCGGCGACCGCCAGCAGGTCGCCGGGGGCGGTGTCGGCGGGTAGGAGCACGCGGTCGACGACGATGTCGCCCGATTCGCAGTGCTTGCCGACCACGCGCGACAGCGCGCTCGGGGCATCCGACCTGCGAGACGCGACGCGGGCCGTGTAGGCCGCGCCGTAGAGCGCAGTGCGCGCGTTGTCGCTCATACCGCCGTCGACGCTGACGTACCGGCGCTCGCCGCCCTCGATCGGCACGGGCTTGACGGTGCCCACCGTGTAGAGCGTGACGCCCGCCGGACCGACGATCCATCGGCCGGGCTCGAACGCGAGCTTCGGCACCGGCACGCCGAGCCGCGCGCAGGTCTCGGCGACACGGCCGACGATGCGGTCGGCGATCTGCTCGATCGGGTCGGGGTCGTCGGCCTCGGTGTACGCGATGCCGAAGCCGCCGCCGAGGTTGAGCTCGGGCACCGGCGCCGTGCGGCTGAGTTCGGCGTGCGCGGCCAGCAGGCGCTCGGCCGATTCGGCGAACCCGGATGCATCGAAGATCTGCGACCCGATGTGGCAGTGGAGCCCGACGAACTCGAGCGAGGCGTGCGAGCGGATCCGTTCGCCGAGCTCCACCGCGCGATCGAGCGGCAACCCGAACTTCTGGTCTTCATGCGACGTGGCGAGGAAGTCGTGCGTCGACGCATGCACGCCGCTGTTCACGCGGAGCCGCACGCGCTGGATGCGCCCGGCGCGCACCGCGGCATCCGCGACCCGCTCGATCTCGATCTCGCTGTCGATGACGATCGTGCCGACGCCGACCTCGACCGCGCGCTCGATCTCGGCGACCGACTTGTTGTTGCCGTGGAACCCGAGGGCCCCTGGCTCGGCGCCGGCCGCCAGTGCCACCGCGAGCTCGCCACCGCTGCAGACGTCGACCGACAGACCCTCGCCACGCATCCACCGCACCATCGCGCCCGACAGGAACGCCTTGCCGGCGTAGTAGACCGCGACTCCGGTGCCGACCTCGGCTGCGGCGCGCTCGAACGCCGCGCGGATGCGCGCGGCGCGCTCGCGCACCACGGACTCGTCGACGACGTAGAGCGGGGTGCCGAACTGCTCGGCCAGCCGCGTCGCGTCGACGCCGCCGATCACGAGCCGGCCGTCGGCGTCGCGATGGCTGCCGGCCGGCCAAACGCCGACGGCGAGCGCATCGGGGTCGTCAGGCGCGACCGAGATGGACGGACGGGTGTCGTTGGATGCCACGGGAACCTCACGGGACGAGTCGAGGGGGCACGAGTCGGCGAGCGAACCCGGGTCGGTTCCTGAAGCCTGTGCGAGACCGCCGATGCGGACGGGCCGATTCTATCGGCGAGGCATGCGCCGGCGGGAATTCATGACGTCACCCGCAGACGCCCGTGCGCGAGAGCGCCTCGCGCTGCATCGGCAGGTCGGCCGCGGCGACCTCGACGCGCACGCGTTCGGGCGTCACGTCGACGTTCGTGACCTTGACGCCCTCGGGCAACCGGTCGGCGACGCAGACCACCACCGGGTCGCCGCCGAGCAGTCGGGACACGAGGTCGCCGGCGTCGATCGACACGCCGCCCGCCCCGAGCTCGACCCCGACGGGCGTGAGCAGCACGCGGTCGCCCGCGGCCTCGGCCCGGGCGGTGGCCTGGTACGACACCTCGACCCCGAAGACCTCGAGCGTGCCCCGGTAGCCGACCGTTCCGTCGCCGAGCGAGAACCCACCCGGCACGTGCTGCGCCCGCACCAGCGCGTTCAGCGCGTCCTCGTCGAGCGCGAAGGTCGCGTCGACCGAGTCGATCGTGCCCTCGCCGCGGATCGGCACGCCGCGGGCGACGACCTCGGCACCGACGGGCGTGCCGGCGACGGTGAGGTCGTCGGAGGTCAACGTGATCTCGGTGGCGGTACCCGTGACGAGCTGCCACAGCACCGAGACCCCGCCGATCTGCGCCTCGACGTCGCCCTGCACGCTCGCGGGCAGCCGACGCTCGACGGTGTCGGCGACCTGCGCCTCGGCCACCGACCGCGTGACCAGGTCGGCCACCACGAGCAGCGCGGCGACCACGACGACCACCACGCCGGCGATGATCCAGCCCTTCGCACCCCGGCTCAGGCGCTTCGGACGCGGCTCGCCCGAGGCATCCGGGATGACCGCCGTGTCTGCGGCGTCGGCGTTCGTCTCGTGCGTCGCGGCCACGCGTGCCTCACATCCGTTCGGGAGCGGAGACGCCCAGCAGGTCGAGACCATTGCGGATGACCTGGCCGGTGGCGTCGTTGAGCCAGAGTCGCGTGCGCTGCAGGTCGCCCACCGGCTCGTCGCCGAGGGGCAGCACGCGGCAGTTGTCGTACCAGCGGTGGTAGAGGCCCGCGAGCTCCTCGATGTACCGGGCGACGCGGTGCGGCTCGCGCAGCTCGGCGGCCTGGGCGACGATGCGCGGGAACTCCTGCAGCGCGCCGAGCAGGGCCGACTCGGTCTCGTGCTGCAGCAGCTCGGGCGCGAACGTCGAACGGTCGACGCCGGCGGCGAGCGCGTTGCGGGCCACCGCGGCGGTGCGCGCGTGCGCGTACTGCACGTAGAAGACGGGGTTGTCGTTCGTGCGGCGCTTCAGCAGCTCGGGGTCGATCGCCAGCGGCGAGTCGGCCGGGTAGCGCGCGAGCGTGTACCGCAGCGCGTCGGTGCCGAGATCGGCCTGCAGGTCGTCGAGCTCGATGATGTTGCCCGCGCGCTTGGACAGCTTCGCGCCGTTGACGCTCACGAGCTGCCCGATGAGCACCTCGATGTCGCGCTCGGGGTCGTCGCCGGCCGCGCCCGCGAGCGCCTTCAGCCGATGCACGTAGCCGTGGTGGTCGGCGCCGAGCAGGTAGATCTTGTGCTCGAAGCCGCGGTCGCCCTTGTCGAGATAGTAGGCGGCGTCGGCGGCGAAGTAGGTGTAGACGCCGTTGCCGCGGCGGATCACCCGGTCCTTGTCGTCGCCGAAGTCGGTGGTCTGCACCCAGACCGCATCGTCTTTGTCGTACACGTGGCCCTGGGCGCGGAGCCGCTCGACGGCCGCATCGATCGCCGACACGCCCTCGTCGTCCTTCGCGTGCAGGCGGCGCTCGCTCGTCCACACGTCGAAGTGCACGTTGAACCGGGCCAGACTCTGCTGGATCTCGCCGAGCTGCAGCTCGTACGCGATCTCGCGCGCGGTATGCAGCGCCACGTCGTCGTCGAGCTCGAGCAGGTGCGGCTCACGCTCGAGCACCATCGCGGCGAGGTCGGCGATGTACTGACCCGGGTAGCCGTTCTCGGGGGTCGGCTCGCCCTTCGCGGCCGCGAGCACCGATTCGCCGAAGGTGTCCATCTGCGAGCCTGCGTCGTTGATGTAGTACTCGTGGGCGACCTCGGCGCCGGCCGCACGCAGCACCCGCCCGATCGCGTCGCCGAGCGCCGCCCAGCGGGTGTGGCCGATGTGCAGCGGGCCGGTCGGGTTGGCCGAGACGAACTCGAGGTTGATGCGGCGCCCCGCCTGGGTCTCGCCGCGACCGTAGGCGTCGCCGGCGTCGACGATGGACTTCGCGAGCGCACCCGCCGCAGCCGCGTCGAGGCGGATGTTGATGAAGCCGGGCCCGGCGACCTCGGCGCTCTGCACGCCGTCGACATCGGCGAGCCCTTCGGCCAGCTCGGTCGCGAGTTCGCGCGGGTTCGTGCCGAGCTGCTTCGCGATGCGCAGCGCGATGCTGGAGGCCCAGTCGCCGTGCTCGCGCAGCTTCGGGCGTTCGAGGGCGACCTGGTCGACGGTGAGCTCGAGCGAGACGGATGCCCCGGACGCACGACGCCGCTCCGCCGAGGCGGTCACGAGGTCGAACAGGGCACGCGAGAGATCGGCTGGAGTCACTCCCCGATCCTACCGGGCGGGCCGGGGGCCCGTTGATAGGGTGCCTGCATGCTCCGCTCCCTCCGCCGCCCCCTTCGCCCGCTCCTGGTCGCCGCGGCCGTCGCCGGAGCAGCGGCGCTGCTCGCGGCCTGCGCGCCCGGATCGCCGTTGCCAACCGGCGGCACGACGCCGGCCACGGAGCATCCGACCGAGTCGGCCCCATCGACCGGCGAGCCGACGCCCGGCGAGACCTTCGCGCCCGAGGAGCCCTCGCCGCCGTTCGCGATCGCGTGCGACGCGCTGCTGACCCCCGAGCAGGTCTACGCGTTCAACCCGAACGTCGGCGCGGCGCCCGAGTACGAGCCCGCCTCGGCGAACGTCCTCGCGGTCGTCGACGCCGGCGGCACCGCGTGCGGCTGGCTCAACCAGACCAGCGGCGAGGTCATCGAGATCGCCGTGGCGACCCCGGCCGACGCCGCGCTCGCGGCGGCCGCGAGCAGCGCCGCGAGCCGCCTGCAGGCGGTGCCCACCTACGGCACACCGCCCGCGGTCGAGGGCTACTTCGGGCGGGCGGGTCAGGCCGGCTCGGCCCAGGTGTTCTCGGGCCGGTACTGGGTCGTCGTCGAGTCGGTCGCGCTGTTCGAACCCGGCGATGCGGCGGGCCTCGTCGGGTCGGTGCTGGGCAATCTGCCGGCCTCCTGAGGCGCACGGAGCACCGAGTCGGAAGTGATAGTGTCTCTAGCTGTGCGCCTCCGTAGCTCAGGGGATAGAGCGCCGGTTTCCGGTACCGTAGGTCGGGGGTTCGAATCCCTCCGGGGGCACGCTTCGACGCCGTAGGGCGTCACGAACGGCTGGATCCGCTTCATCGCGGATTCAGCCGTTTTCCGTCGCACCGCCGCGGCCCACAACCGAATCGGTGCCTGGATCGTCTGAAGAGATGACGGCGTATGCGCGCCGTCGCGGAGGAGGAACGTGAGCGGCACCTGGGATGCGATCGCGACGACGCTCGTCGCCGAACGCGGCGATGCGCTGAACCGGTACGCCTACCTGCTCACCGGCAGCACGGACGACGCGGCCGACCTGGTGCAGGAGGCGCTCGTCCGCACATTCGGGCGGCCGCGGATGGCGCTCACGCTGCCGCGCGCCGAGGCCTACGTGCGACGGGCGATCCTGAACCTGGTGATCGACAGGTCTCGACGCGACGGCCGGTGGCGGGACATCCGTCACCTCGTCGCCCAACCCGATCTCGCCGTCGCGCCCGACCGGGAAGTCGACGACCGGATCGACGTCGCCGCGCGCGTGCGGGCCCTGTCGCCGCGACAGGCGGCCTGCGTCGTGCTGCGGTACTACGACGACCTGCCGATCGGCGGCGTCGCCCGCACGCTCGGCATCAGCTCGGGCGCCGTGAAGCGCTACCTCAGCGACGCCCTGCGCTCGCTCTCCGCCGAGTTCGACGCCGCCCCCGAAGGCGGCCCCACCACAGGAGGCACACGTGTCCGATCCTGACGGCGATCGCATCGCCGAGCACCTGCACCGGGCGGCCGAGGCGGCCGAACCGCGCCCCGTCGACGTGGATGCCGTGCTCGAGCGCAGTCGCGCCGACCGGCGCCGGCGACGCCGGGTCGTGGTCGGCGGCGCGACGGCCGCCGTCGCGGTCGTCGCGGTGGCCGGGCTCGTGGTCGGGTTGCGTCCGCTGACCATGGGCGCGTCGACGGCGGATGCTCCGCTGCCGGCGACCTCGGCGGAGTCGGCCACCTCGTCGGACTCGAATGGCGAGGATGCCTCGACCGAGGCCGGCGGCGAAGGCGGACTCGACGCCGACGCCCCGCAGGACGAGGTGCCGCAGGAGGACGTGGCGCTCGGCACGCTCGAGCAGGCGACGGCCTGCGGACGACCGACGCCCCGGGCGGCGAGCGCCGACGGGCTCGAGCTCGTCGTGACGTCGGCGGTGCTGGACGGCGAGGGCATCGGGGAGGTCACGGCCGAGTTGTCGATCACGAAGGGGTCCGCGCGCACCGTGACGATCGCGGGCGCGCCCTCGGCGGTCATCGCCGCCGACGGAACCGTCGTGTGGCTCGCCCCGGGCGCGGGCGATCAGGAGGTCGCGCTCGCACCCGGCTCGCCCGCCGTGATCTCGCTGCCGCTGCAGGCGTTCGATTGCGGTGCGGGAGACGCGCCGCTCGCCCCTGGTGCGTACGACGCCGTGGCCGTCGTCGACGTCCTGGTCGAGGGTCGGGTGAACCCGCTCCGGATCGTGTCGGCGGCTGTGCCGGTCGCCTGGGCGGGCAACTGACGAGCGGTGTCCGGCGTGGACGACGTCGCCCAGTCGCCATAGACTCGGCAGCATCCGGGCTGAAACGGGGGAACACGCTGGTGCTGACGGTTCGACACCGGATTCCGGTCGTGGCGGCTCTCGTGATCGGCACGGTGCTCTGGGCTGCAACGCCTGCCGCGGCGGAGGACCCCGTCGAGTTCGGATCCTCGCCGATCGTCGACACCGTCGGCGCGCTCGACGACCGTGCCGACGAGGTCGAGCAGGCCATCGACGACGCGGCCGACCGCAGCGGTCGACAGCTGTTCGTCGCGTACGTGTCGGAGTTCACCAACCCCGACTCCCCCGACCCGTGGGCCGACGACACCGCGATCGCGAACGGCATGGGCGCCGAAGACTATCTGCTCGCGGTCGCCGTCGACGGTCGCATGTACTCGCTCTCGGTCGACGACCGGGCGTCGATCGGCGACGACGAGCTCGCCCGCATCCGCGCCGACGTCGAGACGCAGCTCCGCGCCGGGAACTGGGCGGACGCCGCGATCGTCGCAGCGAACGGGCTCGGCGGCGACACCGGCGGTGGGTTCCCCTGGGGACTCGTCTGGTTCCTGCTCGCGGCGGCGGCGATCGTGGTGGTCATCATCATCGTGCTCGCGCGTCGGCGCAAACGCGGCGGATCGGCTGGCGGCGGCGCACCCGCCGGCCCTCCCCCGGTGTCGCTCGAGGAACTGCGCCGTCAGGCCGGAACCGCGCTCGTCGGAATCGACGACGCGGTGCGCACCAGCGAGGACGAGCTCGGCTTCGCCGTGGCCTCGTACGGCGACGAGGCCACCGAGCCGTTCCGAGCCGCCCTCGAGGACGCGAAGGCGAAGGTCGCCGAGGCGTTCACCCTGCAGCAGAAGCTCGACGACGCCGAGCCCGACACCGACGAGCAGCGACGGGAATGGTACGGGCGCATCATCGCGCTCGCGGGTGAGGCCGATGCCTCACTGGACGAGCAGGCCGAGCGATTCGACGAACTGCGCGGGCTCGAGCAACGCGCCCCCGCCGAACTCGAACGGGTGCGGGCGCTCGCCGAGCAGCAGCGGGCGGCGGTGCCGGCGATCGGCGAACGCCTCGCCGCCCTCGGCGGCGTGTACGCGGCATCCGCATTGGTCACTGTCGCCGACAACCCGGCGCAGGCCGCCTCGCGCGTCGCGTTCGCCCAGGAGGCCGTCGACACCGCGAAGACCGCGCTCGACGCGGGCGACACCGGTCGGGCGGCGGTCGCGATCCGCGGCGCCGAAGAGGCCGTCGACCAGGCGAAGCTGCTGGGCGAGGCGGTCGATCGGCTCGGCGCCGACCTCGCGCAGGCCGATCAGGCTCTCGCCGCCGGGGTCGCCGACCTCGACGCCGACGTGCGCACCGCCCGGTCCCTCGACGCGGCGAACCTCGGCGCGATCGCCGACGCGACGCTGGCCGAGGCATCCGCGCTGCGCGCCGCCCTCGGCCAGGCGGGCCGCGACCCGATCGCGCTCGGCACCCGACTGAAGCAGGCGAACGACGCTATCGACCAGGCCATCGGCGCGACCCGCGACGCGGTCGAGCGCGCCGCGCGTGCGGCCGCCGAACTCGACCGCGCGCTGCTCGGAGCCCGCAGCCAGGTCGACGCCGCCGAGTCGTACCTGACCGCTCGACGCGGCGCCGTCGGCCCCGAGGCGCGCACCCGACTCGCCGAGGCCGCCCGCCTCACGGCGCTCGCCGAGCAGCAGCGCACGGCCGATCCGGCCGCGGCCCTCGAGTCGGCGCGACAGGCCGAACGGCTCGCCGCCGAGGCGTCGCGGCTCGCCCAGCAGGATGTCGGCGGATTCGAAGGCGGATTCGGGGGCGGATTCGGCGGCGGATTCGGCGGCGGCACCGTGAACCAGGGCAGGGGCGGCGGCGACATGCTCGGCGCGGTGCTCGGCGGCATCATCATCAACTCGATGCTCGGCGGCGGAGGCGGGGGCGGGGGCGGAGGCGGCTTCGGCGGGCTCGGCGGCGGCGGCGGTTCGCGGCGCAGCTCGGGCGGCGGCTTCGGCGGCGGGTTCGGCGGCAGCGGCGGCGGGCGTCGCTCGACCGGCAGCTTCGGCGGCAGCGGCACACGCGGGCGACGCACCGGCGGCGGCAGGTTCTGATCGCGAGCCGACCGCCCGACTCCACGACTCCACGACTCCACCAGAACGACCAGCGAAGAAAGGGAACCACCATGACGAAGCAGTCCATCTTCGGACGTATCTCGCAACTCGTGCGGGCGAACGTCAACGCGCTCATCGATGAGGCCGAAGACCCCCAGAAGATGCTCGACCAGATGGTGCGCGACTACACCAACTCGATCGCCGACGCCGAGGCCGCGATCGCCGAGACGATCGGCAACCTGCGACTCCTCGAGGACGACCACCGCGAGGACGTCGCCGCAGCGACCGAGTGGGGTCAGAAGGCGATCGCGGCCAGCCGCAAGGCCGACGAGCTGCGCAGCGCCGGCAACACCGCCGACGCCGACAAGTTCGACAACCTCGCCAAGGTCGCGCTCGGCCGCCAGATCAGCGCCGAGAACGAGGCGAAGACGGCCGAGCCGCAGATCGCCTCGCAGACCGAGGTCGTCGACAAGCTGAAGGCCGGTCTCAACGGCATGAAGGAGAAGCTCGAGCAGCTGAAGAGCAAGCGCAGCGAGCTCATCGCCCGCGCGAAGACCGCGCAGGCGCAGCAGCAGGTGCACGATGCGGTGAAGTCGGTCGACATCCTCGACCCGACCAGCGAGATCAGCCGCTTCGAGGACAAGATCCGCCGCGAGGAGGCCAAGGCGCGCGGGCAGGCCGAGCTCGCCGCGTCGAGCCTCGACGCGCAGTTCAACGAGCTCGAGGATCTCGGCGAGCTCACCGAGGTCGACGCGCGGCTCGCCGCGCTGAAGGCCGGCGGCGCGGGCCAGTCCGCGATCGGCGGCTGAACCCAGGATGCCGGCGAGGTTCGTCGTCGTCCCGGTCTGGCAGGGCGCCGGCTCAGCGCGCGCGATGAGCCACGCCGACGGGGCAGCCGCCATCCAGGGCGACCTGCCCGCCTCCGCGACCATCATCGTCGACGTGCCGGTCGAGGCGGGCGAGGCGCTCGACACGGGCGTGCGGCGGTACAGTTCGCTGCGCCGGGTGCGCGAGCGAACCGAGGCCGCGCTGGCCGGCGTCGACGAGCTCGCGATCACGATCGGCGGCGACTGCGCCGCGACGGTCGCCGCGGTCGCACATGCCAGCCGGTCGGGCGCGGGCCCGCTGGCCGTGCTGTGGCTCGACGCGCACCCCGACCTGCACACGCCCGAGACCTCGCCGTCGGGCAACTTCGGCGGCATGGTGCTGCGCGCGATCTCGGGTGAGGGAGCGCCGGGCCTCGCGCTGGACGCCGACGAACGGATCGAGCCCGGGCGGATCGTGCTCGGCGGTGCCCGGTCGATCGACGACGAAGAGCGACGGTTCATCGACGAGCACGGCATCGCCGCGCTGACGGTGAGTGAACTCGGAGACCCCGACACGGTGATCGCCGCACTCGAAGCGGTCGGAGCGAGCCGGGTGTTCGTGCACGTCGACCTCGACGTGCTCGATCCATCGGCGCTCGCCGGGCTCTCGTATCCGCTGCCGTTCGGCATCGACACGCCCGAGCTCGTGGCGTTGCTTCGCGCGGTGGTCGCGCGGTTCCCGCTCGCCGGTGCCGCGATCGCCGGATTCGCCCCGGGGTCGCCGGCGGCGGCGGGCGACGACCTTCCCGCGATCCTGCGCATCGTCGGGGCGCTCTCGTCGGCGCCGCAGGCGGCGGGCTGAAGACGGCCCGGGACGCAAGACCAGGGTACTGGTCGTCCCCGCAAGGCCTGTCCTCCGCGGGCTGCCGCTGCCTAGGCTGGCGACGGCGGCAGCGCGGGCGACCGTCGGGAAGGAACGAGTGATGATGCGCGAGGTCGATGTCGTGGTGATCGGCGCCGGGCCGGTCGGCGAGAACGTCGCCGACCGGGCGAAGGCCGGTGGGCTCGACGTGGTCATCGTCGAGCGCGAACTCGTCGGCGGCGAGTGCTCGTACTGGGCGTGCGTGCCGTCGAAGACCCTGCTGCGCAGTGCGGCTGCGCTGCGTGCGGCACAGCGGGTGCCGGGCGCCGCCGAGGCGGTGACGGGCCGCCTGGATGTCGCCGCGGTGTTCCGTCGGCGCAATGAGTGGGTGTCCGACTGGAGCGACGCGGGCGGCGAGGAGTGGTTGCGCGGCGCCGGTATCGGGCTCGAGCGCGGCCACGCGCGGCTCGCCGGACTGCGCAGGGTCGACGTCGAGCGCGCCGACGGCACGACGGTCGAGCTCGCCGCCCGGCACGCGGTCGTGATCGCGACCGGCACCGACGCCGCGATCCCCGACCTGCCCGGGCTCGCCGACGCCCGACCATGGACGAGCCGTGAGGCGACGAGCTCACCAGAGGCGCCGGGCCGGCTCGCCATCATCGGCGGCGGGGTCGTCGCTGTCGAGATGGCCACGGCATACGCCGGATTCGGCTCTGAGGTCACCGTGCTGGCCCGAAGCGGGCTGCTGGGTGGCATGGAACCGTTCGCCGGCGAGGCGGTCGCGGACGGGTTGCGCGAGCTCGGAGCATCCGTGCACATGGCGGCGCGACTCGCCTCGGTCTCACGCGACGACCGCGACCAGGTCGTGATCGAGGTCGAGGGCGGCGACCCGGTCGTGGCCGACGAGGTGCTCGTCGCGACGGGCCGGCGCCCGCGTACGGCCGATCTCGGCCTCGAGACGGTGGGGCTCGAGCCGGGCGACTGGCTCGACGTCGACGACACGCTGCTCGTCGCGGGTGCACCGGCGGGCGAGGCCGGGTGGCTGTACGCCGTCGGCGACGTGAACCACCGCGCCCTGCTCACCCACCAGGGCAAGTACCAGGGCCGGGCCGCCGGAGACGTCATCGCGGCGCGCGCGATCGGCGCACGCGTCGACGATGCGCCCTGGGGCGTGCACGTCGCCACCGCCGACCACGAGGCGGTGCCCCAGGTCGTGTTCGCCGAGCCCGAGTGCGCGTCGGTCGGCCTCACCGCCGAGGCCGCCGAACACGCCGGGCGCCGCGTCCGCGTCATCGACGTGCCGCTCGGCTCGGCGTCGGGCGCCGGCATCCACGGAGACGGCGCCGAAGGGCGGGCGCGGTTGGTCGTCGACCTCGACCGCGAGACCGTCATCGGCGCGACCTTCGTCGGACCCGACCTCGCCGAACTGCTGCACGCGGCGACGATCGCGATCGTCGGCGAGGTGCCGATCGGGCGCCTGTGGCACGCGGTGCCCGCGTTCCCGACCGTGAGCGAGATCTGGTTGCGGCTGCTCGAAGCACTCGGGCGGCCGACGGCCGACCGGGTGATACCGGCGGGCGACAGCGGGGCCGCCGCATGAGCCGCGTCGTCCGCCTGCAGCCCCTCGACTCGTGGTTCAGCCGGATCGGGTTCTGGTGGGCGACCCTCGTCGGGCTTGTGTGGGGCTTCGTGTGGAGTACGGGACGCATCGAGGTGCGCCAGGGGCTCATCGTCTTCACCGGGATGCCGAAGTGGACCTTCGGCCGGGGCGGCTCATGCGTGGGCGCGTGCTACCTGACCGACCGGAACGCGGGTGAGCGCGTGCTCGGCCACGAGGCGGTGCATAAGCGCCAGTGGCAGCGCTACGGCATGCTGTTCCCGCTGCTCTACCTCATGGCCGGCCGCGACCCGCTGCGCAACCGGTTCGAGATCGAGGCCGGCCTCGAGGCCGGCGGGTACGTGCGGGCGGACGGGAGCCCGAGGCATCCCGCCCGCCCGCGACGACGCTAGTTCTGTCGAAGGGTACGGCTGATCAGCCGGCGAGCACCGCGGCGATGTCTTCGACGAGCGTGGGCCACCCCGCCTGCCAGCCGAAGCTCAGCGCGGTCGGCGGCGAGACCGACGACACCGTGACCGGGTCGACGACCTGCACGACCTTGCCAGCGGCGACCGCGGGGATCGCCTGCAGCTCGGGCTTGGCGAGCGACGCGGCCGCGGCGTCCTCGCTGGCCGCGAAGAGGATGACGACGTCGGCGTCGAGCTGGTCGAGCTGCTCGTAGCTGAGGTCGTAGTAGAAGCCGCCGTCGCTCGAGTCGAGCGCGGCCACCGAGGGCGCGACCTCGAGACCGAGACCGGTGAGCACCGACACACGGGCGTCGGCCTCGGTGTAGATCGAGGCGACGCCGTCGCCGTCCCAGATGCTGACGAACGTCGCGCCCGCGAACTCGGAGTGTGCGGCCGCGTCGTCGGCGATGCCCTGCTCGATGCCGTCGAGCACCTCGTCGCCGGCGGCCGTACGGCCGAGCGCATTCGCGGTGATCGAGATGGTGTCCTGCCAGGTCGTCGTCCAGGGTGCCTCGGGGAACGCCACCACCGGGGCGATGTCGCTCAGCAGCTCGTACTGCTCTTCGGTCAGGCCCGAGTACGGCGCGACGATGAGGTCGGGATCGGCCGCCACGAACTCTTCGTACGGCAGGGTGGCGCCGCCATCGGCGTCGGTGAGCACGGCGGGCTTCGGGATGCCGGCCTCGTCGTACGCCTCTTCGACCCACGGCAACAGGTTGCCCTCGCCGACCGTCCAGCTCTGCTCGGCGACCGCGACCGGGTACACGCCGACCGAGATGGCGGCCTCGGTCGAGCCCCAGCCCCACGTGGCGACCCGCTCGGGCGCCTCGGTGATCTCGGTCTCGCCGAACGCGTGCTCGATCGTGATCGGGAACTCGTCGGTGGCCTCGGTGGTGGTGAAGCCGCCCGACTCGGCTGCGGCGTCGTCATCGGTGTCGGTTGCGGCACACGCGGTGAGCAGGGTCGCGACGGCCGCGAGGCCGGCGATGGCGGTCAGGGATCGGCGAAGACGCACGGATACTCCTAGATCGTGGAAGAAGGGATAAGGGGAGCCTAACCTAACCGGGCTGCCTCGCGCGCCGCGACGATCGGCCCGACCGGCACGACGAGCGGCGACCCGACCACCGGGTCGACGACCACGCGCGCCTCGAGTCCGAACGCGTCGGCCACGGTGCGATCGGTCACGACGTCGGACGGCGCGCCCTCGGCCACCACGCGGCCGCCGTGCATCACGATCATGCGGTCGGCGTAGCGGGCCGCGAGGTTCAACTCGTGCAGCACCATCACGACCGTGGTGCCGCGCTCGCGGTTGAGCGTGCGCAGCAGGTCGAGCAGTTCGATCTGATGCGTGAGATCCAGGTAGGTCGTGGGCTCGTCGAGCAGCACGATGTCGGTCTGCTGAGCGAGCACCATCGCGATCCAGACCCGCTGGCGCTGGCCGCCCGAGAGCTCCTCCAGCCGACGGTCGGCGAGGTCGGCGACCCCCGTCGCGGCCAGCGCCTCGGCGACGACGGCATCGTCATCGCTCGAGTGCCGACCGAACCAGCCCTGGTGCGGGAACCGGCCTCGGGCGACGAGCTCGGCGACCCGCACCCCGTCGGGCGCGATCGAGGTCTGCGGCAGCACGCCGACGAGACGTGCGAAGCGGCGCCGGCCCATCGACCGCGCGTCGACGCCGCCGACGGTGACCCGGCCCGCCTCGAGCGGGTGCAGCCCGGCGATGCCGCGCAGCAGGGTCGACTTGCCGCACGCGTTCGGCCCGACGATGACGGTGACCTGCCCGTCGGGGATCTCGAGGTCGAGTCCCTCGATCACGCGTCGCCCGTCGTAGCCGATCGAGACCGCGTGCGCGCGCAGGGTGCGGTCGCCGACGGGGCGGCTCGCTGTTGGCTCGGCGGTCGCACTCATGCGCGTCGCCTCCTCTCGGTGGTGGCCAGCAGCCACAGCAGGTAGGGGGCGCCGATCACGCCCGTGACGATGCCGACCGGTGCCACGAGGCCGGGCACCGCGTACTGCCCGAGCACATCGGCCGTGAGAGTGAGCGCGGCCCCCGTCGCGGCGGACGTCGCCAGTGCGGCACCGCCGCCCGTGAGCGCACGGGCGATCGCGGGGGCGACCAGGGCGACGAACGCGATCGGGCCGGCGGCGGCCGTGGCGAGCGCGACGAGCGCGACCGCGACGAGCAGCAGCGCCATGCGGGTGCGGTCGGCGGCCACCCCGAGGCCGCGCGCATGGTCGTCGCCGAGGGCGAGCACACCGACCCGGCGTGCGAGCGACGCCACCACGAGGCATCCGACCGCGACCGCGACCGCGAGCCAGGCAAGCTCGTCGCCGCGCACGTCGGCGACGCTGCCGACCGTCCACGCGAGCGCGGACTGCGCCTGGCGCACCTCGGCGCGGGTGAGCAGCCACGCGGTGATCGACCCGGTGAGGTACGCGAAGCCCACGCCCACGAGTACGAACCGGATGCCGTGCAGACCCTGCCGCCACGCGAGCGCCCAGATCGCGACTGCGACCGCGAGCGCCGCGAGGAACGCGATGCCCGACACGGCGACGCCGCCGAGCCCGAGGATGAGCAGCGCCCAGACGGCGCCGAGGCTCGCGCCGCCCGAGATGCCGAGGATGTCGGGGCTCGCGAGCGGGTTGCGCAGCACCGCCTGGAACACGGCGCCGGCGAGCGCGAAGGCGACGCCGCACACGATCGCCGCGAGGATACGCGGCACGCGCAGGCGCATCACGACGAAGCGATCGCCGTCGTCGCCGAGACCCACGAGCGCCAGGAACACCCGGCCGGCCGAGATATCGGCGGCGCCCAGCACGAGGGCGATCGCACCGACCGCGAGCACGACCGCGAGACATCCGGCCAGCACCCACGCGAGCCGACGCCGGCGCGCGTGGCGCACGGCGACGATGGTCGCGAGGGTTGCTGCCGGCGCGGTCATCACACTCCCACCACGCTGCGGCTGCGCGCGACCGCGATGAGCACGGGCGCACCGATCACGGCGGCCACGACACCGGCCTCGAGTTCGCCCGGCGCGCCGACGAGCCGGCCGATGACGTCGGCGATGAGCAGCATGGCCGGCCCGAGCACGATCGAGCACGCGATCACCCACCGCGCATCCGAGCCGACGAGCCGCCGGGCGGCGTGCGGCACCACGAGCCCGACCAGCGCGATCGGGCCGGCGAGCGCGGCGCCCGTGCCCGCCAGGAGCACGATCGCGACCGCCGCGAGCGCGCGCGTGGTGCCGACCCGCTGCCCGAGTCCGCGCGCGACGTCGTCGCCGAGGGCGAGTCCGTTGATGCGGTGCGCCAGCGCGATCGCGAGCACCGCGCCGACCGCCACGAACGGCCACAGCACCGCGGCCGTCGACAGGTCGCGCCCGGTGAGCGACCCGACCACCCAGAACCGATACTGGTCGAAGGTCTCGATGTCTCCCAGCAGCACCAGCGTCGTCAGCGGCGTGATGAGGGCCGTCATCGCCGCACCGACGAGCGCGAGCCGATCGGGTCGGGCGGCGCCGATCGCGAAAACCGCGGCGGCTGCCGCGGCCGCGCCCGCGAAGGCGAACCAGACGTAGGCCGCCGGCTCGGTGAGCCCCAACAGCTGGATCGCGAGCACGACGGCGAGCGCCGCACCCGAGTTGATGCCGAGCAGGCCGGGATCGGCGATGGGGTTGCGGGTAACGCCCTGGATGAGCGCGCCGGCCAGGGCGAATGCGACGCCGGCGAGCAGGCCGATGACGGTGCGAGGCACCCGCAGTTCGAGCACGATCTGGTGTGCGCGATCGCCGTCGACCGGGGCGACCAGCGCCTGCCAGACCGCGCCCGGATCGATCGCACGCACCCCGAACGCGAGACTCGCCCAGACGGTCGCTGCGAGCACGACGAGCGAGAGCGCCATCGCGAGCAGGCGACGGGCACGGCGCGGGGTGCGCCGCGGGGTGCGCCGTCGGGTGCGGTTGAGCCCCGGCGCGCCGGCGGCGCCCGGCGCGGTCACGGGATCGAGGGTGCGGGACATCCGGTGGTCAGTCGAGCTCGGCGCGACCGAGTCGCCAGTAGCCCATGAACGCGACCCGCCGACGGTCGAGGCCCGCCTCGGACACCAGGTACCGGCGGATCGACTTCACGACGGATGCCTCGCCCGCGACCCAGGCGTAGACGCCGCCGTCGAGGCTGCGCCCCTCGGGCACGTCCCACAGCAGGTCGGCGTCGGGGTCGTCTGCGCCGTCTTCGGCATCGAGGTCAACGGTCTCGCCGGGCGCGATCATCAGCCGGGCGACGCCGTCGCGCACCGCGGGAACGAGCCGGTCGCCGTGCGTCGCGCGCTCGCCGCGGGGCAGCCAGCGCACCGACACGCCCGCGGGTGCGTCGACGTCGAGCACGTCGCCCGCGGTCGGCACCTCGATGAAGGCGCAGCCGGTCGCGGTGCGCGGCAGGGCGCCGAGGATCGAGCAGATCGCGGGTGCGGCGGTCTCGTCGCCCGCCAGCAGCACGGTGTCGACCTCGCCGGGGCGCCAGTCGATGCCGAGTTCGCGGCCGGTCGAACGCTCGTCGGGACCGATGAGCACCGCTTCGTCGCCGGCGTGCGCCCGTGCGACCCAGCGCGACGCCGGGCCGGTTTCGCCGTGCAGCACGAAGTCGATGTCGACCTCGCGGTCAGCGGGGCGCACCGCGCGCACCGTGTAGGTGCGGAAGGTGTTGCGCCGCGCCTCGGGCAGTTCGCGCCAGCGCGTGTACCAGTCGTCGTCGGTCGGGAACGAGGCGAAGCCGTCGCCGGTCGCGACCAGGTCGTCGGGCAGCGGCAGCACCACCTTCACCCGCTGGTCGAGACCGGCGGTGCCGAACAGGCCGAGGTCGTCGCCCGTGAACGTGACGCGCACGAAACTGGGCGCGATCCGTTCGACGCGGCGCACCGCGACGCGGAACGACCGATAGGCGGGACGAACCTCGGTGCCGATGGCGAGTGAGGTGAGCATTACCTAAGTCTCGCATATCGCCGACGGGCGTCACCACACCGGCGGACGCCTTCCGACCAGGCGCGCCGAGCGCTCGAGCTGCGCCGCGAGCGCGAACAGCGTCGCCTCGCCGCCCGGCCGCCCGATGAGCTGCACCGACATCGGGAACCCCGCGGCGGTCGCCTGGACGGGCAACGAGATCGCCGGCAGCCCGGCCACGTTCACGAACGAGGTGAACGGCGTGAACCGCACCTGCTGCGCGAAGTTCCGCTCGCCGTCATCGGCGTCGTACCAGCCGACGGGCCGCGGCGTGAGTGCGAGCGCGGGCGTGAGCACCGCGTCGTAGGGCGCGAAGCGGCGGATGACCCGACGCTCGAACTCCGCGAGCCACGCGAGCGCATCGGCGAGATCGCGGGCGCCGAGCGCCCGACCCCGATCGACGAGCCAGGCCGTGAGGGGCTCGAGCCGGTCGAGCTGTTCCCCCTCGACGGGGATGGTCGCCGCCGACGCCTGCCAGATCGCGCGGAACGCCGGCGGGTAGCCCGGTTCGGGCGACGCCGGAAGCTCCTCGACGCCGTGGCCCAGCCGGTCGAGCACGGCGACCGCGTGGGCCAGTGCGTCGCGCGCCTCGGGAGCGATCTCGATGTCGTATGCGTCGTCCCACGGCGAGTCGGTCACGACGCCGACCTGGAACCGCCCTTCGCCGCGCAGCGCCTCGCCGAGGTAGGGCCCGTCGCTGCCGGGCGCCCGCACCGCGAACGCGTGCTCGGCGGGGTAGCCGGAAGGCGCGATGATTCCGTCGAGCAGCAGCGCGGCGTCGGCTACGGTGCGGGCGAGCGGGCCCACGACCCCGAGACCCGCGAGCCCTGCGAGACCCGAGCCCGACGGCACCCGGCCGCGCGACGGCTTCACGCCCACCAGCCCGCAGGAGGCCGCCGGGATGCGCACCGACCCGCCGCCGTCGGAGCCGATCGCGAACGGCAGCAGGCCCGCCGCGACAGCGGCGGCAGCTCCCCCGCTCGAACCGCCCGCACCGAGCCGCGCGTCCCACGGCGAGCGCGCGGCCGGTGCGCCGATCGGCTCGGTGTACGACGGCAGGCCGAACTCGGGCGTGGCCGTCTTGCCGAGGCTCACCGCGCCGGCGCGGTCGACATCGAGCACGAGCTCGTCGGACTCGTCGGGCACGTGATCGGCGAACGCGCGCGAGCCGAACCGGGTCGGCACGCCCGCACGCGGGTGCAGGTCCTTGTCGGCGAGCGGCATGCCCCAGAGCGGCGCGGCCTTCGGCACCTCGCGTTCGACGAACGCGGCGCGCTCGAGGGCGCGGTCGGGCGTGACCTCGGCGAACGCGCCGACCTCGGCGCCCAGTCGCTCGATGCGTTCGAGGAACCACTCGGCGACCTCGGTCGGTGAGAGCCTGTCCCGCTGCAGCGCGGTGTGCAGGTCGAGCGCGGTCAACTCGTGCGGGTTCGTCGCCGCGGCCCGCGACGCATCGCTCACTTCAGCGACCGCTGCATGAGCACGGTGCCGAGCCACCGGTCGAACTTGAAGCCGACCTTGCCCATGCGCCCGATCTCGGTGAACCCGAACTTCTCGTGCAGCGCGATCGACCCCTCTGCGCCCTGGTCGGCGATGACGGCGATCATCTCCTTCAGCCCGGCGGCCTTCGACCGGGCGATGAGCTCGGCGAGCAGCGCCTTCCCGAGCCCCTTGCCCGAGGCCGCCGGGCCGAGATAGATCGAGTTCTCGACGGTGAACCGGTAGGCGCGCTTCTGCCGCCATGGCGAGACGAGCGCGTACCCGAGCAGCTGGCCCGTGGGCGACTCGGCGACGAGGAACGGCATGCCGAGTTTGTGCAGGTACGCGAACTTCTGCTTCCACTCGCGCAGGCTCATCGTGTCTTCGTCGAAGGTGACGGTGGAGTTGGCGACGTAGTAGTTGTAGATCTCGCGCACGCTCGGCAGGTCGGCGGCGACGGCGTCGCGGATCGCGAACTCGAACGGCCGTTCGGCGGGCGCGGGCGCGCGCAGGTGGGGTGGCAGCACGCGGCGCTGCTGGTATTCCTCCTCGAGCATGGCGCCCACCCTACTCCGGGCGAACGGGCCGGCAAGCGGTTGCGCAGACGAGGGCGATCGGATGCTCCGGGGTCATGGTTCGAGGCTCCAGTCGACGGGTCGCCCGCCGCGCTGGGCGAGCAGCGTGTTGGCGCGGCTGAACGGTCGGGATCCGAAGAAGCCGCGCGAGGCCGACAGCGGGCTGGGGTGCACCGACTCGATCGCCGGCGTGCCGTCGAGCAGCGGCTTCAGCGACTGCGCGTCGCGCCCCCACAGGATCGCGACCATCGGCGTGCCTCGGGCCACGAGGGCGCGGATGGCGTGGTCGGTGACGGCCTCCCATCCGGCGCCGCGGTGCGAGGCGGGCGCACCCGGTCGCACGGTGAGCACGCGGTTCAGCAGCATGACGCCGTTGCGCGTCCACGCCGAGAGGTCGCCGTGCGCGGGCGGGTGCACGCCGAGGTCGTCGGCGAGTTCGCGGTAGATGTTCTGCAGGCTTCGCGGGATCGGTCGCACGTGCTGCTCGACCGCGAAGGACAGGCCGATCGGATGCCCCGGGGTGGGGTACGGGTCCTGGCCGACGATGAGCACCCGCACGTCGGAGAACGGGGCCGCGAACGCACGCAGCACGTGGTCGCCCGCGGGCAGGTAGCCACGGCCGGCGGCCGTCTCGGCGCGCAGGAAGTCGCCCATCCGGGCGATGTCGCCCGCGACGGGGGCGAGGGCGTCGGCCCAACCGGGATCCATGAGCCCGGCCTCGGCGAGCTCGGGCAGCGTCTTCGGCACGCCTCAGGCTCCCATCGTCGCGACGACCACGCCCTGCTCGCCGGGCAGCACCCGCCAGACGCTCCCGGTCCCGACGACCCGCAGCCCGCCGTCGCCGACGACGAGCGCGGTGTCCTCGTCGATGCCGAGCCCGCCCTCGACGAGGCCGGCCTCGACCGCGGCGACGAGTCGCGACAGCGCGCCCCACTGGGCGACGTGCACCTCGATGGCCACGTCGACCAAGCCGATGCCGGGAGCGATCGTCACCTCGTCGAGTTCCTGATCGCCCGGCTCGGGCGAGACGACGACCCCGCCGATCCGGCGCCCGCCGATGATCGCACGCTCGGCGGCGATCATCGCGCCCGCCGAGAAGCCGAGATACGGTACGCCGGCGGCGACCTGCCGGCGCAGCTCGCCGAAGACCGGCTCGACCGCCGCACGGTAGCTCGGCGCATGCCCGCCGCCGATCACGACACCGTCGACCTCAGCGAGCGCGGCGGGCGGCACGGTCTCGCCATCGCCGATGATCACGGACGTTCGCACCTCGACCGGCCCGGCCGCGTCGAGCAGGGCGACGATCTTCGCCGCCTGCGCGGCCGGGTCGCCGCTGCGCGCGGTGATCACCGCGATCCGCGGCACCTCGCGCCCGGCCCGGGCGGCGTGCGCCGCCGCCTCGTCGCGGAACCCCGCCCAGATCGGCGCCGTCGCATCCGTCGGTTCGAACGTCCCGCCGCCGACCAGATGCACGCTCATGCCCGGCCCGCCGATCGCACGGTGAGCGGGCCCTTGGCCACCAGGTGCGGCGCCGACTGCGCGACCGGCTTCACGACGATGAGGTCGAGGTCGACGTGCCGGGGCTTCGTCGCAGCATCCACGATGATCTCGGCGATGTCCTCGGCCACCAGCGGCTCGGGCACGCCGTCGTAGACGGCGTCGGCGCGGGCCCGGTCGCCGCCGAACCGCACGAGCGCGAACTCGTCGGTCTTGACCATGCCCGGCGCGACCTCGATGACCCGGATCGGCTCGCCGTTCAGCTCGAGCCGCAGCACCGCGGTCAGCGCGTGCTCGGCGAACTTCGCCGCGTTGTACCCGCCGCCGCCGACGTAGGCGACGTGCCCCGCGATCGAGGTCAGGTTCACGATGTCGGCGACGCCGCGCTCGATCGCGCCCTCGCGCAGCAGCGGCAGCAGCGCGGCGATGACTCGCTTGGTGCCGAGCACGTTCACCTCGAACATCCAACGCCAGTCCTCGGGGTCGGATGCCTCGACGCTGTCGAGTCCCTTCGCCCCGCCCGCGTTGTTCACCAGCGCGTGGATCGGGCCGAGCTCCCGCACGCGGTCGCGCAGGGCGTCGACGTCGGCCTGGTCGGTGACATCGGCGACCAGGACGGATGCCCCGGTCTCGTCTGCGAGCGCCCGCAGGCGCTCCTCGCGGCGGGCGACCGCCACGACCTCCCAGCCGGCGCCGCGGAAGGCGCGCACCGTGGCGGCCCCGATCCCAGAACTGGCTCCCGTCACCACGGCTCGCAACTGCGTCATGCGCCCATTCTGCCGCGCACGGGTGGGATCGCGCGTACCGGCCGGTCAGGGAAGAATGGTCGGATGCACCATCCCGCGCCGACCGCACGACCGATGCCGAAGCGGCGCGTCCCCCTCTGGGACAACGCGCGCTGGATCGCGATCACGCTCGTGGTCATCGGGCACGGCATCCTGCCCCTCATCGGCGAAGACGACGCGGCGTACAGCGCGTACCTGTTCATCTACTCGTTCCACGTCGCGGTGTTCGTCACCGTGTCGGGCTACTTCGCGAAGTCGGGGCCGCCGACGGCTCGGGCGCTGAAGCAGGTCCTCACCGAGATCGTGTTCCCGTACCTGATCTTCGAGACGATCTGGACGGTGATCCGGTGGGTGCTCGGCGGCGAGTTCGCGCTCGACTTCACCACGGCGTCGTGGACACTGTGGTTCCTCATCGCGCTCGCGATCTGGCGCATCGTGCTGCCGTACCTGGTGCTGCTGCGCTGGCCGCTGCCGATCGCGATCCTCATCTCGATCGGCGCCGGCTACACCGAGACGATCGACTCGACCCTCGCGCTCAGCCGCACGTTCGGCATGCTGCCGTTCTTCGTGTTCGGGTGGCAGCTGCGGCAGTGGCGCATCACCGGGCGCTGGCTGGCGCTGTCGACCGCGGCGGCCTGGCGGTGGCGTGCCGGGGCGATCGCGTTATTCGCGGTGCTGCTGGCGGTCATGCCCGCCGCGATCGAGACCTGGCGCGACCTGAAGCTGCGCCGGTTCATGCTCTACGACGAATCGTATGTCGCGATCGGCTACGAGGAGCCGTGGTCGGGACTGATCCGGCTGGGGCTGCTGCTGCTCGCCATGGTGCTCGCGGTGGCCTTCCTCGTCCTCATGCCGCGCGGCCATCACTGGTTCACCGCGTTCGGCGGAGCCACCATGTACATCTACCTGCTGCACAGCTTCGTCCTCTATCCCCTCCGCGAGACCGACCTGCTCTCCGGCCCCCAGCCGTGGTGGGTGCTGCCGACCATGATCGTGTTCTGCATCGGCGTTTCGGTCGTGCTGTCGCTGAGGCCGGTGCGGCGGGTGTTCCGGCCCCTCGTGCAGCCCCGCGCACGGTGGCTGTTCCGCCCCACCCCGGCCACCCCGACCGGCACCATCGTGCTGCCCACCGACGACCGGCCGCACTGAGCGGCGGCGGGTCGCGGCATCCGCCCGGTCTGCGAACCGTTCCGCCCCGTGACCGGCGGTTACGCCCCGTGACCGGCCTCGTTGCCGGGCATCCGAGCCCCTCCTAGCGTGGTCGGATCACGGCGCTGTCGCGCGCCGCACGAAGGAGACCACACCCATGAGCAGCAACCCCGCCGACTGGCAGTTCGAGACGAAGCAGGTGCACTCGGGCGCCGCCCCCGACCCGGTCACCAAGGCCCGTGCCACGCCGATCTACCAGACCACGTCGTACGTGTTCGACAACGCCGAGCACGCGCAGAACCTGTTCGCGCTCGCCGAGTTCGGCAACATCTACACCCGCATCCAGAACCCGACCCAGGCGGTCGTCGAAGAGCGCATCGCCGCGCTCGAGGGCGGCTCGGGCGCGCTGCTGCTGGCGTCGGGACAGGCCGCGTCGACCTTCGCGGTGCTGAACATCGCACAGGCCGGCGACCACATCGTCTCGTCGTCGTCGATCTACGGCGGCACGTACAACCTGTTCAAGTACACGCTCGCCAAGCTCGGCATCGAGACGACGTTCGTCGAGAACCAGGACGACGCCGACGAGTGGCGCCGCGCGGTGCGTCCGAACACGAAGCTCTTCTTCGCCGAGACCATCGGCAACCCCAAGATCAACGTGCTCGACATCCGCGGCGTCGCCGACATCGCGCACGAGGCCGGCATCCCGCTCATCGTCGACAACACGATCGCCACGCCGTACCTGATCCGTCCATTCGAGCACGGCGCCGACATCGTCGTGCACTCGGCGACGAAGTTCCTCGGCGGCCACGGCACCACCATCGGCGGCGTCATCGTCGACGGCGGCACGTTCGAGTGGTCGAAGAACGTCGAGAAGTTCCCGGGCCTGACCGAGCCCGACCCGTCGTATCACGGCGCGAGCTACACCACCGCGGTCGGCGACGGGCTCGCCTACATCATCAAGGCGCGCG
This sequence comes from Agromyces intestinalis, assembly GCF_008365295.1. NCBI lineage: Bacteria > Bacillati > Actinomycetota > Actinomycetes > Micrococcales > Microbacteriaceae > Agromyces > Agromyces intestinalis. Next base: position 593,257 of record NZ_CP043505.1, read on the forward strand.
TGCAGCTGCTGCGCGACCTCGGCTCGGCGATCTCGCCGAACAGTGCGTGGCTGCTCATCCAGGGCATCGAGACGCTGTCGCTGCGGGTCGAGCGCCATGTGCAGAACGCGCAGGAGATCGCCGAGTGGCTCGACACCCACCCCGACGTGGCGAGCGTCAACTACTCGGGCCTTCCGTCGAGCCCGTGGTACGCGGCCGCCAATCGCTACGCGCCGAAGGGCGTCGGCGCGGTGCTCTCGTTCGAGCTGAAGGGCGGCGTCGACGCCGGCCGCACGCTCGTCGATCGTCTCGAGCTGTTCAGCCACCTGGCGAACATCGGCGACGTGCGGTCGCTCGTGATCCACCCGGCGTCGACGACGCACTCGCAGCTCACGCCCGAGCAGCAGCTCACCACCGGCGTGACGCCGGGCCTCGTGCGCCTGTCGGTGGGTATCGAGAACGTCGACGACCTGAAGGCCGACCTCGAGCAGGCGTTCGCTGCCGCGCGCGCGGCGACCGAGGCTGCGCGGGTGGCGTAACCGAACGAACGCGACGGATGCCGCGGGCACATGCCCGCGGCATCCGTCATGTCCGCCCGCCCCGCCCCTGGCCGGGTGGGGCCGGGCCGAGCGGCCGGGGCGCACGTAACAATGCCCCGCCGACCGTCGGGCTCCGAGAGAATCGAAGGCATGGACTGGCAGTCGACCGCCGAGACCGCCCCGGCGCGGGTCATCCCCGATTTCCCGGCGTCGCCGCAACCGGGCCGGGCGCCGGCGACGGGCGCGTGGCGGGTCGGCGACCACCCCGGCGACCGCCGGTTCGTGCGCATCGGCGATGTCGCGCTCGAGTCCGGCGGGCTGGTTCCCGACGTCGTGATCGCCTACGAGACGTGGGGCGAGCTCTCCCCCGCGGGCGACAACGCGGTGCTCGTGCTGCACGCGCTCACGGGCGACAGCCACGTGCTCGGCCCGGCCGGGCCGGGGCACGCGAGCGCGGGCTGGTGGCCCGGCGTGGTCGGTCCGGGGCTGGCGATCGACACCGACCGCTGGTTCGTCGTCGCCCCGAACGTGCTCGGCGGCTGCCAGGGCTCGACCGGTCCGGCATCGCTGGCCGCCGACGGTCTCGAGTGGGGCTCGCGGTTCCCGTTCCTCACCATTCGCGACCAGGTCGCCGCGCAGCTCGCGTTCGCGAGTGCGATCGGCATCGACCGGTTCGCCGCGGTGGTCGGCGGGTCGATGGGCGCGATGCACGTGCTCGAGTGGGCGATCATGGCGCCCGAGCGGGTCGACCGCATCGCGGTGCTCGCCGCACCCGCCGCCGCCACCGCCGACCAGATCGCACTCAACTCGGTGCAGCTCGAGGCGATCCGCGCCGACCCGGCCTTCGCGGGCGGCGACTACTACGACCTCCCCGACGGCGACGGGCCGACCCGCGGCCTCGCGCTCGCGCGCCGCATGGCGATGCTGAACTACCGTTCGGCGGCCGAGCTGAACGCCCGGTTCGAGCGCTCATGGCAGTCGGGCCTCGACCCGCTCGGCGGCGGCGGCCGGTTCGCGGTCGAGAGCTACCTCGACTTCCACGGCAACCGGTTCACGCGACGGTTCGACGCCAACAGCTATCTCGTGCTCACCGAGTCGATGAACTCGCACGACGTCGGCCGGGGCCGCGGCGGCGTGGCGTCCGCGCTCGCCGGCATCCGCGCGAAGACCCTCGTCGTCGGCATCGACAGCGACCGCTACTTCGGCCTCGACGGCCAGCGCGAGATCGCCGCGCACGTGCCGACCCTCGTGCACGGTCCCGGCCCCCTGCTGCTCTCCAGCGAGTACGGCCACGACGCGTTCCTCATCGAGGACGCGTTCATCGGCGATGCGATCGCCGGCCTGCTGGCCGCCTGAGCCGCCCGACCACCCGTTCGACGCCGCCCCCGGCTGCACCCCCAGCTCGGGGGGTCGAGACGCCTTCGCCACGAATCGGCGCCTCACGACACGGTACGCTTCCTGCCAGGGGCCGCCCCGGTCGTTCGATCGGGCCGACCCGGAGGAAGATGAAGCGGATCCAGAAGGAACGCGACCGCCTGCTGAGGCGCGTCGCGCGCGTCGCCGGCATCACCGGAGCAGCCGGCGCCCTCGCCGGCCTCATCGTGCCCGGAACGGCGCCGGTAGCCGCGCAGGCCGTCGGCGCCGTGCTCCTCATCGCACTGTGCGCCCTGCTCGTGTTCGCCACGCGCCGCGGCGGGCTGGTCCCGCTGCTCGGCGTAGTCGCGCTCGCACTGGCGGTCGTCGTGGTGATCGCGCCCGAGCAGACCGCCGACCCCGTCGCTTCCACCGTCGCCGCCGCCGTGGGGGCCGTCGCCGCGGCCTCGGCCGCGATCATGCTCATCGTCCGCCCGCGAGGCGGCTGGATCGTCGTGGGCACCCTCGCGGTCGTCCTCGCCGTGTACGCCGGCCTCGCGCTCGTCGGGCGGCCCACTGGTGCCGCGGTGCTCGCGGTCGCGGTCGGATGGCTCGCCGCCGCATCGCTCGGTCGCTGGCTCGACCTCGCCATCGCGCGCACCGGCGAGCGCATCGAAGAGGTCGGCCGCGCCCACCAGGCCGAGCGGATGGCGAGCGAGCTCGCCGCACAGCGGCGCCAGGACGCGCGGGTGCTGCACGACACGGTGCTCGCGACCCTGAGCTTGCTGGCGCATTCAGGGGTGGGCGTGGGCACGGCCGCACTGCGCCAGCAGGCCAGCGACGACGCCCGGCTGCTTCGGATGCTTCGGCTCGGCGCTCCCCTCGACGGGGGTACGTCCACGATCTTCTCCCCCGACGCCGAGGTCGGCAGCCTGAGCACGACGTTCGAGTCCGTGCGGCAGCGGTTCTCGCGGATGGGTCTCGATGTCAGCTGGCACGGCACCGGCCAGCTCGCGCTGCCCCGCGACACGCTCGATGCGCTCGTCGGCGCGCTCGGCGAATGCCTCGAGAACGTGCGACGGCACTCGGGCGTCGCCGAGGCCGACGTCACCGTGACCGACGACGACCGCACGGTGCGCGCCATGGTCACCGATTCGGGCGCCGGTTTCGAGCCGGGCGAGGTCGACCGAGCGCGGCTCGGGTTCGCCGAGTCCGTCGTAGGCCGCCTCGACGCGGTCGGCGGGCGCGCCCGCGTGTTCTCATCGCCGGGCGCCGGCACCACCGTGATGCTCGAGGTGCCGAAGCCGTGACCGCCGCATTCGACGAGACCGCCGCCCGCCCCGGACGCGAGCGCGGGTTCCGACGCCCCGCCCGGTCGGCCGAGGCGGCCGGCAACGTGCACGCGGGCCACGGCGGCCGACGCCTGGCCACCGGCATCGCGGTCGCGGCGGGGTTCCTCGTGATCGGGCACCTGGTGCACGCCGTGATGCAGGCACCGGTGTTCCCCCCGGGCGCGGGGCCGTGGCCGGCGTGGATTCTGCTCGCGACGCTCGGGATCGCGGCGACCATCGCCGTCATCGCGTGCGGCTTCACCGTGCCGACGTGGCTGCTGGCGGGTGCGCTCGTCGGCCTCGCGGCGGTCGTCGCACTCGATGTGTCGGCGACGACGGGGCTGCTGCATCTCGGCATCACGCCCACGGCCGGCGCCGCTGCCGCCGTGGCGCTGCTGCCGGTCGCCGCCATGCGGCTCACCCGCGTACCGCTCATCGCCGCCTGCGCGGCGGCGGCGGTGCTCGTCGCTGAGGCGGTGTGGCAGCCCGAGGCGGGGCGAGCGATCGCACTCGGGCTCGCGGTGGCGGCATCGGCGGCGCTGCCCATGGTGCTCGGCGTCATCGCGATCGACGGATTCCGCCGCCTCGTGCGCCGTGAGGTCGACCTGAGCCTCGTGCAGAGTACGGTCGCCACGCCGCGCTCGGCGGTGGGCATGCGCGCGTCGGAGGAGCTCGTGAACCTCGACCGCGACGCCGAGGACCTCCTCGAGGACGTCGGGTCGGGCCGGGTCGCCATCCCGTTGCCGCCCGAGGCATCCGAACTCGCGGGCGCCCTTGCCGCCCGCCTGCGTGTGCGCCTCATCGAGGGCCGCACCGACACCTGGCTGCGCCACGCGGTGACCGAGTCGGCGTATCTCAGCGGGCACGTGACGGTTGACGATCCGACCGGCCTGGCCGCTCAGCTCACGCCGGCCCAGCGTGAGGGGCTGCTGCTCGTGCTGTGGATGCTGGTCGGTTCCCGGCCGCGACGCGCCACGGCCCGTGCGCTCGTCCGGATCAGCGCCGACGACGACGATGACGAGCTGCGCCCCGAGCAGCTCAGGGTCGCCGTCTCGGTTTCCGACGTCCAACCGCGTCATCTCGACCCCGCGATCTGGGACGCGGTGGGTACGGTGGGAGCACATCGCACCTTCGCCACCGCCGACGGATTCGGCATCGAGATCGACGGACGTCTCGAACCGCACCACCGCGCACCGACCGCGCCCAGTCCGGGCGCCCGACACCGAGGAGCCTAGATGCCCTCCCCTGCTCCCATCCGTCTCGCGATCGTCGACGATCACCGCATGCTCCTCGGTGCGCTGAGCGAGTGGCTGCGCACCGCGGCCACCGACATCACCGTCGCCGCCGCGGTGCCGTCGTGGTCCGAGCTGCTGGCCAGTCCTGAGTTCCCGGTGGACGTGGTGCTGCTCGACCTCGACCTGAAAGACAACATCCCGGTGCAGATCAAGCTCCCGACGCTGAAGGCGGCGGGCGCGCAGACGCTGCTCATCAGCACCTACTCCGAGCCCGAGCAGGTGCGCGGCGCGCTCGCGGCCGGTGCGCTCGGCTACCTGCCGAAGTCCGAGCCGGTCGAGACGATCGTCGAGGCCATCCGTGCCGCGCACGCGGGCGACCTGTTCCTCACCCCCGAGGTCGAGGCGACGCTCTCCGATGGTGCGCAGTCGCCGAAGCTGTCGGCGCAGGAGCGCCGCGTGATGGCCCTCTACGGCGCAGGCCAGCCGGTGAAGGCGGTCGCCTTCCAACTCGGCATCTCAGAGGAGACGGCCAAGAGCTACCTCAAGCGCATCCGCGAGAAGTACCGCGTCGCGGGTTACGACGTCGGTACGAAGGTCGCCCTGCGCAAGCGCGCGATCGCCGACGGCATTCTGCTGCAGACCGACTGACGCGCTCCGGCACGGCACGGCACGGCACGACCGGCGCGCCGCGCTTGGCGCGATCACCACCGGATGCCTCGCCGGCGAGGCATCCGTCATGTTCTCCGCGAGCCGCGGTCAGCCCTCGATGGCTGCGATCGCGCCCGTCGCATAGGGCACCTCCACGCCGCGACGACGACGCGACCGGTCGAGCGCGAAGCTCGCGACCGCGAGCACGATGCCCGCACCCGTGAGCCCGAGGCCGATCCAGACGGGGGCGACGTAGCCGAGCCCGGCCGCGATCGCGAGGCCACCGAGCGCGGCGCCGAGGCTGTTGCCGATGTTCAGCGCGGAGTGGTTGAGCGCGGCGGCGATCGACTGGCTGTCGCGCGCGACATCCATGAGGCGGGTCTGGATCGTCGGCGACAGCGCGGCCGACGCCGCGCCGACCAGGAACACGCCGGCGCCGAGCCCCACGACGTTCGTCGCCGTGAACCCGAGCAGCACGAGCGCGGCGGCCAGCAGCACGAAGAACAGGTACATCGAGCGTCGCACGCTCCAGTCGGCGAGCCGGCCTCCGATCAGGTTGCCGACCGTCATGCCGAGGCCGACGACGACGAGCACGATGGGCACCGCCGCGGCATCCAGCCCCGTGACCTCGGTCGCGAGGGGCGCCACGTAGGTGTACACCGCGAACAGGCCGCCGAACCCGATCGCGCCGATCGCGAGCGCGAACCAGACCTGCAGCCGGCTGAACGCGCGCAGTTCGCGCGCGATCGTCGCGTCGGGGTCGCCGGGCTGCCAGGGCACCGCGACGAGCACGGCGAGGAAGGTCGCGGCGAAGATGCCGGCGACCGCGAGGTACGCGATGCGCCAGTCGGTGACCTGGCCGAGCCAGGTGATCGCGGGCACGCCGATGACGTTCGCGATCGTGAGGCCCGACAGCACGAGGGCGACGCCCTGGCCGCGTTTGCCCGGCCCCATGAGGCTCGCGGCGACGAGCGAGGCGATGCCGAAGTAGGCGCCGTGCGGCAGTGCCGCGACGAACCGGGCGACGAGCACGAGCCCGAAGGAGGGCAGCAGCGCGGATGCCACGGTGCCGAGCGTGAACGCGGTGAGCAGTGCCAGCAGCAGCCGGCGGCGCGGCCAGCGGGCGGCGGCCGCAGCGATCGTGGGCGCGCCCACGACCACCCCGAGCGCGTACGCCGAGATCAGCCAGCCGGCCTGCGCGTTCGCGTCCTCGGGCGACGACGCGTAGAGGCCGGGAAGCAGGTCGGCGGCGATGTCGGGCAACAGGCCCATGGCGACGAACTCGGTCGAGCCGATGCCGAAGCCGCCGAGGGCGAGCGCGAGGAGCGCGAAACGGATGCGGGCCGGCGACAGCGTCGCCGGCCCGTCGTCGGGGTGAGTCACTTTATCGATTCTGCCACGGATCGAATCGATTCGAGAAGCCGGGTTCGAACGCGGGTCGATCGAATCCGACCGGTGAAGTCAGTCGATCGCGTCGATCGCGTGCTCGAGCCGGTCGATCTTGGCATCGAGCTCACCCGCGTACCCGGGCCGGATGTCGGCCTTCAGCACCAGCGATACGCGCGAGCCGTATTCACCCACCGCCTCGGTCGCGCGACGCACCACGTCGAACACCTCGTCCCACTCGCCTTCGACCTCGGTGAACATCGACGTCGTACGGTTCGGCAGGCCGGACTCGCGCACGATCTTCACCGCCGCGGCGACCGCGTCGTGCACCGAGCCATCCGATCGACCGGTGCCGCTCGGGGCGACCGAGAACGCGACCAGCATCATTCCTCCCCTGCCGAACGGGCGGCGCCGACCGGGCGGCCGACGCGCCGTTCCGGCGCGGATCCAGCCTGCCACACCGCGACGAGCGCCCACCCCAACAGCAGCGCCAGCAGGGCGACCTTCAGCGTGAGCACGAGCACGAGAGCCGGGTCGGCGATGAGCAACCAGCCGTAGAGGTACGGGTAGATGAGCTGGGTCGACAGCGCCACCCCCAGCCCGGCGAGCGCGGGCACGAGCACTCGCCGCCGTGCGAGCACGGCCTGCAGCACGATCGGCGCGATGAGCCAGGTGGCGAACTGCGGCGAACCGACCTTGTTCGCCAGGATGAGCACGATGACGACCGCGAGCGACAGCGGCGCGAGCAGTCGCCCGGCGGTCGCGCCGTGACGCACGGCGCGCACGCCCGCGAGCACGACGGCCGTCACTCCGACGACGAGCAGCGGGGTCGACCACCACGCCACCTCGGTCACCCCGGCCCCGGCGAGCTGATAGGTGAGGATGTCACGGTCGTAGTAGACCCGGTGCGATCGGTCGCCCGCGGCGATCATCCAGAGGAATGGCACGGCACCCGGCGCCTCGACCTGCAGCCCGCGCCCCGTCTGCTCGCCGACGAAACCGAGCGCGTTCAGCCCCGAACCGGCCAGCAGCGACACCCCGAGCACGCCGGCGCTGAGCGCGGCGGCGACGAGCGCGACCTCCGAGCGGCGGCGCGACGCCACCACGATCGCGCCGATCAGCGCGGCCGGCCACACCTTGATCCACGCGCCCACGGTCAACAGCGTCGCGGCGACCCGCGGACGGCCGAGCGCGAACAGCAGCCCGGCCACGGCGAACGGCACGGTGACCGCGTCGATGCGGCCGAGCGCGACCGGTCCGAGCAGCACGATGAACAGCATCCACCACCAGGCCGCGATGCGGCGTCCGCGGGCGAGCACGCCCCGCCCGAGCAACACCGCGAACGCGATCGCATCGAGACCCGTGACGATCACGAGCCACGCCTGCTCGTACCACTCGTGCCCGAGGGCGAGCGCGGCGGCCATCGGCGCGAACGCGAGGATCGGGTACACCCACGGCGCGTCGATGCCCATCCGCAGCACGCCGAGATCCGCCTCCTCGGCCCATACCCGGTACGTGACGAGGTCGCCGAGCGGCCAGCCCATGCCGTACAGGCCGAGCAGCGCCACCACGAGGTGGGCGACGGCGAAGCCGATCCAGAGCACGGCACGCCCACTCAGCGCGCGGCGCGCGGCCCCCACCGACATACGGTGAGCCTATCCGAGCGTCATCATCCGACACGTCCGCGAACGCGCGGCCCGTGTCGAGGCATCCTTGAATGACCCCGACCCCATCCATTCCGGAGGCATCATGTCCCGTCGACCGCTCCTCCTCTTCGCCGTCGCCGCCGCCGCCGCGACGACCCTCGCCTTCACGGGCTGCGCAGCGGGCGGCGGTGACACCGGCTCGGGCGGCGACTTCGTCACCGAGGGCAAGTTCACCGTCGGCACCGGCGAGCCCGCCTACTTCCCGTGGGTCATCGACGACACGCCCGAGTCCGGCGAGGGCTTCGAGTCGGCGGTCGCGTTCGCGGTCGCCGAGCAGCTCGGCTTCGCGAAAGACGACGTCGTCTGGGTGCGCACGACGTTCGACCAGGCGATCGCCCCCGGCCCGAAGGACTTCGACATCAACCTGCAGCAGTTCTCGATCACGCCCGAACGGGCCGAGGCGGTCGACTTCTCGTCGCCGTACTACGAGACCACGCAGGTCGTCATCACCGTCGAAGGCTCGCCCGCAGCCGGCGCGACGTCCATCGCCGACCTGAAGCCGCTGCTCGTCGGCGCCCAGACCGGCACCACCAGCCTCGACGCGATCGAGGAGTCCATCGCGCCCGACCAGGGCGCGCAGGTCTTCAACACGAATGACGACGCGAAGCTGGCGCTGCAGTCGGGCACGGTCGACGCCATCGTGGTCGACCTGCCGACCGCGTTCTACCTGACGGGCGCCGAGCTCGACGGCGGCCTCATCATCGGCCAGCTGCCGGCGACGGGTGCCGGCGACGAGTTCGGCCTGGTGCTCGCGAAAGACTCGCCGCTCACCGAGCGGGTCACCGCCGCGGTCGACGCGCTCCGCGAGGACGGCACGCTCGACGCGCTGGCCGAGCAGTGGCTGGGCGGGGACGACACGGCACCGGTGCTGCGGTGAGTTCGGGCGGTCCCGGCCGGGGCGGCACCGCTCCGGCCGGCGTCGCCGCCGCGACCCGCGGCGTGGCATCGGATGCTCCGCCGCGCGAGTGCGCGAACATGGGCGCGTGACCGCCCCCGCGACCATCCCGGCGACGGGCCCGAGCGACATCGAGCTCGCACGGCGCGCGTACCGGCGCCGGCAGACCGGGCGATCGGTGCTGGTCAGCGCGGCGAGCACGCTGGTGTTCGCCGTGGTCGTCATCGGGGTGGTGCTGCTCTCGCCCGGCTGGAGCCGCGTGCAGCAGACCTTCTTCGACTGGGACGTCGCGGTGGCCTCGTTCCCGCGCATCATCGCGGGGCTGTGGCTGAACCTCCAGGTGCTCGTGTTCTCCGCGATCGGCGTCGCCGTCGTCGGCCTGCTGCTTGCGACGCTGCGCACGCTGCGCGGGCCGGTGTTCTTCCCGCTGCGCGCGCTGGCGGCCGGCTACACCGACCTGTTCCGCGGGGTTCCGCTGATCATCATGCTGTACCTGATCGGCTTCGGCGTACCCGCACTCGACTTCTTCCCCCGAGTGCCCCTCGCGGTGTGGGGCACGGTGGCGATCGTCATCGTGTACTCCGCGTACGTGTCCGAGGTGCTGCGGGCCGGTTTCGAGGCGGTGCATCCGTCGCAGCGGCTCGCCGCACGCGCCCTCGGCCTCACGCACGGGCAGACCATGCGGCGCATCGTCGTGCCGCAGGGGCTGCGCAAGGTGACGCCGGCGCTCATGAACGACTTCGTCGCCATGCAGAAGGACGTCGGGCTCATCTCGGTGCTCGGCGCGGTCGACGCGGTGCGCGGAGCCCAGATCGAGGTCGCCCACTTCTTCAACTACACGCCCTACGTCGTGGCGGGCCTGCTGTTCGTACTGCTCGCGTGGCCGACGATCCGCGTGACCGATTGGCTGACCGCGCGCATGCGCGACCGCGAGCAGGTCGGGAGCCTCGTGTGATCGCCTCGACCGAGACGGTGCTCCACCTCACCGGCATCCGCAAGTCGTTCGGCGACTCCGAGGTGCTGCGCGGCATCGACCTCGAGGTCGCCGCCCACGAGGTCGTCGCCCTCATCGGCGCGTCGGGCTCGGGCAAGTCGACGCTGCTGCGCACCGTGAACCTGCTCGAGCGCATCGACGACGGCGTGATCCGGCTGCGCGGCGAAGACATCAGCGACCCACGCGTGAACGCCGACCGGGTGCGCGCCCGCATCGGCGCAGTGTTCCAGCACTACAACCTGTTCCCGCACCTGTCGGTGCTCGACAACGTGACGCTCGCGGCACGGCTGGTGCACCGGATGCCTCGCGCCGACGCCGAGCAGCGCGGGCGCGACCTGCTCGCCTCGATCGGGCTGGCCGATTTCGCCGGCGCGTATCCCGACCGGCTCTCGGGCGGGCAGCAGCAGCGGGTCGCGATCGTGCGCGCCATCATGACGGGGCCCGAGCTGCTGCTGCTCGACGAGGTGACCAGCGCACTCGACCCCGAGCTGGTCGGCGAGGTGCTCGCGCTCGTGCGGTCGCTCGCCGACGGCGGGACCACGATCCTGATGGCCACCCACGAGATGGCGTTCGCGCGCGACGTGGCCGACCGCGTCGTGTTCCTCGACGGCGGCCGGATCGCCGAGCAGGGGCCGGCGCACGAGGTCTTCACCACCCCGCGCGAGGCGCGCACGCGCGAGTTCCTCGCGCGCATGCTGCACGGCTGAGGTTCAGTGCCGGCGCGCCAGCCCGCCGATCACGGCGGGCACCGCCTCGGCGACGTCCATCGCGGTCACCGGGCCGCCCTCGACCGCCTCGCTCGCGCGCCGGCCTGCCTCGGCGTGCACCCACGCCGCGGTCGCGGCGATCTTCGCGAGCGCGGTGTGGTGGTGCGCGAACCGGGCGTGGTTCGTCGCGGCGAGCGCACCGAGGATGCCGCCGAGCACGTCGCCCGTGCCGGCGGTGGCGAGCCGGTGGGTCGCGGCGGTCACGGTGAACCGGTCGCCCTCGGGGTCGCAGATCCGGGTGACCGCGCCTTTCAGCAGCACCGCGGTGCCGAGTTCACGAGCCGCACGCACGGCCCACCCGGCGGGGTCGGCTCGCACCTCCTCGACCGAGGTGCGCAGGTCGCGCGAGGCGAGCAGGTTCGCCAGTTCGCGCGCGTGCGGTGTCACGATCGTGGGGCCGGTGTGGCTGCCGACGAGGTCGAGGGCTCCGGCGTCGAGCACGATCGGCACGCCCGAGGCGAGCGCGTGCTGCAGTTCGCCCGCGAGCACGAACGAGCGGCGCGTGGCATCCATGCCGCTGCCCAGCAGCCAGGCCTGCACCCGGCCGGCGACGCGCACCGTCTCAGGCCGGCGCAGCAGCACCGCTGCGGCGACCCGGCGCGGACCGATGTACCGCACCATGCCGGCGCCGGCACGCGATGCCGCTTCGACGCCGAGTACCGCCGCACCCGGGTAGTCGAGCGACCCGGTGATCACCCCGAGCACGCCCCGTGCGTACTTGTCGTCGTCGGGCCCCGGCTCGACGATCCACTCGGCCGCATCCGCGGCCGTCCATTCCCGCCAGCCGTTCGGCTCCATGCTCCAACGATAGGTTGGAAGGCATGCCCCGGCCACACCTCGCACCCATCTCGTTGAGCCCGCGCGTCGTCGTGTTCGATTACGGCGAGGTGATCTCGCGCGAACCTTCCGACGACGACCGCGCCGCGCTGGTCGAGCGCGCCGGCGCCGAGGCCGAGCCGTTCTGGTCGGCGTACTGGGCGCACCGCGAGGGCCTCGACCAGGGCACGCTGTCGATCGCCGACTACTGGTCGACGGTCGGTCGCGACCTCGGCCTCGAGTACTCGCCGATCGACGTGCACGAGCTGTGGTCGATCGACCACCGCAGTTGGCTCAGCGTCGACCCGGGCACGCTCGAGGTACTGCACGCCTTGCGCGCGGGCGGCACCCGGCTCGGCCTGCTCTCGAACGCCGGTGCCGACTTCGCCGGCTGGCTGCGATTCGGGTCGTTCGCACCGCTGTTCGACCGGGTCTTCATCAGCGGCGAGCTCGGCCTCGTCAAGCCCGGCCGCGAGATCTACGAGCACGTCATCGACGAGCTCGGCATCGAGGCATCCGACCTGGTCTTCATCGACAACAAGGCCGAGAACGTCGAGGGGGCGAAGGCCGTCGGCGGCGACGGCCACGTCTTCACCGACGCGGCCGGCCTCGAGGCCTGGCTTCGCGAGGTCGCCTCGTGAGCGCGCTCGCCCAGGCCAACGCGACGGATGCCTCGGCGCGCGCCGAGGCATCCGCGCCCGCGCTGTTCCGCCCGCTCGCGATCCGCGACCTCGAGATCCGCAACCGGGTCTGGGTGCCGCCGCTCTGCCAGTACTCGGTGACCGCGCGCGACGGCGTGCCGACCGACTGGCACCTCGTGCACCTCGGGTCGTTCGCCGCGGGCGGCGCGGGCCTCGTGATCGCCGAGGCGACGGCGGTGAACCCGGTCGGGCGCATCTCCGACCACGACACGGGCATCTGGAACGACGAGCAGGTCGCGGCGTGGCGGCGCATCACCCGGTTCATCCGGTCGCAGGGGGCTGCGTCGGGCATCCAGCTCGCGCACGCCGGGCGCAAGGCGTCGGTGTGGCCCGAGCCGATGCGCCGGCCCGGGTCGCAGCCGCTCGATGAGGGCGGCTGGCAGACGGTGTCCGCGTCGCCCACCGCGTTCGAGGGGTACCGCGAGCCCGTCGCACTCGACGAGGCGGGCATCCGCGCGGTGATCGAGGACTTCCGGCGGGCGGCGCGCCACGCCGTCGAGGCGCAGTTCGACCTGGTCGAGGTGCACGCCGCGCACGGCTATCTCGTGCACCAGTTCCTCTCGCCGCTGTCGAACCGCCGCGACGACGCGTGGGGCGGCGACCTCGGCGGGCGGGCACGGCTGCTGCTCGAGATCGTGCGCGCGGTGCGTGCCGAGATCGGCGAGCGGATGCCGCTGTTCGTGCGGTTCTCGGCGACCGACTGGGTCGACGGCGGCTGGGACGAAGCCCAGACGGCCACGGTCGCCCGGTGGGCTCACGAGGCCGGCGCCGATTTCTTCGACATCTCGACCGGCGGACTCGTCGCCGACGCGCGCATCACGACCGGCCCCGGGTACCAGGTGCCGCACGCCGAGCGGGTACGCGAGTCGGGTGGCGTGGCGGTCTCGGCAGTCGGCCGCATCACGTCGCCGGCGCACGCCGACGAACTCGTCGCCTCGGGCCGGGTCGACGCGGTGATGTTCGGCAAGGCGATGATGCGCGACCCGCACTTCGCGATGCGCGCCGCGCACGAGCTCGGCGCCGACACGTCGATGTGGCCGGCGCAGTACCTGCGCGCCCGGCCCCAGTACAACGACGGGGAGTGGTAGCCGACCGGAAGATCACCCCGTCCCGGCCGACGACGACCGCAGCTTCATCGCGAGTTCGCGCATCTGCGGCGAGACCTCGCCGAGCGCGATGATATTGCCCTCGCTGTCGCTGAACCACGCGGTGCGCTCCTCGCCGGTGTCGGCGACGCCGTCGACGGTCGTCACGCCGGGCAGGTCGTAGTCGTGGAACACGACGCCGTGGGTCCGCAGTGCGGTCATGTCGCGGTCGAGGTCGTCGGTCATGAGGTTGAGCGCGGTGTTCTGCGCGGTGCCGGCGTAGTCGGTGCGGTACACGAGGACGACGGTGCCGCCGATGTCGTAGAAGGCGATCTCGCCCTCGTCCTCCGACCACACGGGGTCGCGGCCGAGCACGTCGTGCCACCACTTCTTCGCGCGATCGAGGTCGGCCGCGGGAAGCACCGCCATCGCCATGAGCTTCTCGAACATGATGATTCCTCGCTTCTTGGGTCGGCGGGAGTCTACGCCCGAGCCGTTCACGGGATTCGCAGCGGCGGACGGACGGCTCACCCGCGCCGTGTCGCGTCCTGCACCTCGCCGACGAGCTCCTCGATGATGTCCTCCAGGAAGATCACCCCGGTCGTCTCACCGGCTTCGTCGAACGCCCGCGCGACGTGCGTGCCGAGCCGGCGCAGCGTCGCGAGCGCGTCCTCGAGATCGGTGCCGTCGAAGATCGAGACCAGCCGCCGCACCCGCTTGGCCGGGATCGGATCGTCGAACTCGTCGTCGTCGAGATCGATCACGTCCTTCAGGTGCACGTAGCCGTGCGGCTCGCCGTCGGCGTCGAGCAGCACGTACCGGCTGAAGCCGTGCCGCGCGACCGCCCGTTCGACATCGGCCGGCGTCGCATCGGGCGGCAAGCTGATGAGCCCCGACGCCGGCACCGCGACATCCCGCACGCACTTCGAGGTGAACTCGAACGCGGCCGTGAGCGTACCGCTCGCGTCCTCGAGCACGCCCTCGCGACGCGACTGGTCGACGATGGTCTGCACCTCCTCGAGGGTGAACGTCGAGTTGGCCTCGCTCTTCGGCTCGACCCGGAACAGCCGCAGCACGCCGTTCGCGGTCGCGTTCAGCGCCACGATCACCGGTCGGAACACGCGGGCGAGGAACACCAGCGGCGGCGCGAGCAGCAGCACCGCCCGGTCGGGCACCGAGAACGAGAGGTTCTTGGGCACCATCTCGCCGAACACGACGTGCAGGTACGAGACCAGCACGAGGGTGATGACGAACGCGATCGTGCCGACCGCCTCCTCCGACCAGCCGGTGAGGTGCAGCGGCGCCTCGAGCAGGTGGTGGATCGCCGGCTCGGACACGTTCAGGATGAGCAGCGAGCAGATCGTGATGCCGAGCTGGCTCATCGCGAGCATGAGCGTCGCGTGCTCCATCGCCCACAACGCGGTCTTGGCACTGCGCCGACCCTGCTCGGCGAGCGGCTCGATCTGACTGCGGCGCGCCGAGATCACCGCGAACTCGGCGCCCACGAAGAACGCGTTGCCGATCAGCAGCACGACGAGCCACGCGAGGCCTGCCCAGTCGCTCATCGCCGGCCCTCCTCGTGCACGTCGTCGACGCGGTCGGCGACCGGCTCGGCGGTGGGCTCGAACCGCAGGCGGTCGATCCGCCGGCCGTCGAGCCGCTGCACGCGCAGCGTGCCCTGCTCGATCGAGACCTCGTCGCCGACCGCCGGCAGCGCGCCCAGCTCGGCCATCACGAAGCCGGCGACGGTCTCGTAGTCGCCGTTCTCGGGCACCCGGATGCCGGTGCGTTCGAGCAGCTCGTCGGGTCGCAGGATGCCGGGGAAGCTCACGACGTCGCCGTGGCGCACGATGCCGGCCCGCGTGCGGTCGTGCTCGTCGGCGACCTCGCCGACGAGCTCTTCGACCAAGTCCTCGAGGGTCGCGACGCCGGCCGTGCCGCCGTACTCGTCGACGACGACCGCCATCTGGAACCCGCGGCCGCGCAGTTCGCCGAGCAGGGTGTCGAGCTTCATCGTCTCGGGCACGCGCAGCGCCTCGGACTGCAGCGCCGAGGTCGGCACGTCGCCGCGCCGTTCGCGCGGCACCGCGACCGCCTGCTTCACGTGCACGATGCCGACGACGTCGTCGAGGTTCTCGTCGTAGACCGGGAACCGCGAGTACCCCGTCTTCCTGGCGAGCTCGAGCACCGCGCCCGCCGGCTCCTGCCGCTGCAGCGCGGCGAGCCGCGGGCGGGGCGTCATCACGTCGCCCGCGTCGTGCTCGCTGAACCGGAGGGTGCGCCCGAGCAGCGTCGCCGTGTCCTCTTCGAGCAGGCCGGCACTGGCCGAGCGGCGCACGAGCGAGGAGAGTTCCTCGGCGCTGCGGGCACCTGACAGCTCCTCCTTCGGCTCGATGCCGAACGCGCGCAGGATCCCGTTCGCGCTGCCGTTCAGCACGGCGACCGCGGGGCGGAACACCCACGAGAACGCGGTCTGGAAGGGCATGACCGCCTTGGCGGTGGCCAGCGGAAGCGCGAGGGCGAAATTCTTCGGCACCAGCTCGCCGAGCACCATCGACAACAGCGTCGCGACCACCACCGCGGTGGTCGCACCGATGGGGCGCACGAGGGCGTCGGGTACGCCGGCGGCGGAGAGCGACGGCGCCAGCAACGACGAGATCGCCGGCTCCATCGTGTAGCCGGTGAGCAGGGTCGTGAGCGTGATGCCCAGCTGCGCGCTCGAGAGATGGGTCGAGGTGATCTTCAGCGCGGCGATGGTCATGCCGAGACGGGTCTCGCCGCGGTCGCGACGGGCCTCGAGGTCAGCACGATCGAGGTTCACCAGCGCGAACTCGCTGGCGACGAACAAGCCCGTGCCGATGGTCAGCAGGAGGCCGATGACGAGCAGGATCCACTCAGACATCCGCACCTCCCCGATCGGTCACGGGCGAGGGTCTGTGGGAGGCCGGATTCGCAGAGGGAGGATCGTCCATGGTCGGCTCAGTATATCGACGCAGCCCGGGCGATTCCCGCCCTCAGCGGCGCGGGATCGGGGCCTTCACCAGCTCACCGGCAGCGCCTTGCCCTCCTCGTATCCGGCGGCCGACTGGACGCCGACGAGCGCCCGCTCGCGGAACTCGGCGAGGGTGCGCGCGCCCGCATACGTGAACGAGCTGCGCACGCCCGAGGTGATCATGTCGAGCAGGTCCTCGATCGACGGGCGCAGCGGGTCGAGGTAGATCGACGACGACGAGATCCCCTCGGCGAACAGCTCGCGGCGAGCGAGCTCGTAGGCGCTCAGTCGGTCGAACCGCTCGCGCACTGCCTTGGTCGAGGCCATGCCCCAGCTCTCCTTGAACAGACGGCCGGATGCATCGGAGCGCAGTGTCCCCGGAGCCTCGATGGTGCCCGCGAACCAGGACCCGATCATGACCGCGTCGGCGCCGGCCGCCAGCGCGAGCGCCACGTCACGGGGATACCGCACGCCGCCGTCGGCCCAGACCCTGGCACCGAGCTCGCGCGCGGTGTCGGCGGTCTCGAGCACGGCCGAGAACTGCGGCCGGCCGACCGCCGTCATCATGCGCGTCGTGCACATCGCACCCGGCCCGACGCCGACCTTGAGGATGTCGGCGCCCGCTTCGACGAGGTCGCGCACGCCGTCGGCGGTGACGATGTTGCCCGCCGCGATCGGCAGGCCGAGGTCGAGGTCGGCGACCGCCGCGATCGCCCGGAGCATGCCGTCCTGGTGGCCGTGCGCGGTGTCGATCACGAGCAGGTCGACGCCCGCCTCGGCGAGCGCGCGCGCCTTCGCCGCCGGGTCGCCGTTGATGCCGATCGCTGCGGCGACCCGCAGCCGCCCTTGCGCATCGACGTTCGGCTCGTACACGGTGCCGCGCAGGGCGCTGCGCCGGCTCAGCGTGCCGACCACCCGGCCGTGCTCGAGCACGGGGGCGAACTCGAGGCCCGCGTCGGCCATGAGATCGAACGCACGGCGGGGGGATGCCACATCCTCGGCGTCGATCGAGGGCATCGCCGAGTGCACGAGGTCGCCGAGCCGCGCGTCGGGCAGCGCGGTCGCCAGGCGCTCGGCCACGATGCATCCCACGTACTCGCCCGCCTCATCGCGCAGCACGATGCCGTGCCCGGCGACGGGCGGCAGAGCGACGAGCGCGTCGGCTGCGGTGGCGTCGGGCGAGAACTCGAAAGGCGTGTCGAACCGGGGCGACTGCGCCTTGACCCAGCGGATCGCGTCGGCGAGGTCCTGCAGGTGCAGGTCTTGAGGCAGCACGCCGATGCCGCCGCGTCGGGCGAGCGAGGCGGCCAGTCGCGGACCGGTGACCGAGTTCATATTCGCCGACACGATCGGGATGCTCGCACCCGACCCGTCGCTCGTAGCGAGCGAGACGTCGAGGCGGCTCGTCACGGCCGATCGGCTCGGCACCAGGAACACGTCGGAGTAGGTGAGGTCGTGCGACGGGGAGGTGCGATAGAACTCCATGGCTCAACGCTACCCGTGGCCCGCTCTCGACGGCCCCGGCAGCACGGTCGGCATGTCCCCCGCCGCTCCGACGGGGGTTTAGGCTGGTACGGGTGATCCGCGCGTTCGCATGCGCCGATCTGAAACGCAATCAACGGAGAGAGTGGGCGAACGGCTGTGTCGAGCCAACTGACGGGAACCGGTGCCGACGAGACCTCGTCGGCCGAGTTCGGAGCCAACGAATGGCTCGTCGACGAGATGTACCAGAAGTACCTCGTCGACCGCGATTCCGTCGACCGTACGTGGTGGCCCGTGCTCGAGCAGTACCGCCTGACGCGCGAGGCCCAAGCCGCGCAGCCCGCCGCCGAGTCCGGCTCCGAGGCATCCGCCCAGCCGGCTGCCGGCACTGCATCCGAGGCGGCCCCCGCTCCCGAGGCTCCTGCTCCTGCCGCCGAGGCCCCCGCAGCCCCGTCGGCCGCGCCGGTCACGCCCCCGGCCGCGCCCATCACCGCCCCCGCACCGGTCATCGGCCAGGCTCGCGAGGCACGCACCACATCGGTGGCGCCGCGCCCCGAGCCGGTTCCCGCCGACGTCCCGATCACCAGCCCGCAGCCCGTCGTCGCCGACACCGACGAGACGATCGACGAGGTCGTGCCGCTGCGAGGCCTGCCGAAGACGCTCGCTGCCAACATGGACGCCTCGCTCACCGTGCCGACCGCGACGAGCGTGCGCACCGTGCCGGCGAAGCTCATGATCGACAACCGCATCGTGATCAACAACCACCTCCGCCGCACGCGCGGCGGCAAGGTGTCGTTCACGCACCTCATCGGGTGGGCGCTCATCCAGGCGCTGAAGGAGTTCCCGAGCCAGAACGTCTTCTACACCGAGGTCGACGGCAAGCCGAGTCTCGTGAAGCCCGCCCACATCGGCCTCGGCATCGCGATCGACATCCCGAAGCCCGACGGCTCGCGAGCGCTGCTCGTGCCGGCGATCAAGCGCGCCGAGACCATGACCTTCAACGAGTTCCTCGCGGCGTACGAAGACCTCGTCTCGCGGGCCCGCCAGAACAAGCTGAAGGCCGACGACTTCCAGGGCGCGACGATCTCGCTCACCAACCCGGGCGGCATCGGCACGGTGCACTCGGTGCCGCGCCTCATGAAGGGCCAGGGCTGCATCATCGGCGCCGGCGCACTCGAGTATCCGGCCGAGTTCCAGGGCGCGAGCGAGAAGACCCTCTCGAACCTCGCGATCGGCAAGACGATCACCCTCACCTCGACGTACGACCACCGCGTCATCCAGGGCGCCGGGTCGGGCGAGTTCCTGAAGAAGGTGCACGAGCTGCTCATCGGCGAGCGCCGCTTCTACGAGGACATCTTCGCCGCACTGCGGCTGCCGTACGAGCCGATCCGCTGGGCGCCCGACATCTCGGTCGACATCGCCAGCGCCATCGACAAGACCGCGCGCGTGCAGGAGCTCATCAATGCGTTCCGCGTCCGCGGCCACATGATGGCCGACACCGACCCCCTCGAGTACGTGCAGCGCTCGCACCCCGACCTCGACATCGCGAGCCACGGTCTCACCTTCTGGGACCTCGACCGCGAGTTCGTCACGGGCGGCTTCGGCTCGACCCGCACGGCGAAGCTCCGCGACATCCTGGGCGTCCTGCGCGATTCGTACTGCCGCACCATCGGCATCGAGTACATGCACATCCAAGACCCCGTGCAGCGCAAGTGGATCCAAGAGCAGATCGAGCGCCCGTACGAGAAGCCCACCCACGACGAGCAGATGCGCATCCTCGGCAAGCTCAACGAGGCCGAGGCGTTCGAGACCTTCCTGCAGACGAAGTACGTCGGCCAGAAGCGGTTCAGCCTCGAGGGCGGCGAATCGATGATCGCGCTGCTCGACGAGGTGCTGCAGGGTGCGGCCAAGGCCGGCCTCGACGAGGTCGCGATCGGCATGGCGCACCGCGGCCGCCTCAACGTGCTCACCAACATCGCCGGCAAGACCTACGGTCAGGTGTTCCGCGAGTTCGAGGGCACCGCGAGCGCGCACGGCTCGGGTGACGTGAAGTACCACCTCGGCACCCAGGGCACCTTCACCGCCGACGATGGCCAGCAGGTGCCGGTCTCGCTCGCGGCCAACCCCTCGCACCTCGAGGCGGTCGACGGCGTGCTCGAGGGGATCGTGCGCGCCAAACAGGACCGCAAGCCCATCGGCTCGTTCTCGATCCTGCCGATCCTCGTGCACGGCGACGCGGCGATGGCCGGTCAGGGCGTGGTCGTCGAGACCATGCAGATGTCGCAGCTGCGCGGCTACCGCACCGGCGGCACGATCCACCTCGTCGTCAACAACCAGGTCGGCTTCACGACCGTGCCCGGTGACGCCCGCTCGTCGATCTACTCGACCGACGTGGCCAAGACGATCCAGGCGCCGATCTTCCACGTGAACGGCGACGACCCCGAGGCGGTCGTGCGAGTGGCCGAGCTGGCCTTCCGCTACCGCCAGGAGTTCAAGCGCGACGTCGTCGTCGACCTCGTCTGCTACCGCCGTCGCGGCCACAACGAGGGCGACGACCCGTCGATGACGCAGCCGCTGATGTACAACCTCATCGAGGCCAAGCGCAGCGTCCGCAAGCTGTACACCGAGGCCCTCGTCGGCCGCGGCGACATCACCGAAGCCGAGTACGAAGAATCGCACCGCGACTTCCAAGACCGCCTCGAGCGCGCCTTCGCCGAGACCCATGCGGTGCAGACCGGCGCGATCAACGTGATCGGCGCGACCGAGACCGACCAGAGCCCCGAGCCCGCGACCGGCGATCTGGCCACGACCGGCGTTTCGATCGAGGTCGTTCACGCCATCGGCGACGCGTTCGCGAACAAGCCCGCCGGCTTCACCGTGCACCCGAAGATCCAGCAGCTGCTGACGAAGCGCCAGGACATGAGCCGCAACGGCAAGATCGACTGGGGCTTCGGCGAGCTGCTCGCCCTCGGATCCCTGTTGGTCGAGGGCACCCCGGTGCGGTTCGCCGGGCAGGACGCCCGGCGCGGCACCTTCGTGCAGCGCCACGCGGTGCTGCACGACCGCGTGAACGGGCAGGAGTGGCTGCCGCTGCAGAACCTCTCCGAGAACCAGGCCCGGTTCTGGATCTACGACTCGCTGCTCAGCGAGTACGCGGCCATGGGCTTCGAGTACGGCTACTCGGTCGAGCGCGCAGACGCCCTGGTGCTGTGGGAGGCGCAGTTCGGCGACTTCGGCAACGGCGCGCAGACCATCATCGATGAATTCGTGTCGTCGGCCGAGCAGAAGTGGGGTCAGCGTTCGAGCGTCGTGCTGCTGCTTCCCCACGGCTATGAGGGGCAGGGCCCCGACCACTCGTCGGCCCGCATCGAGCGCTACCTGCAGTTGTGCGCCGAGAACAACATGACCGTCGCCCGCCCTTCGACGCCGGCGTCGTACTTCCACCTGCTGCGCCGTCAGGCGTACGTGCGGCCGCGCCGCCCGCTCGTGGTCTTCACGCCGAAGGCGATGCTGCGCCTGCGCGGTGCGACGAGCGAGGTCGCCGACTTCACGCAGGGCCGGTTCGAGCCCGTCATCGACGACGCCCGCATCACCGACAAGTCGGCGGTCAAGCGCGCGCTGTTCATGTCGGGCAAGGTCTACTACGACCTGCTCGCCGAGCTCGAGAAGCATCCGAACCCCGAGATCGCGCTCATCCGCATCGAACAGCTCTATCCGCTGCCCGCAGCCGAGCTGAAGGCGATCGCCGACTCGTACGAGAACGCCGAGTTGACCTGGGTGCAGGACGAACCCGAGAACCAGGGCGCCTGGCCGTACTTCATCTTCGAGACGAACAAGCTCGGGCCGCGCCCGGTCTCGGTCGTCTCGCGCCCCGCGGCGGCGTCGCCGGCGACGGGTTCGGCCAAGCGTCACGCGGTCGAACAGGCCGACATCATCCAGCGCGCGCTCACCCTGTAGTCGGTCGCGCGCAGGAGTCGGTCGCGCGCAGGAGTCGGTCGCGCGCAGGAGTCGGTCGCGCGCTGGAGTCGGTCGCGCGCTGAACGCCACGAGCGGATGCCCCGCGGGGCATCCGCTCGTGGCGTTTCTCACGACCGACGGCAGCAGATCGGCGGCGCACAGCGCCGAACCCACGACTGGTCGGGGAGCGCCGACGCGAAGCGGCGGCGCGTTTCGAGACCTGTGACGGCCCGCGATCGCGACCGCCGGCTCAGCTGCGCCCGTCGGCCTCAGTCGACGACGAGCGTGCCGTGCGCCTGCACCTCGCGGATGCGCGAGAGCACGGCGGTGCGCAGCTCGCCCGGCGCGCTCTCGCGGCAGGCCCGCTGCACGACCTCGGTGATCGTGAGCCCGACCTTCAGCTCCGCCGAGCACTCGGGGCAGTTGGCCATGTGCTCGCGGATGTCTGCCGCATCCTCACGGCGCAGCTCGTTGTGCAGGTACTCCTCGAGTTCCTGCCGGGCCTTCTCGCAGCCGCAATCGGTCATTTCCTGCTCCTGGTGGGTTTGGGCGCCGTGTCGTAGCCCTGGGTACTGGCGTAGTCGGCGAGGGACTCGCGAAGCAGCCGGCGGCCACGGTGCAGCCGGCTCATCACGGTTCCGATGGGGGTGTGCATCATGTCGGCGATCTCTTGATACGAGAAGCCCTCGACGTCGGCGAAGTAGACCGCGAGGCGGAAATCCTCGGGGAGCGCCTGCAGCGCGTCCTTGACGGCGCTGTCGGGGAGGTGGTCGATCGCCTCGGCCTCGGCCGATCGGCTCGAACTCGACGTCGTCGACTCGGCGCCGCCGAGCTGCCAGTCTTCGAGGTCGTCGATCGTGCCCTGGTAGGGTTCCCGCTGCTTCTTGCGGTACGAGTTGATGAAGGTGTTGGTGAGGATGCGGTACAACCACGCCTTGAGGTTCGTGCCCTGCGTGAACTGGCCGAAGGCCGCGTAGGCCTTCACGAAGGTCTCTTGCACGAGGTCTTGCGCGTCGGCGGGGT
The DNA here is from genome assembly GCF_008365295.1 of Agromyces intestinalis. Classification (NCBI taxonomy): domain Bacteria; kingdom Bacillati; phylum Actinomycetota; class Actinomycetes; order Micrococcales; family Microbacteriaceae; genus Agromyces; species Agromyces intestinalis. The sequence continues at coordinate 616,146 of NZ_CP043505.1, forward strand.
TCTTCGTCATGCGCAGGGCGGCACCGTACAGCTGGTCGAGGAACGGCAGCGCCTGTTCCTCGAAGAGCTCCCCCAGCGGACGTTCGGTTTCCGGTGCCGCTGCACCGGTCTCGTCGGCAGTCATCACCGGCCATCCTAGGACCTCGACCGCCGCGCCGAGGTCGACGGCAGGGGCCGTCGGGCGCTCTATCACCACCGAGGTCACACGCACCAGCTCCTTTCCGCCGTCGGCACTACTGTTGGTAACCGATGCAGATTTCCCCGTATTCCGAGCCCGAGTTCGACCCGTACGGCGACCGCCAGACCGAGCCGGACGGCGGATGGCTCGCGCCCACCGCCGCCCGCCCGCTCGGCGCCGTCCTGGCGTTGCCGGGCTCGAAGTCGCTCACCAACCGCGAGCTCGTGCTGGCCGCCCTCGCCGATGGCCCGTCGACGCTGCGCGCACCGCTGTTCTCGCGCGACAGCGAGCTGATGATCGAGGGGCTCCGCGCGCTGGGCACCACGATCGAGCAGATACCCGGGCAGGGCGACTTCGGCGGCGACCTGCGAGTGACGCCGGCCGACGAGCTCACCGGGTCGACGACGATCGACTGCGGGCTCGCCGGCACCGTGATGCGGTTCCTACCGCCCGTCGCAGCGCTCGCGCTCGGCCCGACCACGTTCGACGGCGACGAGTACGCCAGGAAACGCCCGATGGCGGGCGTCGTTCGCGGGCTGCAGGCGCTGGGCGTCGACCTCGACGACGACGGGCGCGGCACGCTGCCGTTCACCGTGCACGGCACCGGTCGAGTCGGCGGCGGGACGCTCGAGATCGACGCGTCGGCGTCGAGCCAGTTCGTGTCGGCGCTGCTGCTGTCGGCGCCCCGGTTCGAGCGGGGACTCGACCTGCGGCACATCGGCGAGCGGGTTCCCAGCATGCCGCACATCGAGATGACGATCGCCTCGCTCGCCGCGCGCGGGGTCGAGGTCGCCTCGCCCGAACCGGGCCGATGGGTCGTCGAGCCTGGTCCGATCGCCGCGGTCGACCTCGACATCGAACCCGATCTGTCGAACGCGGCGCCGTTCCTCGTCGCGGCGATCGTCGCCGGCGGCTCGGTCACGATCACCGGCTGGCCGGCCGACACCACGCAGGTCGGCGCGCAGCTGATCGACCTGCTGCCCCGGTTCGGCGCGACCGTGACACGCGACGGCGACCGTCTCACCGTGCACGCGCCCCGGCGCCCGGCCGACGGCGGTCGCGGCATCCGCGGTGTCGATCTCGACCTATCGGAGGCGGGCGAGCTCGCACCCAACCTGGTGGCGCTGGCCGCTCTCGCCGACGAACCGTCGACCATCATCGGCATCGGCCACATCCGCCACCACGAGACCGACCGCATCGCAGCCCTCGCGACCGAGCTGAACGGGCTCGGCGGCCGGGTGACCGAACTCGATGACGGCCTTCGCATCGAGCCGGCGCCCCTGCACGGCGGTCCGTGGCGCGCCTACGCCGACCACCGCATGGCGACGTCGGGCGCGATCATCGGACTCGGCGTGTCCGATGTCGTGATCGACGACATCGGCAGCACGTCGAAGACGCTGCCGCAGTTCACCGAGTTGTGGGGCAAGCTGCTGGCATGAGCTGGTGGGACACGGGCGACGACGAAGACGACGACGACGGCGGCTTCGGGTACGACGAGTCCGACATCCGCGTGCGCCCGAACCCCCGCGGCAGCCGGCCCCGCACCAAGGTACGCCCCGAGCACGCCGACGCGGTGACCGGCACCGTGCTCGGCGTCGACCGCGGTCGGTACGCCGTACTGCTCGATGACGGGCTCGACACCGAGCGCGAGGTCACCGCGGCCCGCGCGCGCGAACTGCGCCGCAAATCGGTCGTGACGGGCGACCACGTCGACCTGGTCGGCGACACCACCGGTGAGGCGGGCACGCTCGCCCGCATCGTGCGCGTCGGCGAGCGCTCGACCCTGCTGCGGCGCAGCGCCGACGACACCGACGAGGTCGAGAGGGTCATCGTCGCCAACGCCGATCAGATGCTGATCGTGATCGCCGCGGCCGACCCCGAGCCGCGTATCCGGCTCGTCGACCGGTACCTGGTCGCCGCCTACGATGCCGGCATCGCACCGCTCATGTGCATCACGAAGACCGACCTCGCCGACCCGTCGGAGTTTCTCGAGAACTTCGCCGGACTCGACCTGCCCGTCTTCCTCAGCGCCCGCGACTACCTGCCCCTCGACGACATCACGGCCGAGCTCATCGGCCACCGCACCGTGTTCGTCGGGCACTCGGGCGTCGGCAAGTCGACCCTGGTGAACGCACTCGTGCCGAGCGCCCACCGCGCCATCGGACGCGTCAACGCGGTCACCGGTCGCGGTCGCCACACCTCGTCGTCGACCGTGTCGCTGCGCGTCGACGCCGCCGACGGTCACGGCTGGGTGATCGACACCCCCGGCGTGCGCTCGTTCGGGCTCGGGCACGTGAAGCCCGACAGCATCCTCGCCGCGTTCGCCGATTTGGCGGTCATCGCCGAGCGCTGCCCCCGCGGTTGCACGCACCTGCCCGACGCCCCCGACTGCGCCATCGTCGAGGCCGTGGACGCCGGTGAGCTCGGACCCATCGGCCGGGCCCGCCTCGACTCCCTGCAGCGCCTGCTGACCACCTTCGCGCCCGCCGCCGGCACCTCCCCCGCCTGACCCGACCCACCCCTGCTGTGCCTCGGGCTGTGCCTCAGCTGTGCCAGCCGCACCCGTGCGTGTGGACGCAATTCAGGTCCGCACCCGCCGTGTCGGGCGGGTGCGGGTGGTGCGGGGCGGGCCGGGGACGTGCTTAGCATGGGACGCATGACCGATGCACGACTCGCCCCCGGCGACCTGGCCCCCGACTTCACGCTCCTCGACCAGGACGGCACGCCCGTCACCCTGTCGGATCTGCGCGGAACCAAGGTCGTCCTGTACTTCTACCCCGAGGCCATGACGCCCGGCTGCACCACCGAGGCGTGCGACTTCCGCGACAGCCTGAACTCGTTCGCCGCCGCCGATGTTCGCGTGCTCGGCGTCTCGAAGGACGACGTCGACAAGCTCAAGCGCTTCGCTGAGCGCGACCGGCTCAACTTCACTCTGCTGAGCGATCCCGACCTGGCTGTGCAGCAGACCTACGGCGTCTGGGGCGAGAAGTCGCTCTACGGAAAGATCGTCGTCGGCGCGATCCGCTCGACGTTCATCATCGGCGAGGACGGCCGCATCGAGAAGGCGCTGTACAACGTGAAGGCGACCGGCCACGTCGCCCGACTGCGGCGCGAACTCGGCCTCGCCGCGTAGCGCCGCCTCGACCCCGCCCGGCCGCCGTCAGTGCGCCGCGGCGGGGTCGTTCCGTGTGAAGGAGAGCCGCACGGGGTTCCACAGCAGCAGGCCGGCGACCACGACCGCCGGCACCAGCAGCAGCCAGCCGATGTCAGGGCGGGCGAACAGGCCCTGGAACGCCCCCACGGCGATCGAGACCTGCAACACCTGCCACACGATCGCCGCGCCGCGGGTCCACGGTGCGAGTCGGAACGCGCCGATCGCGCACGCGAGCACCCAGAGCGCCCCGATCAGCACGAGCACGATGAGTGCGATCGCCGTCGCGTAGCTCGACGGACGCAGCGAGAACAGGTCGACCACGAGCCATCCGAGCACCGCGACCATGGCGAGCGCCTCGAGCGCGAGCAGCACGCGCACCGTCCAGATCGCCGCACGCACCCCGGGGGTCGACTCGGCGGGTTCATTCACAGCGTTATCCCATGCACGACTATTGATTCGCTCTCTGCCCTATGCCACCATTTAGATGACCGAGTTGATGCTCACAGGGACGTGAGCCGATCAGTTCTTGATCCTACTTCCCGAGATTCGGTCACTCCCCCCGCAACCCACCGGTTCCCGGTCGTGCGAACACGCGCGCGTGGTTGTGACCCGAAGAACCCACAAGGAGCATCTCCATGGATTGGCGCGACAAAGCCGCCTGCCTCACGGCCGACCCCGAGCTCTTCTTCCCGGTCGGCAACACCGGGCCGGCGGTCGAGCAGATCGAGAAGGCCAAGGCCGTCTGCGCGCGCTGCACCGTCACCGAGATCTGCCTGCAGTACGCCCTCGAGACCGGTCAGGACTCGGGCGTGTGGGGTGGCCTCAGCGAGGACGAGCGTCGCGCGCTCAAGCGCCGCGCGGCCCGCGCCCGCCGCGCCGGCTGACCGTACCCGCGACGCGTCACCCGAGCCCCGCCCCCGGTCGGCGTTCCCCGGGGTGTGGCGACACCTTCTGCGTTCGCACGGCATCGCGCCATTCATGGCCTGTCGGCGTTGGTAGGACGGGTCGCCGTTTGTCGGACGTATTCGTCCGCTCGCGTCCTAGGAACGGGCGGATGTCCTGCAAACGCCGACACGGCGGCAGAGAGATGTCGGCAGCGCGGTGGCGGCGAAGAGATGGCGGCAGCGCGGCAGCGGCTGCCGCGGCGGGCGCGTCAGCGCGCTGTCTCGGCCTTGCCCTTGATCCAGCGCAGGGGCACCTCGATCGTGACCTCGGTGCCGCGGCCCACCACCGTGTGCCAATCGATCGTGCCGCCGAGTTCGCCCTGGATCAGGGTGCGCACGATCTGCGTACCGAGCCCCTCGCCGACTTTGCCCTCGGGCAGGCCCGACCCGGTGTCGCGCACCTGCACCGAGAGCGTCGTATCGTCGCGCTCGGCGAACACCTCGACGTCGCCCTCCTGACCGGCGAGGCCGTGCTCGACGGCGTTCGTCACGAGCTCGGTGAGGGCCAGGGCGAGCGGCGTCGCGTACTCGCTCGGTAGCACGCCGAACGTGCCCGACTTCTTGGGGTGCGCCGTCGTATTGTGCGCGGCGGCGACCTCGGCGACCAGCAGCAGCGCCCGATCGAAGACTTCATCGAAGTCGACGTTCTGGCTGAGCCCCTCGCTCAGCGTGTCGTGCACCACGGCGATCGCGCCCACGCGCCGCATGGCCTGCGTCAGTGCCTCGCGCGCCTCTTCGGAGTGGGTGCGCCGCGCCTGGATCCGCAGCAGGGATGCCACGGTCTGCAGGTTGTTCTTGACCCGGTGATGGATCTCGCGGATCGTGGCGTCCTTCGTGATGAGCTCTTGTTCCTGGTGGCGCAGCTCGGTCACATCTCGGGTGAGCACCATTGCGCCGATCCGTTCGCCGCGGTGGCGAATGGGGATGGCGCGGATCGCGACGGTCACCCCGCGCGACTCGATCTCGGTGCGCCACGGCGCCCGCCCCGTCACCACCAGCGGCAGCGACTCGTCGACGACGAGCTTGCCGGTGAGCAGACGAGTGGTGACCTCGGCCAACGACTCGCCCTCGAGCTCGTCATCGAAGCCCATGCGGTTGAACGCGCTGAGCGCGTTCGGACTCGCGAACGTCGTCACCCCGTCGGCGTCGAGCCGGATCAGGCCGTCGGAGGCGCGCGGCGCTCCGCGACGCGGCCCGGTCGGCGCCCCGAGGTCGGGGAAGTCGCCCGAGCCGACCATCTGGAACAGGTCGTCGGCGCAGTCGTTGAACGTGAGCTCTTGCCGACTCGGCGTACGCGTGGTGCTGAGATTGGTGTGCCGCGTGATGACAGCGACCGGCTCGGGAGCGAGCTCGGTGCCGGTCGGCGAGAGGCGGCGCATGACCGGGATGGCACGTACCCGGGTCGGCATCTCTTCATACCAGTCGGGAGAGGATGAGTCGGCGATGCGCCCCGATCGGAACGCGTCGGTGACGAGCTCGCGCCACTGCGGCTTGATGGCCTGGCCGACGAAGTCGCGGTAGAACAGCGTCGCAGCGCTCGAGGGCCGTGAGTGCGCGACTGCCACGAACTCGTCGTCGCCGGAGGGGACCCAGAGCACGATGTCGGCGAACGCAAGATCGGCGAGAAGCTGCAGGTCGCCCACGAGCATGTGCAGCCAGTCGACGTCGGCCTGACTGCTGCGGCCCTGGGCGAGGACGAGTTCACTGAGGGTCGACACGATCCCAGCGTAGTGCCCGGCGGGCTCAGGCCGACCGGCCGACCGGTGCCGGCCGCCCCAGCCCCGGCAGGGCACGACGACGACGACCGGTGCGCACGGCGGACGACGCGAACACCGCATCGGCGTACCCCCGCAGCGCGAAGCGGAGCGGGGAGCGCGGTGCGGCGACGCTGAGCGGCGCACCGGCGAGCACGGCCGCATCGCACGCTCGCGCGTCGTTCGGCAGCAGCACGGGCCGATCGATCGCGCCGAAGCGCCGCAGAGTCTGACGCACCTGCACCGACGCGTCCACGCCGAGCACGCTCGCGCGCACCCGATTCACGACCACGTCGATGCGCTCGGCCTCGACGTGCTCGAGCAATTCGGCGTGCCCGCGCAGCAGACGCGACAAGCCGATCGGATCGGCGAGACCGACGGCGAGCACGCGGTCGGCGGCGGCGAGCGCCGCGAACGTGGCACCGTTGCGCCGCGGCGCGAACGGGTCGCCGGTCACCGACTCGTCGGCCTCGAGACTGAAGCCGGTGTCGACCACGACCACGTCGGCGATCGTGCGGATCGCCTCGAGTGCGGCGGTGACGCGGTCTTCGGCGAGTTCAGGCCAGCGGTTGGGCCCGACGAGCCCGGTGAAGACATCGAAGGCGGCGCGTGAGGCGTTCGATCGCTGCGCGATGCGCACGAGTTCGGCGCGATCGAGCGACCCCGATGCCGTGAGCCGGCACGCCGAGGCGAAGCCGGGCGCCTCGTCGAGCAGCCCGAGCAGCGGCGCGATGGCGCCCCCGTACGGATCGGCATCGACGATGGCGACGCGCAGGCCGGTCGCCGCGAGTTCGGCCGCGAGGTTCACCGCGATCGTGGTGCGCCCGGGCGCGCCCGCCGGACCCCACACGGCTACGACGCGCGATCCGCCCGGCGCGGGCGGGAGGGGACCCGCGACCCTGGACGCCACGCGAACGCCGCCGCTCACCAGCCGCTCGATCTCGGCCCAGGGCGCCGATGCATCGACGACCTCGTGCAGGCCGAGTTGCGCGGCCATCGCCCGTTCGCGGTCGTCGCGCGCCACGGCGACCAGGCGCACCGCGCGCTCGTCGCACGCCGCGAGCAGTTCGGCGCTCAGTGTCTCGGCAGCGGCGCCGACGAGCACCACGTCGATCGCCGCGCCATCGAGAGCGGTCACGACCTCGCGCCAGTCCGCGGCCCTGGCCACGAGGTCGTGCCCGTGTTCGACGACGTCGGCGAGCAGGCGGTCTTCGGTGGCGGGATCGAGCGCGACGATCAGCCGCGCCATCAGTCTGCCTCACCCGCACGGGCGGCTACGAGGTCGATCGCATCGTTCGCGGCGAGCGCCCGCAGCATCGCGGCGATGCGGTCGCGCGGAACGAGCAGCTCGACCTGTACGCCGTGCTCGGCGAGCATGCCGTCGGACTCGACGAACCCGGCGACCTCGGCGCCCGCGACGAGCACGCTCGGCGTGTCGAACTCGCCGCGTTCGAGCGCGGCCGAGGTCCACACGTCGACCCGCGTGCCGGCCGCGACGCCCTCGGGCAATCGCCCGCGGGTGACGACGACCACGCTGGCGGTCTCGGAGTCGGCCCGCTCGCCCACCGCCGCGGACGGCACGAGCTCGCCCGCCCCGATCGTTCGCAGCACCACGACCCCGTCGTCGGGAAGCGCGTCGACGGCGAGGTAGCGACGGGCGTCGGTCGGCGCACCGAGCCGGACCGAGCGCACCTCGAGGTCGTCGGCGGAGAGCTTCGTGCCGGGCGTCACCGTCTCGCGCACGGCGTAGACCTCGGTCGATGCGTCGAGACCGGACACGAGCCCCCAGACACCCAGCACGGACGCCGCGACGACGACCATGCCGATGAGCAGGCGAGGATCGAGCCGAACGGCTCCGCGATCTGGGTCGGGGCGGCCTGGCATGCGGTTCCTCCTTCTCATGGGCGATGTCACCGACCCGCCAGGGGACGACATCGGGATCCATCGTCACCCGAACTTGCGAGGACGCCGTGAACTTATCCACACGCGACCCGCCGAATGCCGGGCGGCCCGATAATCGAGGGATGACCAGACGTCGCACGAGTGAGGTCGGCCGGTTCATCTCGGTGGCCGACGCCGCCGAGCTCCTCGCCGTCGACGTCACCACCGTCGACGAGCTGATCCGATCTGGCGAGCTGCCCGCGATCCGGGTCGGCGAGTCCGGCCCGTGGCGTATCGAGATCGCCCAGCTCCAGCTCTGGGTCGACGATCGGTACGAAGACACCCGCCGGTACTCGACATGGCATCAGGGCGAGTTCTCGAACGTCTTCGAGCTCTCGACCGCCGGCCGCGAGGGTCGCCTGAGGCCTCTCGACGACGATCGGTGATCGCCGCGGTCACTCGAAGCCGACGAGCCTGATCCGTTCGAACGGCACGATGCGGTAGCCCCGCACCTCGCGTTCCCGCCGCGGTACCGCAGGTTCGTGCACGGCGAGGTCGAGATGGTCACGCGCGACGCGGTCGATCGTGCCGTGGAACCGGCCCTCGGCGGTCGTCAGTGCGACGGCGCTGCGGCGGCGGCACAGGTCTCGCAGCACGAACGACAGGCCGATGCGCTCCTGCAGGGCATTCGCCCGCGGCGCGACCGGAGCGAGCCCGGCGCGCACCTGTTCGCGCGACGGCAGCACCGCGGCCACCGCGGCGAGCGGCAGCACGCATCGGCGCGGCCCGTGGGCGGTGTCGACGAGGTCGCCGCTCAGCCAGTCGCGCCCGAAGCCGGTGGGTCGGATGCTTCGGCACTCGCCGTCGGCCAGTTCGAGCCGCAGTGGAGCACCGGACTCGGCCGCCATCGCCACGAGCCGCTCGCGCAACGACAGGCGGGCGAGCCGGAGCCGCTCCTCCTCGATCGCGAGGGCGCGCTCTTCGTCGCGCTGCTCCTGGTCGAGCTGCGACTCGAGGTCGTCGAACAGCAGGTCCCAGCGCATGAGGCGACGCTACCCGCGGCCGAGCCACGCGCGACCGAGTTCTCCACAATCCGACACAGTGCTTGACACAGGAAACGGACCGGACATACCGTTCCCATCACGGCCCTCTCCCCCGGACGGGGGACATGGTCGACGCCCCCGCTGCCCCGCCCTACAGGAGCAACCATGTCCGCACTCCGCGCCGACGCCGTCGCGCCCGCGTCCCGGTCCCGCGTGTACGGCCCCGCGATCGACGATGACGAGCTGTTCGGCCGCCAGCCGTCCTCCCGTGCCGATCTGCCCGATCCGGCCCCCATGCTCCGCTCGCTGGCGCACTGCGTGATCGAGATCTTCGCGGGCGCACGCGACCTCGAGCAGATCGCCAGGTGGGTCACCGACGACGTCTACCGCAACCTGTCGAAACGGGTCGTGCTCTCGGCGCGGGCACGGCGGGCGAAGGGACTCAGCCCGCAACGCCCGGTGTTCGGAGTCGGCAACGTGCACCTGTGCGAACCGGTCGACGGCGTCGTCGAGGCCTTGGTGCTCGTGCACCAGCGCCACCGCGTGCGGGCGGTCGCGATCCGGCTCGAGGGCTTCGACGCTCGCTGGCGCGCGAGCGCCATCGGCGTGCTCTGACCGACGCGGTAGACGCAGCGCCCTGTCAGGCGCACCGGCACCGCGCACGGCGCACCGCGCACGCGCACGCGCACCACGACCCGGGCACACCGCCCCCGCCCCCGAAAAGACCACGGATGCCCCGCCCGATCTCTCCCGGGCGGGGCATCCGTGTCGTTACGGTCGCGGTCGCGATCAATACCGCTCAGTTGCCGCGGCGCTCCTGTGCGCGACGTTGTGCGCGGTTCTGCGGCTCCTGGCCTCCGGCGGCATCGCCCGAGGTGGGCTGGCCGAACGCGCCGCGCGTCGGCGGCTGCGGCGGCTGCTGGGGCGCCTGCTGGGCCGCGACGGCCCGGCGAGCGCGCTGGGTCGCCGCCTGCTGCACCTGGCCGCGCTGGTTGCGCACCTCGACACCGCCCGAGTCGCTCGGCGCCGAGTAGCTGAGCTTCTCGTCGGGCGCCTGCTGACGGCTGAGGCCCTTCGCCTGGATGGTCGGTGCGGCACCCTGCTGGGCGACCTCGACCTCGAGGTTGAAGAGGAACCCGACGGTCTCTTCGCGGATCGCGCCCATCATCTGCTGGAACATGGCGAAGCCCTCGCGCTGGTACTCCACCAGCGGGTCGCGCTGGGCCATGGCGCGCAGGCCGATGCCATCCTTCAGGTAGTCCATCTCGTAGAGGTGGTCGCGCCAGCGGCGGTCGATCACCGACAGCACGACGCGCCGCTCGAGCTCGCGCATCGCGGGCGAACCGAGCTGCTCCTCGCGGCGCTGGTACGCGTGCCGCGCGTCCGAGAGGATCTCGCGCCGGATGAAGTCGCGGTTGACCCGGCCCTTCTCGCCGGCCTCGGCGACGACCTCGTCGATGGTGATGTCGATCGGGTAGAGCGTCTTCAGCTCGGTCCAGAGCGCGTCGAAGTCCCACTCGTCGGGGTTGCCCTCGGCGGTGTGCTGGTCGAGCACCTCGTCGATGACGTCCTCGAGGAATCGCTGGGTGCGCTCGTGCAGGTCGTCGCCCTCGAGAATGTGCCGACGGTCGGAGTAGATCGCCTCGCGCTGACGGTTGAGGACGTCGTCGTACTTCAGCACGTTCTTGCGGATCTCTGCGTTGCGCGCCTCGACCTGCGACTGCGCCGAGCGGATCGCCCGCGTGACGACCTTCGACTCGATCGCCACGTCGTCGGGCACACCGCGGGCCATCAGGCTCTCGGCGGCGCCGGCGTTGAACAGGCGCATCAGGTCGTCGGTGAGCGACAGGTAGAAGCGGCTCTCGCCGGGGTCGCCCTGACGGCCCGAACGACCACGGAGCTGGTTGTCGATGCGCCGCGATTCGTGCCGCTCGGTGCCGAGCACGTACAGCCCGCCGGCGGCGAGCACCTTCTGAGCCTCGACGTCGACCTCGGCCTTGACCGCGTCGAACACCGCCTCCCACTCGGCCTCGTACTCGTCGGGCGTCTCGGCGGGCGAGAGGCCCTTCTCGTGCATCTTCTGCACGGCGATGAACTCGGCGTTGCCGCCGAGCATGATGTCGGTGCCGCGGCCGGCCATGTTCGTGGCCACCGTGACCGCGCCGAGCCGGCCGGCCTGCGCGACGATCGCCGCCTCGCGGGCGTGGTTCTTCGCGTTCAGCACCTCGTGGCGCACGCCCTTCTTCGCCAGCAGCCGCGAGAGGTACTCGCTCTTCTCGACGCTGGTGGTGCCGACCAGCACGGGCTGGCCGTTCTTGTGACGCTCGACGATGTCTTCGACGACCTGGGCGAACTTCGACTCCTCGTTCTTGTAGACGAGGTCGGGCTGGTCGATGCGCACCATCGGCTTGTTGGTGGGGATGGGCACCACGCCGAGCTTGTACGTCGACATGAACTCGGCCGCCTCGGTCTCGGCGGTACCGGTCATGCCCGAGAGCTTCTCGTAGAGGCGGAAGTAGTTCTGCAGCGTGACGGTCGCGAGGGTCTGGTTCTCGGCCTTGACCTGCACCCCCTCTTTCGCCTCGATCGCCTGGTGGATGCCCTCGTTGTAGCGGCGGCCGACGAGGATGCGGCCGGTGTGCTCGTCGACGATGAGCACTTCGCCGTTCATCACGACGTAGTCCTTGTCGCGCTTGAAGAGGGCTTTGGCCTTGATCGAGTTGTTGAGGAACGAGATGAGCGGCGTGTTGGCCGACTCGTAGAGGTTGTCGATGCCGAGGTAGTCTTCGACCTTCTCGATGCCGGGCTCGAGCACACCCACGGTGCGCTTCTTCTCGTCGACCTCGTAGTCTTCACCGGGCGTGAGCCGCTCGGCGAGCCGTGCGAACTCGGTGAACCAGCGGTTCGCCTCACCCGACGCCGGACCCGAGATGATGAGCGGTGTGCGCGCCTCGTCGATGAGGATCGAGTCGACCTCGTCGACGATCGCGAAGTAGTGGCCGCGCTGCACCATGTCGCTCGCCTGCCACGCCATGTTGTCACGCAGGTAGTCGAAGCCGAACTCGTTGTTCGTGCCGTAGGTGATATCGGCGGCGTACTGCTCGCGGCGCTGGGCCGGGGTCTGGCCGGCCACGATGCATCCGGTCGTCATGCCGAGCGCGCGGAACACGCGGCCCATGAGCTCGGACTGGTACGACGCGAGGAAGTCGTTGACGGTGATGACGTGCACGCCGCGGCTCGTCAGCGCATTGAGATACGCGGCGGTGGTCGCCACGAGGGTCTTGCCCTCACCGGTCTTCATCTCGGCGATGTTGCCGAGGTGCAGCGCCGCGCCGCCCATCAGCTGCACGTCGAAGTGCCGCAGGCCGAGCGTGCGGCGCGATGCCTCGCGCACGGCGGCGAACGCCTCGGGCAGCAGGTCGTCGAGCGACTCGCCGTTGGCGTAGCGCTCGCGCAGTTCGACGGTCTCGTGCTTCAGCTCGTCGTCGGTGAGCGAGATGAAGTCGTCTTCGAGGGCGTTGATCGCCTTCGCGTAGTTCTCGAGCCGCTTCAGGGTTCGGCCCTCGCCGACGCGAAGGACCTTTTCCAGAATCGAAGCCACGAATGCTCTCCTGTCATCGTCGGGCGCCGGGCCCTCGGGTGGGCCGGGCACGCCGGAAGGCGCCTGTGCAGAGGCACATCGTACCCATGCTAGTGGCGTGCAGGCTGAGCGAGCGCTTCGGGAGCCGGCTCCGGTCGGGGGTCGAGGCCCGCCCGACCGGAGCCGGGCCTCACGCGGTGACGCGCTGCGGCTCGACCGTCTCGGCGTCTCCGGATGCCTCGGCGTGCTCGTCGAGCCCGATCAGGCCGTAGTCCCACCCCTTGCGTCGGTAGACGACGCTGGGGCGGCCGGTCTCGGCATCCACGAACAGGTAGAAATCGTGGCCGACCAGCTCCATGAAGTAGAGCGCGTCGTCGACCGTCATGGGTGTGGAGGCGAACACCTTGCGTCGGATCACCACGGGGCAGTACACGTCGTCGGCCTCGGCGGGAGCCTCGTCGACGACCGGGATCGCGCCGGTGCGCACGCGCTCGAGCACCTCGACGCCGGCGGCCTGCATGCCCACGCCGCTGAAGCCGTCGTCTGCGGCCTCGCGCAGCGAGGTGGGCCGACGCTGGCCGCGGTGCACCTTGCGGCGGTCCTTCGCGCGCCGGACGCGCTCGAGCAGCCGCCCCAGGGCGACGTCGAACGCCGCGTACTTGTCGGTGCCGTCGGCCTCGGCGCGGACGACCGGTCCGCGGCCGACGAGGGTGAGTTCGACGCGGTCGGACCCGGAATTGCCGTTCTTCTCGTTCTGACGCGTCAGCTTCACGTCGAGCGAGATCGCGCGTTCTGCCAGATGAGCGACCTTCTCGGCCTTCTCGGTGACGTAGGCACGGAATCGATCGGTGACCCCCAGGTTTCGTCCGACGATGTTCAGTTCCATTTCGGCCTCCATCTCCCGGCGTGTCACCCGGTTCTGAAGGGGTGGTTCGACCACGCCTGTCCTGACACGGTACGCCCGCGGACTGTGGATGTCACGAGAATGTCACGACGCGTCCGGATCGAGTGCGCGCGGCGGCGCCGATCGACGGCGCGTCTCGGCGAGCACAGCCGCGCCGACGACGTCGCCTCCGGCGGCGACCAGGGCCCGGGATGCCTCGGCGAGCGTCGACCCGGTCGTGCACACGTCGTCCACCAGCAGGAACCGCCGCCCCGCGAGCCGCGACGTCGCGGCGAGCGAACCGGCGGCGTTGCGTCGCCGAGCATCGACGTCGAGCCCGGCCTGGTCGGCATGCTCGCGCACGAACCTCAGCACTCGGGCGGGCCGCAGGCCGGCCGTGTGCGCGAGCAGGCCGATCGGCACGAACCCCCTGGCGCGGCGCGCCGCGCCGGTCGACGGGACGGCGCACAGCTCGACGCGGTCGACCTCGACCTCGGCCAGCGCCGCGGTGATCGCCGCCGAGAGCGCGGTCGCGAGCGGCCGCGCCGCGTCGGTGCGCCCGCCGTCCTTGAACGCCGTGAGCACCGCTGCGACCATGCCGCCGTACTCGAGCCCGGCCCAACCGGTCACGCCGTCCCGGACCATCGGTCGGGGTTCGGGATGCAGAGCCGCGAGGCATCCGTCGCAGACCGAGCGATCGGGGACGCCGCAGCCCGCGCACGCGACCGGCAGCACGACCGCGAGCGCGTCGCGCAGTGCCTCGCGTACGAGCGGCCCGACGAGACGAGACGCCGGGGGCGGTGGCTCGGGCGGAGTCGGAGGGGCGATCGAAAGCAGCGAGTTCGGCAGGATGCGCGGCATCCGACCATGCTCGACCGAGCACGGCCGGGCCCGAGGCCGACCACCCGCAGCGGTGAAAGCGCAGCCGGCCCGCCTCACTGGGGAGGAGCGCTCAACAGTCGGAGCGCTCAGCGGGGCTGCTGCGTCGCGAGGAACAGCAGCCCGGTGGCCTGCACCTGCCAGCCGACTCCGCTGCGGCCCCAGAGGTCGCCGGTCGCGGTGAGCACCCGCACCTCGCGCTCGGCGTTGCCGCCGACGAGCGTGCGACCGTCGACCGGGCCGGCATCGCCCGACGAGGGCGCCCCGAGCACCTGCGTGGTGAGTCTCGTGCCCGCGTCGGTCGCGCTGAGCGCGGCCACCGTGCGGTCGTCGAGCCACGCGGCGTCGAGCGGCGTGCCGGGCACCTCGGCCAACTGCAGCACAGCGGGACCGACCGCGGTCGGGATGCCGTTGTCGTCGCGCTCGACGGCGGCCGCGACGAATCGGGTGCGCGCGCCGTCGGCGAGCAGGGCGATGACGCGGGTGCCGTCGCGCGAGACCTGAAGGGCGACGAGCCGCCCGCCGGTCCACGGCGCGGGCACCTGGCGCCCTTCGGCGGTGTCGTCGCCGGCGGGGCCGTAGACCACGACCTGATCCGGCGCGTCGGCGGGAGCCGACCAGACGACGCCCAGCGAATCGAGCGCGGGTGCGATGAGGCCGTCGCGCGGGTCGAGCTGCGCCGTCTCGGAGTCGGCGTCTACGCGCCACACCCCGTCGGCGAGCACGACCGCCGTGTCCTCGCCGGATCCGAGCGAAGCGGCCGTCGGCGCGAGCGCGGCGACCTGGTCGCTCAGGCCCTCGATGGGCACCACGACGCCGTCGTCGAGATGCCCGAACCGTTCGCCGTCGAAAGCGACGGGCTGCGAGTCCACGCGCGGGTTCACGGTGGGGGTCGACGTCGACTCGGGCACGTCCTGCACCGCACCGTTCAGCGACAGGCGCACGCCGCGCTGCACGCTGCGCACCGACTCGAGGCTCAGCTCGAGCTGCACCTCCATGCGCTGGACCGTCCGCGTGTCCTCGGCGACGGCGTCGACATCGACGTCGGCCACCCCGGCGACGATCGGCACCGTGTCGGCCTCGAGGCGCGAGCCCTCGGGGAACGCCGACACCACGCCGGGTTCGAGCCAGTCGGCCGGCCCCTCGAGCAGGGCCCGCACGATGCTGGTCTGCACCGCCTCACGACCCGCGAACCAGCGCACGTCGGGCACCGCGTATCGGAATCCGGGGTCGAAGAAGTAGAGCGTGTGCGTGCTGTACACGCGGGCGAAGTCGAAGGCGTCGATGAGCAGCCCGGGCGGCGCCTCGCTGATGCGCCACTCCCCCTCGACCTGCGTGAACGTGTAGCTCAGCGGGATCGCCGCACTGGACGCCGCCGGTTCCCACTGGCCGTTCGGCAGCAGTGCCGCGGCCGGAGTCGCCTGCACGACCATCTGCTCGTCGCCGGTCGGCTGGTAGTCGCGGTCGGTGGCGTCGTCGACGGTGGCACCCGCGTACGCATCCCATGCGTCGGCGAACCCGGGCGCGAGGAACTGGCGCGCGACGTAGTAGTTGTTGCGCGGGTCGGTCGCCGCGTCGATGAAGCCCTGCAGGATCTGCAATTGATCGGCCCCGGCCCGCGGCATGGACGCGACCAGGTCGAGGTCGAGCGCGTCGGCCGCGGTCTGGCTGCGGCCGGCGTGCACGCCGCCGCTCGACGGGATGGTCGCGCAGCCGGCGAGCGCCGCGACCAGTGCGAGGGCGACGGATGCCGCCGCGAAGCGACTACGCATCACGGACCTCCTCGTGACCCGGTTCCGCGGCGCGGTGGTCGGCGGCGCGGTGGTCGGCGGGCCGCCACGACGTCGGCGCGGCTTCCACGCCGAATGCACCCGTGTCACCCGGGCGCACGACGTCGGGCGGGGCCGGGTTCGGCCCGGTCGCATCGGGATCGTCCGGCTCCAACGGCAGCGGCGGCTCGATCGCCGCCCGACCGCGCGTGCGCGGCACGACGAGCCGGAACACGGTGCCCCGGCCCGGCTTGGACCACACGTCGAGCGTGCCGCCGTGCGCTGCCGCGTCCTCGAGCGAGATCGCGAGCCCGAGCCCGGTGCCCCCGATGGTGCGCGAGCGGCTGGGGTCGGCTCGCCAGAACCGGTCGAACACCCGCATCCGCTCCTCCTCGGTCATGCCCATGCCGTAGTCGCGGACGCTGAGGCCCACCGCCGACTCGTTCGAGTCGACCGCGACGACGATGGGGCGCCCCTCGCCGTGCTCGATCGCATTGCCCACCAGATTGCGCACGATACGACGAATGCGACGAGGGTCGACCTCGGCGTCGAGATGACCGCCGGGAGCGACGAGGCGCAGTTCGCTGCCGTGTTCGCGGGCGAGCTCGTGCAGCGACTCCACAGCGTCGCCCGCGAGGTGCACCAGGTTGGTCGGCTCGGTCGCCAGCTCCACCGAACCGGCGTCGTACCGGCTGATCTCGAGCAGGTCGCCGAGCAGCGCCTCGAACCGTTCGGTCTGGGTGTGCAGCAGCTCCACGGTGCGCGCGGTGGTGGAATCGAATTCCTCGCGTTGCCCGTGCAGCACGTCGCCCGCGAGCCGGATCGTCGTGAGCGGAGTGCGCAGCTCGTGCGAGACATCCGAGACGAAGCGCTGCTGCATGACCGACAGCTCGGCGAGTTCGCGGATGCGCGCCTGCAGGCTGTCGGCCATGCCGTTGAAGCTGGCCGACAGGGTCGCCAGCTCGTCTTCGCCCTTCGCGGGCATGCGCACGCCGAGGTCGCCGGCCGCGAGCCGGCGGCTCGTCGCCGCGACCGTGCGCACGGGCTCGATCACCCACCGCACCACGAGCAGGATGATCGCGCTCAGCAGCAGGATGAGCGCGATCGCGCCGATGAGGCCGGTCGCCTGCATGAACGCGA